>CAMDCA010000061.1 GCA_945889645.1 Rhizobium sp. Q54
CCGCGTCAGGCTGAACGGCATTCGGCTTCGTGATAGTGCTTGTCATGGCGTGGTCTCCTGTCCGGCGCGTCAAACGCCGCACTTGCTGGGGTTGAAGCACCCGGAGACTACGCCACCACCAATTCCAACCAACTTCGCGACGCCACCCGGCGGCGCGCTAGGGGTTCGGCACCGTCTCCGTGCCGCCGGCACGCTTGCGGCCCGTTAGCATCGATTTCGCCAGGTTCTCGTGGTGCGCGAAGCTCGCCCAGAACACGCCGGCGAGGTGCAAGAAGATCAGCACCAGGCTGAGGGTGGTGAAGAAATCGTGCGCCGCGCGCATGACGTTCGGCTGACCCTGCCCTTGCGGCCGCTGGCCCGGGCCCGGACCTTGGCCCGGCTGGAACGCCGGGCGGGCGGGACGCACGACCTGCTCGACGAACGGTGTCAGCGGCCCGCGGCCATCCTGCGCTAGCAGGTAGACGCCGGTGCCGACCGTGGCGCCGACGCTGAGAATTGGCGCGAAGATCATCGCCGCACCCGCCGGGCTGTGGCCGATGTAGCGCGGCGAATCGCGCCGCAGCAGCTGGCCGAGGTAGCGCAGCGCGTGCCGCGGCGAGAACAGGAAGCTCTTGAAGCGGGCGTAGCGAGTGCCGGTGAAGCCCCAGACGATCCGCATCAGCAGCACCGCGCCGACGGCGTACCCGGCCCAAATATGGATCGTGCCGCTGAGCCCGCGATCCGCGCTCTCGTGGGTGACGTAGGCGGCGATGAACCCTGCCACGAGCAGCCAGTGGCCGCTCCGCACCACGATGTCCCAGACTTTGACCTGGGCCGTCGCCGTTGCCTCGTTCATGATCGTGCTCCCGTGTCTGCGGACAGCACCACGCTGCGCGCCGAATGTAACGCGTGCATTGCCCGTTTGTGTCGGATCGGTGCGACGGGCGCGACGGTGCCTAGGCGAGGTCGAACAGCAGGACCTCGGCCTCGGTCTCGGCCGTGATACGCAGCATCGGTTCTGCCTCGATAGCGGCGCCGTCGCCCTCGCGCATTTCGGTGTCGTTGAGCGCGACGATGCCGCGCGCGACCTGCAGCCACGCGCCGCGGCCGGGCTCCAGGGTGTGCTCGACCGTAGTGCCGGTTGCCAGTGTGGCGACGTAGAGCCTAGCGTCCTGGTGAATGGTCACCGCGCCGCCCTCGCCGTTGGGCGCCGCGACCAGGCGCAGGCGGTTGCGCGTCGCCAGCGGACCGAACGCCTTCTGCTCATAGCTCGGCTCAAGCCCGCGCTGCTCCGGGACGATCCAGATCTGCAGCAGGTGCAGCGCCTCTGTGTCGGACGGATTGAATTCGCTGTGCGCGATGCCGGTTCCGGCGGTCATGCGCTGCACGTCGCCGGGCCGGATGGTGGCGCCGTTGCCGAGCGAGTCCTTGTGCGCGACTTCTCCCGCCAGGACGTAGGTGATGATCTCCATGTCGCGGTGGCCGTGGGTCGGAAAGCCGCTGCCCGGCACCACGCGGTCCTCGTTGAGGACGCGCAACGTGCGGAAGCCCATGTGCTCCGGGTCCCGGTAGTCTCCGAACGAAAACGTGTGCCGGCTGTCGAGCCAGCCGATGCGGCCGTGGCCGCGCGCCATGCGATCGCGAAAGCGAATCATGCGGTCATCCTTTCACGCACACGACTTGTTTCAGCGTGTGGACGAATTCAACCAGATCATTCTTTGCCGCCATCGCCGCGTCGATGTCCTTGTACGCGCCCGGAGTCTAGTCGAGCACGCCGGCGTCCTTGCGGCATTCTACGCCCGCCGTCGCCGCGGCATGGTCCGCCAGCGAGAAGCGCCGCTTGGCGTCGCCGCGCGACATCGCGCGCCCGGCACCGCGCGAGCACGAGTGGAACGCGTCCGAAGGCTCGGCGCTGGCCGACGACTACGTGCGCGCCGTGCGCTGGACGCAGGATCGATGGCGCTACGCAGCGAGCCGAGATTGTCGGGCAGGAGTTCCGCCTGCAGGGAAGTGCGCACCGCCATCATGCCGCAAAAATGGTACGGCGCGGGCTCCCGCGCCAGCCGGGTCTGCTACCGGCCGCAGATGCGGCACACGTAGTCAGCGTACGAGCCATCCCATCCGGGAATGCGCAGGCGCACCCAGCGCCCGGCGTCGTCGTACCAGACATCCGCCTCGTAGTCGCCGCGGTAGGAGAACCGGTGCGCGCTACGCGGACCGGTGGAGGTGTCCACCCATTCCACGCCGAGGTCGATGACCTGGGCGGCGCTGACCTTGCCCGTCACCGGGTCGATCAGCGATGCGGCGGCTGGCGTGCGGTCGTCCCAGTGGTCGATCGGCCACAGGCCGGGAGCCGTCGCGGTCAGTCCCTTGCTGGTTTCCACCGGACAGCGCGCCGTTGCGGCCGGTCACCGATGTGCGCGTTTCGCCGCCGTTGACCACGGTGGTGGCGGTCAGCTGTTGCACCTCGCCAGCGAGGCGAGACTCGGTCGATTCGTGGCGCAGGCGCACCACGGTGACGAACAGTACTTTGACCGCAAACTCGGTGTGCGTCGTGACGCGCAGCCCATCGCCCTGGCGCACGAACTCGACCACGTGCTCGCCGATGCGCGTGCCGTTGCGCACGATGTCGAACGCAAGCGTCGGCCCGTACAACGCGACCGGGTCGCCGGCGGCCACGGCCGTACCGCTCGACAGCACGGCCACACACAAGCCGGCGATCAGGAGACCTGTCCGCCGAATCACGCGGGGACCACTTCCGCGGCCGGCGCCGGCGCGACCAGTGCGGGCGCCGGAGACAGCAGGGACGGAAGAACCTCGAGGCGCGGTGCCCGGCGCAGCAGCCGCGCATGCATGCGGCGGTACTGCGCGATGGCGCGGTCGGCCTCGATCAGGCGGTCGCCCATGGCGCGCGTGCTGTCCATGGGTGTTTGGGTCACGACGATGGCGCGGTCCTGGTTGAGGATGGAGCGGCTGCTGAGCCGCATCAGTGCCTCGAACGGCCAACGCAGCAGCGGATTGGTGACGCGGTGGTAGACGCGCAGGTAATAGCGCGTCGTGACCGCGTCGATGGGAACGAAGGCTACGACGTTCTTCAGCCGCGAACCGATGTTGAGGCGCCACAAGCCGGGAAACAGGAACGTCAGGCTGGGATCGCGGCCCACCGCGGCTGCCGCCAGTTCCGCCATGCCGCGGCGCTCGCGCCCGGTGTGGCGGCTGTTGGTGACCCACACCCTGATGCTGGCGTCGTCCGCCTCGACATAGGGTCCATCGACAAAGCTGCGGCCGCCGCGGCCGATGGTGGTGCGGTGGATGAAGGCGATGTGGGCGACGTCGAGCTGGTTTTCGATGGCGCGGGTGTAGTGGACCGGCCAATCGACGGCGACGGTCGTGCTGCGCCACCCGGCGTCGAACTCGGCGAAGAACGGAATGGCAGGGTACGTGTCGCGCGCCGCGCCGCGCCCCACCACAGCCACACCAGGCCATGCGCCTCGCGCACCGGATAGGTCCGCACCGCCATGCCCTTGGGGATCTTGGCCTGGGCGCCGTTGGCGGGAATGTGCTGGCACTGGCCGTCGCGGTCGAAGGCGAAGCCGTGGAACGCGCAGGTCAGCTGGTTGGCGCACACCGAGCCTTGGGACAGGGCGGCGCCCAGGTGCGGGCAGCGGTCCGCGTTGGCGTGCAGTACCCCGTCGCTGGTGCGCCAGAACACCATGCGCTCGCCTAGACGGGCGACGCCCAGGGGCTTGGCCCGAACCTCGCGGCTTTCCAGCACGGGGTACCAGTGGCTTTGTGGGAGCTGCATGGGGTCCACTCCGCCGTTCCTGCATAGGAGTACGGGGGCCCCACGAAAGCGGATCATGTGCGGCGCATACCTGCGACACTGTGGTCCGGCGGTGAACCACGGAGCCATCGCACGCGTATCCAACGCATGCGGGCGTGCAGTCCGCGGGGGAAGCCATGCCGGACTCGCAGCCAACAACGCTTTCGGCCACCACCGCGCTGTGGGCGGGGATTGTCTTCAGCGTCGCGTTCGCCGGGCTGATCGCGGCCCTTGACCCGCTGCTGGCGCCGATCGCCTTCGCTCCGGATACCGGAGCATCTCACTACTATTGGATGCTGCCGGACCCAACGGGCCTCACCCGCGCCGTGGCCTGGGCGTGTTACGCCGCGCACCAGCTGACCCTGTGGGGGTTGATCTTTGCCGCCCAGCGCCAGCAGCCCCGCACCACGGGCGGGCTGCATTGGTTCAACGCCGTCGCGCTCGCTGCCAACGCGTTCTTCGTCCTATTGCACCTGGTGCAGACTCACGTCACCTACGACGGTCTGGCGCAGGACGTGTCGATCTGGTCATCACAGGGTTCGGTGGTCCTGCTGCTGGTCGTCGTGCTGCTGATGGAGAACCAGCGCCGCGGCCTGATCGGCGGCAAGCGCGTTCCGATGCTGGTCGAAAGCGGCCGCTTCCTGCGCAAGTACCACGGCTACTTATTCTCGTGGGCCGTGGTCTACACGTTCTGGTACCACCCCATGGAGGCGACCTGGGGTCACCTGCTCGGCACGGTCTACACGGCCTTGCTGATGCTGCAAGGCAGTCTGTTCCTCACCCGCATCCACACCAACAAGTGGTGGACGGTGGCGCTCGAAACGCTCGTCGTCGTGCACGGCACGATGGTCGCCGTGCTCCAGAAGAACGGCCTGTGGCCGATGTTCCTGTTCGGCTTCGCGTCGGTGTTCGTCCTGACGCAGATGCACGGCCTGGGCCTGCCGCGCTGGGCGCGGGCGCTGTTCGTAGCCGCCTACGCCGGTGGCATCGTACTGGTCTATTCCACCATCCGGCCGTGGCCGAACGTGAACGAGGTGCTGCGCATCCCGCTGGTCGAATACGCGCTAGTGTTCGTGGTTGCCGGCCTGCTGGCGGCAGGCGCCTTCGTGTGGCGGCGGCATAGCGGCAAGCCCAAGTTGAGCCCCTCGTAACGTCGCAGGCTTAGGGCCGCGGACGGGCACCGCAAGAGAATGGTGCCCACAGATGGAATCGAACCATCGACCTCTCGCTTACCAAGCGAGTGCTCTACCTCTGAGCTATGTGGGCGCCCAAGATCCGACCGGGTGGGTCGGTTTGCGCGGCGGACCTTGCCAAAAAAGCCGCACCCCAGCAAGCGTTGCGCGCGCCGGCCGGGTACGGCGGGGTGGCGGGCGGCCTTGACGCGGCCGCATTTGGCCGAAATGGTGTCGCCCGCAATGGCCGGCGCCGACAAGCCTCAGGACAAGAAGAACAGCGCCCGGTCGCTGGGGCACCAGACCAATCCTCCCGCCGCAGCGAATCAGCGCGACCGCCTGTCCGGCGCGTTGCGGGCCAACCTGTTGCGGCGCAAGGAACAGGCCCGCGACCGGGACGAGGCCGATGCCCCGGGCCGCCCCACCCTGATCGACCCCAAGAGGAAGACACCCTCCTAGATGGACCGAATCCGAATCCGCGGCGGCGCTCCCCTGCGCGGCAAGATCGCCATTGGTGGCGCCAAGAACGCCGCGCTCCCCCTGATGGTCGCGAGCCTACTGACCGAAGGCACCCTGCGCCTGTCCAACGTCCCCGACCTGGTGGACATCAAGACGATGCTCGACATCCTGGTCGCCCACGGCGCGCATGCCGAGGTGGCGCCGGACGGAACCGCCAGCGGCGGCCGCACCATCTCGATGCGCGCCGACAACATCACCAGTACGACCGCCGAGTACGACCTGGTGCGCAAGATGCGCGCCTCGGTGCTGGTGTTGGGCCCGTTGGTGGCGCGCTTCGGCGAAGCGAAGGTGTCGCTGCCCGGCGGTTGCGCCATCGGCACGCGGCCGGTGAACTTGCACCTCGCCGGTATGCAGGCGCTGGGCGCCGAGATCGTCATCGAGGACGGCTACATCCACGCCAAGGCACCCAAGGGGCTGAAGGGCGGCATCGTGCGCTTTCCGACCGTGTCGGTCGGCGCGACCGAGGATCTGCTGATGGCCGCCACTCTCGCCAAGGGCGAGACGGTGCTGGAGAACGCTGCGTGCGAGCCGGAGATCGTCGATCTCGCCAAGCTGCTCATCGCCATGGGCGCCGACATCGAGGGTGCCGGATCGAGCCGCATCGTCGTGCGCGGCAAGGCCAAGCTGAACGGCACGCAGCACAAAGTTGTCGCCGACCGCATCGAGGCGGGCACCTACGCCATCGCCGCCGCCATCACCGGCGGCGCGCTGGAGATCACCGGCGCCGGCGTCGAGTTGATGGGCGCCGTGGTCGAGTCGCTGGTCAACGCCGGCGTCGATGTGGCGCTGGCGCGCGACAGCATGAAGGTGTCGGCCAATGGCGCGGTGCACGCGGTGGACGTCAGCACCGCCCCGTTCCCTGGCTTCCCCACCGACATGCAGGCCCAGATGATGGCATTGATGACGGTCGCCCAGGGCGCGGCGGTCATCACCGAGACCATCTTCGAGAATCGATTCATGCACGTACCGGAACTCGCCCGCATGGGCGCCGACATCACGGTCAAGGGCAACACCGCCATCGTGCGCGGCGTGAAGGCCCTGAAGGGTGCGCCCGTCATGGCCACCGACCTGCGCGCCTCGGTGTCGCTGGTGCTCGCCGGGCTGTGCGCCCAGGGCGAGACCGTCGTCAGCCGCGTCTACCACCTCGACCGTGGCTACCAGAGCGTGGACAAGAAGCTCGCCGCCTGCGGGGCAGACATCGAGCGCGTCCCCGGCTAACCCCTACTTGGGTGTCATGGCCGGATTAGACCCACGGCTACCCACGCGGCGCCGCACGCACTTGCTATTGAAAGTCCGGGCAGCGCGCTCCAGATACGATATGTATCTGGTCCACGACGAGGCTCACGGGAATATTATCCGCGTATTTCCCACGTATTTGCGCGAACACCGGCTGGCGTAAACACCTAACGTATTGACCCTAATAGGGTCGATCCCCAGGTTGACGGCAACCGCAACCCGGAGCCGCCGATGCCGAAATCGATCTACGACACCCGGGCCCAAGCCTATGTAACCGCTCGCCAGCGCGAACAGCAACGCGCTCAATCCCAGCAGGACCAACTCGACCGCGGTGCGACAATCGACGAGACGATGCGGGCCGGACGACGGCCCGCTACGCACCTATTACTCCACCGCGAACGGACCCCGCCAACGCGTCCCGTTCCGCCGAGCCGGCCGCGACGCCCGCTGCAAGGCGTCAACGGCAAGGGATGGCAGCCGGCCCCCTGCCGCACTACTTTGTCGCCCCTATGGCCACCACGCCCCTCAAGCTCACCGCGACCGACCCGGACGACATGACGGTCATTTCTGCATGCCTGCAGGACGCTGTGACGATCGCGTCCGAGGTCAACTACCTGCCGCGCGAGCGCCGCTTCGCCGCGGTTTTCAGCCGTTTTCGCTGGGAGGACCACCATCAGGACGGCGCCAAGCGGTGGGTGCGGGCGGGGGTCCACTTCAACGGCGTGCTGGGCGTGCAGCAGCGCGACATGAGCCGCAGCGCCGATCAGGTGCTGGAGCTATTGGCCATCGCCGCGACGCCGGGGGCCGATGGCTCGGCCTCTGTCCGGCTCGATTTCGCGGGCGGTAGTTCGGTGCGGCTGCAGGTGGAGTGCATCGACTGCGCCCTTACCGACATCGGCGAGCCGTGGGTCGGGCGGCGCCTGCCCACCCATCCCATCGACAAAGGCTGACCTCGCCCATGGCCGGAGTACACAACAACGGCGCCATCGTGCTGGCGCTGCCGCGCGGACGTATCCTTGAGGACGTGATGCCGCTGGTGCGGCGCGCCGGCATCGAGCCCGAGGCCGCGTTCAGCGACCCCAAGACGCGCAAGCTGCTGTTCGAGACCAACGATCCGAACGTGAAGATCGTGCGCGTGCGCTCGTTCGACGTCGCGACGTTCGTCGCGTTCGGCGCGGCGCAGCTCGGCGTCGCGGGCAACGACGTGCTGATGGAATTCGACTACCCCGAAGTTTACGCGCCGCTCGATCTCGGCATCGGCAAGTGCCGCATGTCGGTGGCCGAGCCCGCCGAGATGGTGGCGACCGACGATCCGTCGCGCTGGAGCCACGTGCGCGTCGCCACCAAGTATCCCAGCATCACGCGCAAGCACTTTGCCGCGCGCGGCGTGCAGGCCGAATGCATCGAACTGTCGGGCGCCATGGAGCTGGCGCCCAACCTCGGCTTGTGCCGCCGCATCGTCGATCTAGTCGAGACCGGCTCGACCCTGCGCGCCAACGGCTTGGTCGAGGTCGAGCACATCGCCGACATCACCTCGCGCCTGGCCGTCAACCGTGCCGCGCTGAAGACGCGGCCCATCGAGATGGGCGCCTGGATCGACCGCTTCCGCGAGGCGATCGAGGAGGGGGGCGATGCCGACGCGGCTTGATACGCGCGCGAGCGATTTCGAGCACGGCTTCCGCCAGCTGCTGGAGGCCAAGCGCGAGACGTCCGACGACGTAAACGCCGCGGTCGCCGCGATCATCGCCGACGTGCGCGCGCGCGGTGACGACGCCGTCATCGCCTACACCCAGCGCTTCGACGGCCTGGCGCTGAACCCCGAGACCCTGCGCATTCCAGAATCCGAGATCACGCGCGCCGCGTCGCAGGTGCCGCCGGCCGAGCACGCCGCGCTGGAACGCGCCGCCGACCGCATCCGCTTGTTCCACGAGCGCCAGGTTCCCACCGACGATCGCTTCGTCGATGAGACCGGCGCGGAGCTCGGCTACCGTTGGACGCCGGTCAGCGCCGTCGGCCTGTATGTGCCCGGCGGCAAGGCCGCCTATCCGTCCTCGGTGCTGATGAACGCCGTTCCGGCCCAGGTGGCCGGCGTGCCGCGTATGGCGATGGTCGTGCCGACGCCGCGCGGCGAACTGAATGCGCTGGTCCTGGCCGCCGCTCGCATCGCCGGCGTGACTGAGATCTATCGCATCGGTGGCGCCCAGGCCGTGGCGGCGCTGGCGTTCGGCACCAGGACCATTCCGGCCGTAGACAAGATCGTCGGCCCCGGCAACGCCTATGTCGCCGCGGCCAAGCGTCAGGTGTTCGGCACCGTCGGCATCGACATGGTGGCCGGCCCGTCGGAGATCCTGGTCATTGCTGACGGCGCCAATGACCCGAAGTGGATTGCCGCCGACCTATTGTCCCAGGCCGAGCACGACGAGACGGCGCAGTCGATCCTGATCACCGACGATGAGCGTTTCGCCAACGCGGTAGCGCGCGCCGTCGAGGAAACCTTGCCGCGCCTGAAACGCGTCGCGATTGCGTCCGCCAGCTGGCGCGATTTCGGCGCTATCATTGTGGTGCGTACGCTGGCCGAGGGTGCCGCGCTGGTGGATCGTCTCGCGCCCGAACATCTGGAGATCGCCACCGACGACCCAGACAAGCTGGCGGCGCTGGTGCGCAATGCCGGCGCCATCTTCCTCGGCCGCATGACACCGGAGGCGATCGGCGATTACGTCGCCGGTCCGAGCCACGTGCTG
Organism: Rhizobium sp. Q54; assembly: GCA_945889645.1. Classification (GTDB taxonomy): domain Bacteria; phylum Pseudomonadota; class Alphaproteobacteria; order UBA2966; family CAIVPW01; genus CAIVPW01. The sequence goes on from CAMDCA010000061.1 coordinate 9,471, forward strand.
CCGACCGCGCGCGCTGCGCGCTACGCTTCTGGCCTGTCGGTGCTCGACTTCGTCAAGCGCACGTCGCTGGTGCGCTACGATGCGGGTTCGCTGGCGGCGCTGGGCCCCACGGCCGCGACGCTGGCTGATGCGGAAGGCCTCGGCGCCCACGCGCTGTCGGTGCGCATCCGCCTGGGCCGCGGCTCGTAAGAATCTCGCCGCGGGATCGCGCTCGTGTCGGATAGCCAGCGCATTGCCGCTATCACCCTGGACGATCGCACCGTTGTCCGCCGCAGCCCGGACGTCGAGCAGGAGCGCAAGGTCGCGATCTACGACCTGCTGCAGAAGAACCACTTCGCACCGGCTGGCGCCATAGACGGCCCCTACCGCGTGCGTCTCGGTGTCGAAGACTCGAGTCTGGTGCTCGACGTCACCGACGAGTCGGACGCCATCCTGTGCCGGATCATGCTGGCGCTGTCGCCGTTCCGCCGCATCATCAAGGACTACTTCGTCATCTGTGACAGCTACTACGATGCCATCAAGACGGCGACCAGCGCGCGCATCGAGGCGATCGACATGGGCCGCCGCGGCCTGCACAACGAGGCCGCCGAGCTGTTGATAGAGCGCCTCGAAGGCAAGGTCGATCTCGACCTCGACACGGCGCGGCGGCTGTTCACGCTGTTGTGCGTCCTGCACATGAGGGCGTGAGCATGGAGCGGATGCCGGCCTCCGTTCTGTTCGCCTGCGACAACAACACCGTGCGCTCGGCGATCGCTGAGGGCTTGGCCAAGGCGCGCTTCGGCGACCTTCTGTACTTCGAGTCGGTCGGTGTGCGGGCGGGCGAGGGCGCCGACCCGTTCGCGGTCGCCGTGATGGCCGAGGCCGGCATCGACATTGCCCACCACAAGCCCAAGGCCTTCCGCGACCTGCACGACACATCGTTCGACTGGATCGTGTCGCTGTCGCCGGCCGCCCAGCACGCGGCGGTGGAACTGACCCGCACCATGGCGTGCGAGATCGTGTTCTGGCCAACCTTCGACGCAACGGCCGCGCGCGGCAACCGCGAGACCATCCTGTCCGCCTTCCGCGAGGTGCGCGATGCCCTGAGCGGCCGCCTCGATGAGGCTTTCGGCCGCTTGCGCCCCGGCGCCGCGCCTTCCCAGGAAAGCCCTTGAACTGAGCCCGCCCCGGGGGTCTTTATAGGCCCCGCAAACGGCCCCCCAACACGGAGAGCGAATGGCGAAAGAGGAGCTTCTGGAGTTTCCCGGCACAGTCATGGAACTGCTGCCCAACGCGATGTTTCGGGTCAAGCTCGACAACGAGCACGAGGTTCTCGCCCACACCGCCGGAAAGATGCGCAAGCACCGCATCCGCGTTCTCGCCGGCGACAAGGTCCTGGTCGAGATGACTCCCTACGACCTCACCAAGGGTCGCATCACCTTCCGCTACCGGTAGCGCGCGCCCGATGGCGCGCCTCGTGCTGGCATCGGCGTCGCCGCGCCGGCTCGAACTTCTGCGTCAGATCGGCATCGTGCCCGACGCGGTCGATCCGGCTGCGATCGACGAATCGCCGCTGAAGGCCGAGCAGCCGCACAAGCTTGCGGCGCGCCTGGCGCTGGCCAAGGCGCAGGCCGCTGCAGCGCGTCACCCCGACGCGATCGTGCTGGGCGCCGACACCACCGTTGGCGTCGGCCGCCGCAACCTGCCCAAGGCGGAGGACGAAGCGACCGCGCGCAAGTGCCTGGAACTGATGTCCGGGCGGCGTCACCGCGTCCACACGGGCGTCACCGTGATCGCCGGCGGCCGCATCCGCTCGCGCCTGGTCACCACAACGGTTTCCGTGAAACGCCTGACACCCGAAGAGATCGCCGACTATCTCGCCAGCGGCGAATGGGACGGCAAGGCCGGGGGCTACGCCATCCAGGGCCGCTTCGCCGCCCTGGTGAAATCGATCAACGGCTCGTACACGAACGTCGTCGGCTTGCCGCTCTACGAGACGGCGACGTTGCTAGAGGCAGCGGGTACGAGACTCCCGCCGCCGTGAGAGCAACTGGTGGGTAGGGCTACTCGCTGTCGCGCGACGCGAAGAGGGAACTGCTCCCGAAAGCCAAGCGCCCACGTAGGAATTCGGCTACCAAGTGCCCCCCGAATGCTTCCTTCGCTGCATCGAAGCCTTCTTGTGTGTAGTCGATGCCGGTTCTCTCTTGCTTGCTCGCTCGTTCGCGAAATGCGCGATCCAGTGCGCCGAACATCCGAATTCCTTGAGTATCACCGAACAGCGTTCTGAACACGCTCACCGCTACTTCGACGCGTTCCTTTGCCCCCGATACCTTGTGTCGGGAACAGTGATAGTCGACAAACCCAAACATCATTAGCAGCGGCCCGGCGCTTTCCAGCGCGTCGTCGAAACTCATCCCGGCGGCCAAGTAGTCGACCTTCACCGCCTCTAGAGCATTTTGCGATCACGTTGTGACGTATCCGGCGTGGTGGATGTAGTTGACGCACTCTGCTGGCGTGAAGCGATCGAGTAGCTGTCCGACTCGCTGCCAAAGGCTTTCGGTGGTTCGTTCTGCGGCGACGCGCAGTAGGGAC
>CAMDCA010000062.1 GCA_945889645.1 Rhizobium sp. Q54
CTGGGTTACGTTCGTTCCCTGCTTTCTCTGGATCTTCTTCGGCGCGCCCTTCGTCGAGGCGCTGCGCGCCAACAAGGCGCTGGGGGCGGCGCTCGGCGCCATCACGGCGGCGGTGGTGGGCGTGATCCTGAACCTCGCGGTGTGGTTCGCGCTCCATGTGCTGTTCGCCGAACTGGTGCCGGTGCGATGGCTGGGCGCCGCCGTCGACGTGCCGGTCCTGAGGTCGGTCGACGTGCCGACGCTCGTTCTGGCCATCGCCGCGGCCGTCGCGATCTTCCGCTTCAAGGTCGGGATGATGCCCGTGCTGCTCGCCAGTGCGCTGGCGGGCGTTTTATACGCACTGGTCTTGGCCGCCTGACGTGCTAGCTAGGGACATGACCGACACGCCCTCGCCCGAGACACCCGCCGCACCTCCCGCCCTGCCGGATCGTCTGTCGACGAATCCCAAGAGCCCGTTCTACAACGAGGCGCTGCTGGCGCGCGGCGTCGGCATAAAATTCGACGGCGAGGAGAAGACCAACGTTGAGGAATATTGCGTGAGCGAGGGCTGGGTCCGACTCGCCGTCGGCAAGACCGTCGACCGCAAGGGCAATCCGCTCACCATCAAGCTCAAGGGCAAGGTCGAGCCTTACCTGCAGAAGTAACCCGTCAGGCGATCGGCCGCCCGCCCAGCGAGGCGAAGGCCACCACCAGGTCGATCAGCAGCGTCTCGACCGCCAGCCGGGGCGGGATGTTGGTCAGGAGCGAATCGCGGTCGAACGCGTCCTGAAAATCGATCGGATGAGCGGGGCTGATGCCTTCGACCGCCTCGATCCGGGCGCACACCGCGCCGGCCAGCACGGCATAGCCGACCGTCGTTGGGTGAAGGTTGTCGAGGCTGTAGAGCCCGCCCTTGTGGCTCAGGATGCCGAGCCGGACGAGCGGGATGTTGTTCATGCGCCCGCCGCTCACCCAGATCGGCGCGGTGTCGCGGAAGTGCTTGTCGTCGTGCGCCGCCACCATGTCATAGGTGTCGACGAAGGCGAGCCCGCCGGTGTCCTCGAACAGCCCGGCCAGGTCGTCGTGGATCCGCTGGTTGAGCGCAATGACGCTCTCGTCGAGCATCTTCATGTCGGCGCCGGCGAGGCCGCCCAGCTGGCCCAGCCGGCCGAGATATTCCGGGAAATAGCCGTTGGCCCCGGGTGGCCTGTTGGGATCGGTGCGGGGCATGAGGTTGGCGATGCAGCTCGGCTTGGGTATCAGGTTGAGGTAGATGGTGTCGACTTGGCCCGCCGCCTTCATGTCGTGTAGGCGGACGCCGAGGTCGTGCATGTCGGTCGCGATCTTGTCGGGATCGAAGCCCGTCCTTGCGGGCTTCGAGGCAGATCGTCCAGATGCCGTCGTTGACGCCGATGTTCACCAGCAGCTGCTTGGGCCGGCGCAGCGCCACGATCTCGAGCGGCGTCTTGTCGGCCCACGGGCTCGTGGCATCGTTGCTGGGATTGAGCAGGAAGCTGCTGTTGAGCGCCTCGTAGAGCGCCACGGTCGCTTTCAGGAAATCGAATCCCTGGGCGTTGTGCACCGCCGTCACCAGGTCGAGGATCTGCGAGACGTTGTTGTAGGTGAAGGCCGCCTGGTCGGCGATCGTCGTCTGGACGATCGCCAGGTTGTCGAAGGCATCGGCGGTCGACCAACGCCCGAGGTCGCGCCAGCGCTGGACGTTGGCCAGGATCGCAGCCTTGAGGTGGCTGATCGAGAAGTCGCCCGAGCGGAAGATCGTCTCGAGATTGAACAGCACGTCGAACGGATAGCCAATCGCCGCCGTCCCTGCAGCCCCCCACCTGATTCTAGGCTGCCGGAAGCCGATCCCGGCCGCTTGCGAACCTTGGGCGGTGAATGCCACGACCTTCACGGCCCTCCAGCCCGGGATCAGCCGCACCGCCTCGGCCACGTCCTTCACCTCGGTGAAGGGCAGCCACCCAGTCTCCACCGCCTCGCCGCGCCGGTTGACCCAGGAGGCGCGGATGCTCATCGCCTTGCACACCGCCATGTCGAGCGGCTGGCTCGCCGACGCGCGGTCGCTCTCGGCCTCGGCGCCGCCGCCCTCCCGTCATCGCGCAGCGCACAAGTCGCGTGGTCCACCGGCCCGGTCACCTTTGTTGTCGGCTACGCCCCGGGCGGCAGCAACGACATCAACGCGCGCGAGCGGACGGCGCTGATGTCGCCGCTCCTGGGCCAGCAGGTCGTCGTCGAGAACAAGGGCGGCACCAACGGCAGCCTCGGCCTGCGCGCCGCCGCCGCAGCCCCGCCCGAAGGCTATACGCTGTCCTACACCTCGGCCCAGACCATCGTGGTCAATCCGTGGGTCCAGAAAGGCATGATCGACACGCTCGCGACGCTCCTGCCGATCTGCCAGACGACGGATTATCAGTATGTGCTGGTCGCAAACCCAAAGGTGCCGGCCAACACGGCCGCCGAGCTGGTGGCGCCGGCCCGGCACTGGCCGTCCCGAAGCACGGGACCGAGTACCGCGCCTGTTACCCATGCTTCGAGCCGGGCGCTCCGCGCCCAGGGCGGGGGGTACCCCGCCCGACTCAGCAGGCGGTCGGGGTTGGATCGAGGCGGAAAACGATGCTCGGAGAGAGGTACGACTCCGATCGCGGGTGGTGCCGGCTGTGCCTGCAAAATGCAGGCAAGGGCCCTGCCGCGTCGCGATCTATAGGATATTGACGATCAAGCGGAAATACGATTGTCCTCTTCCTGCTAAGCTTTGGAGGAGATTAAAGACATGGGTTGGACGCATTGCCCGATCGAGGAGGTTCCCGCCGAGGTGCTGGCCGAGAAGCCGTCGGCGCCGCGCAAGCGGACGCTGGCCACCAAAAAGCGCGACTACGAGCGCCATCTGATGCGCTGGGGGTGCCATCTCGATGCCGCGGCCCGGGCCGGCGTCGATCCGCGCACGGCGCGGCGCTGGCGCGAGGATGATCCGGAGTTCGCTCGGCGCTGCGACGTGTCGCTGGCGATCTACATCGAACGGGTCGAGGAGGAAGCCTTCGAGCGTGCCACCCGGCCGCAGTTCCGCGCCACCTGGTATCGCGGCCGGCAGATCAGCCACCTGCTCCGCGTCAACGACGCCATGCTAATGCGCCTGCTGCGCCGCCTGCCGCTGAAGCCGGGACGGGAGGCGTGAAGTCGATTCCCGCGATGCCCGCAGGCGGCGGACATTTCGGGCGCGGGGCCGGCGGACGATTCGGCTGCGATATCAGGCGGTTGGCCGGCAAAATCGGGACCGCGACGGGACGCGGGTCGGGTTTTCTTTCCGTCCGCCCCTGCGGTGGACATTTTTCAGGCGATCGAATCGATGAACCTGGCCAGCGCCGCGTCCTTGGCGCTGAGGCCGCCCGCGTCGTGGGTGGAGAGCACGATCTCGACCCTGTTGTAGACGTTGGACCATTCGGGATGGTGGTCGGCCTTTTCCGCGGCCAGGGCCACGCGGGTCATGAAGCCCCAAGCCTGGTTGAAGTCAGTGAACCTGAAGCTTTTGGCGATGGCGTCGCGCTTAAAAACCTTCTTCCAGCCCTTGAGCGAGGCGAGGGCCGTGGTGCGGGCTTTGCCGGTGAGCCTGGCGGTCATGACTGTTCTCCTCGGTGGGCGTAAACCTTGCCTGATGGACGTGTCGCAGCCTAGGGTCCACTCCACAAACAGGAGGCCTTCCGTGAAAATCACCCGTCGTTCCGCGCTTCTTTCCACCACGGCCGCCCTCGGCGTGGCCGCGGCGCCGTCCGCCTTTGCCCAGAAGACGGCCGATACGCTTCGCATCCTGTTCAACGACGCCGTGCCCAACATCGACATGTACTTCAACGGCCAGCGCACCGGGCTGATCCTCGCCCACCAGGCCTGGGACATGCTGGTGTACCGCGATCCCTCGACCTTCGAGATCAAGCCGTCGCTCGCCACCGACTGGAAGTTAGCCGATGACAATTCGTTAGACCTTACCATCCGCCAGGGCGTGAAGTTCCACGACGGCAGCACGCTCGGGCCCGACGACGTGGTCTACACCATCAACATGGCGGCCGATCCGGCCAGCAAGGTGGCGACGCCGTCGAACTACGCCTGGATCGACAAGGCCGAGAAGACCGGCGACTGGACCGTGCGCATCAAGATGAAGCGGCCGACGCCGGCGGCGCTGGAATACCTCGCCATGGTGACGCCGATCCATCCCAAGGCCTATCGCGAGAAGGTCGGCCCCGAGGGCTTCTCGGCCAAGCCGGTCGGCGCCGGGCCCTACAAGATCGTGAAGAACGACCAGGGCAAGGAAGTCTTCTTCGAGCGCTTCGACGATTACTGGGCGGGCTCGCCCAAGGGCCGCCCCGCGATCAAGAACCTGCATGTGCGCTTCGTGCCTGACCTCGCAACCTCAGTGACCGAGCTGCTGGCCCAGCGCGCCGACTGGATCTGGAACATCAACCCCGACCAGACCGACAGCATCAACAAGGTGCCGTTCCTCCAGGCCGTGCGCCAGGAATCGATGCGCATCGGCTACCTCTCGATCGACGCCGCCGGCCGCTCGGGCGCCGACAATCCGCTGACCAAGCTCAAGGTGCGCCAGGCGATCTGGCACGCCGTCGACCGCAAGCAGTTCGCCGACAAGCTGGTGGGCGGCGGCAGCCGCGTGCCGCCGGCGCCCTGCTTCCCCAGCCAGTTCGGCTGCGATGCCGACGCCGCGGTGAAGTACGACTACGATCCGGCTAAGGCCAAGGCGCTGCTGGCCGAAGCGGGCTTCCCGAGCGGCTTCGACATCGAGTTCGTGACCTATGTGCAGCCGACCTCGTGGCCGGCGTCGGTGCAGGGCTACCTGGCAGCCGTCGGTATCCGCGCCAAGATCACCCAGCTCCAGGTTTCGCCCGCCATCCAGAAGGCACAGAAGGGCGAGGCGCCGCTCTACATGGGAAGCTGGGGCAGCTACTCGATCAACGACGTGTCTGCGATCCTGCCGGTGATGTTCGGCGCCGGCGCGTTCGACAACTATTCGAAGGATCCCGAACTCGAGAAGCTGGTGGCCGACGGCGGCAACACCTCCGATCCCGCGGCGCGTAAGAAGGCCTATTCCGCCGCGGTCAAGATCGTGACCGAGAAGGCCTACTGGCTGCCGATCAACACCTACGTGAACACCTACGCCTTCGCGAAGTCGCTCGACTTCAAGACCTACCCCGACGAACTGCCGCGCTTCTACTTCGCCAAGTGGATATAGCCGGCGGCCGCTAGGGGACGAGCAGACACTCCACGCCGCCGCCGGCTCTGGGCTTCAGCGGCGGCGTTTCGCTCGAGCAGCGCGGCTCGGCGACCGGGCAGCGCGGATGGAAGCGGCAGCCCGGCGGGATGTTGGCGGGGTCGGGCAGCACGTCGCCCAGGCCCACGTCGGGCACGCCGAGGCCGGGCTCCGGCGTCAGCACCGAAGCCAGCAGCGCCTTGGTGTAGGGATGCTCGGGCTGATGGAACAGCGCCTGCGTCGGCCGGCGCTCGACGATGCGGCCGAGATACATCACCGCCACTTCGCTGGCGACATGCTCGACGACGGCGAGGTTGTGGCTGATGAAGAGATAGGTGAGGCCGAGTTCGCGGCGCAGTTCGGCGAGCAGGTTCAGGATCTGCGCCTGCACCGAGACGTCGAGCGCCGAGGTGGGCTCGTCGCACACCACGATGCGCGGCCGCAGCACGAGCGCGCGGGCGATGGCAACACGCTGGCGCTGACCACCGCTCAGCTCAGTCGGCAGGCGGGCGCCCATCTCGGTCGTGAGGCCGACCCGGGCTAGCATCTCGTCGACGCGGCGGGCGATCTCGCCGCGGTCGAAGCTGTTCTGGGCCTTGAGCGGCATGGCCACGATGTCGCGCACGCGGGCCAGCGGATTGAGCGAGGAGAACGGATCCTGGAACACCGGCTGGATCAGACGCGCGCGCGCCTTGCGGTCCATGTCGGCGACGCGCTGGCCTTCGACGGCGATCTCGCCCGCCGCGGGGTCGAACAGGCCGAGGATGAGGCGGGCCAGGGTGGACTTGCCGCAGCCCGACTCACCCACCAGGCCCAGCACGCCGCCCTGGGGCACCGCGAAGGAGACGTCGTCGCAGGCTACGACATGGCGGTCCTTGCCCAAGAGCCCGCCTTTGACGCGGAAGGTCTTGTGGACGCCCTTGAGCTCGATGGCGGGCAATGAGGCGGACAATGTCACGGTGCAAGCCGGCAGAGATAGTCGTGGCCCGGCGCGGCAGTCTGCTGCGGCACGGCATGGGCGCAGCTTGCGTCGGCGAAGGTGCAGCGCTCGCGGAAGCCGCAGCCCTCGAAGCCCGGGTCGATGCGCGGCACGGTGCCCGGAATCGAGCCCAGCGGCTCGTCCTGGCGCTGCTTGCCCGGCACCGGCACGCACCGCAGCAGGCCCTGCGTGTAAGGATGCTTGGGGTCGGCGAACAGTTGCGCGGTGGCGGCACTCTCGACCACCTCGCCCGCGTACATGACAGAGACGCGGGTGGCGACGCGGGCCACGATGCCGAGGTCGTGGGTGATCAGCAGCATGCCGAGGCCGAGGTCGCGCTGCAGCTCGGCCAGCAGGCGCAGGATCTGGGCCTGCACCGTGACGTCGAGCGCGGTCGTCGGCTCGTCGGCGATCAGGAGCTGGGGATCGCACATCAGCGCCATGGCGATCATGACGCGCTGGCGCAGCCCGCCCGAGAGCTGGTGCGGAAATTGGCCGAGGCGGAGGCCCGGCGCGGTGATGCCGACGCGGGCCAGCAGGTCGGCGGCGCGGTCGGTGGCGGCGCGCTGGCTGGCTCCCTTGTGACGGCGCAGCACCTCCGTCATCTGCGAGCCCACCGTGTAAGCGGGGTTGAGGCTGGTCATTGGCTCCTGGAAGATCATGGCCATGGCGTTGCCGCGCAGCCTGGCCATGCCGCGGTCGTCGAGCTTCAGCAGGTCATTGCCCTGGAAGCTCAGGCGCCGGGCACGTCGGTAGCCGCCGCGGGCCAGCAGGTTCATGATCGCGAGCGCCGTCACCGACTTGCCGCAGCCCGACTCGCCCACCAGACAATGGGTCTCGCCACGCTCGACGGTGAGCGATGTGCCGCGCACCGCCGACGTGCGGCTACCGAAGCCCACTTCGAGCTGCTCGACCTCGAGGAGTGCGCTCAAGGATCCGCCCTCATGTATCCGTCCGCGCGCCGAACAGATCGCGCAGTCCGTCGCCCAGAAGATTGATGCCGAGGACCAGCGTGAACAGCGCCACCCCGGGGATCACTATCACCCACGGGCTGAAGAACATGTAGTCCTTGGCCTCGGCGATCATCAGGCCCCACGACGGCAGCGGCGGCGGCACGCCGAGGCCGAGGAACGAGAGTGTGGCCTCGAGCAGGATGGCGAGCGCGACCTCGAGCGTCGCCACGACCACGAGGTGGCTCGCGATGTTGGGCAGGACCTCGCGCGACAGCACCTGAAAGCGCGAGCAGCCGGCGCACCAGGCGGCGGCCACGAAGTCGAGGTTGCGGACCTGCATGGTGGTCGAGCGCGCCACCACGGCGAAGCGGTCCCACAGCAGGAGCCCGAGCGTCAGCACCAGCAGGGTCATCGAGGTGCCGAGCAGGCCGACCACGGCCAGCGCCACCAGCACCACCGGGATCGACAGGCGTGTGGTGATGGCGAACAGCACGGCATCGTCGATGCGGCCGCCGAAGAAGCCGCCCAGCACGCCTATGGTGATGCCGATCAGGCCCGAAACGACCGTGACGGTGACGCCGATCAGCATCGAGATGCGGCAGCCCCAGATCAAGCGGGAGAGATAGTCGCGGCCGAGCTGGTCGGTGCCCAGCAGGTGGGCGGGATCGGTACCCGCCATCCAGAACGGCACTTGCAGCCGCTTGGCGAGATCCTGGGCGAAGGGATCGTGCGGCACCAGCAGGGGCGCTGCGATGGCGCAGATCATCGCCGCCCCCACGATCACTGCGCCGATCCAGGTGCTGAGGCTCTTCCAGCCCCGCTTGGGACCGGCATTCACCATCGTGGCCGCGCTCATACGCGCAGTCTCGGATCGAGCACGGCATTCATCAGGTCGGCCACCATGGTGAGCGCCACATAGATCACGGCCAGCACCAGGACGACCGCCTGCACCACCGGGAAGTCGTTCTTGGCGATGCTTTCCCAGGCGAGGAAGCCCACGCCGTGCAGGGCGAAGACCTGCTCGATCACGATCGAGCCGCCCAGCATGAAACCCAGCTGGACGGCGGCGATCGCCACCACCGGGATTGCGGCGTTGCGCAGCGCGTGCTTCAGCAGGATCGAGGCGCGCGACAGGCCCTTGGCCCGCGCTGTCCTGATATAGTCGCTGCCCATGGCCTGGATCATGCCGGCACGCGTGAGGCGGGTGAGGGCAGGAATGGCCGAGAAGGCCAGCACCACGCCGGGCATGACGAAGTTCTGCCATGAACCGGTCCCCGAGATCGGCAGCCAACCGAGTTGCAGGCCGAAGGTGATCATCAGCAGCAGGCCCAGCCAGAAGCTGGGCATCGCCTGTCCCAGCAGGGCCACCATCTGTACGGCGCGATCGAAGCTGGTGCCCTCGCGCACGGCAGCCAGGATGCCGAGCGGGATCGACACGAACAGGGCGATGACAAGCCCGGTGACACCCAGGGTCAGCGTCACCGGCATGCGCTCGGCGATCAACGTCGAGACACGGGTCTGGAAGAAGTAGCTGTTGCCGAGGTCGCCGGTGAGCGCGCGGCCGACCCAGTCGAAGAACTGGGTGAGCACCGGCCGGTCGAGGCCGTAGGCCTTGCGGATCGCCTCGATGTCTGCCTGCGTCGCATTGGCGCCGGCGATCGATGTGGCGAGGTCGCCCGACAGGCGTGTCAGCACGAAGGCCAGCGTCATGACGGTGGCCGCAACGAGGAAGGCGACGATCAGGCGGCGGGTGAGGAAATTCAGCATGCGGGACGCCAGCTTAGGGCGGTTCGGTCCCGAACGCGACCATGCGATTGCGGCGGCAAGCCGCGGTGAACAACCGGTCATTTGGGCGCTTGGCGCGCGCGCGCGCCTCCTATATGGGGGAGTCATGCCGGTGTTCACGAACCCGCGGCGCACGCCATCATTCGGTCTTGCGCCCAGCCTGGAGGATTTCGAGGCGATCGCCGCCGAGGCGTTGGCCACGATTCCCGAGGAGTTCCGACGGCATGTCGGCAACGTGCGAATCCAGATCGACGACTTTCCGTCCGACGAGGTAGAGAAGCAGATGGAACTCGACACGCCATTCGACCTGCTCGGCCTCTACCAGGGCGTTTCGATGATGGAGCGCGGTGCCGGCCATGTCGCCAACGACATCGATCGTATCTTCCTCTATCGCCGCCCGATCCTCGATTATTGGTGCGAGTCCGGCGAAGACCTGCCGCACATCGTGCGGCATGTGCTGATCCACGAGATCGGCCATCACTTCGGCCTGAGCGACGACGACATGGATGCGATCGAAGCCAAGGCCGAGGAAGAATCGCAGCGCGCCCAGCCCGGCGCCTAGCCCACGCGCCGCTAGCCGATGCGCCGAACGGGCGGCACGCGATAGCGGCCTTTGATCAGTGACTCTTCGGGTTCGTAGGCCCGGAGCACGAGACGCATCCGGCCGGCGCCAGCAGCCAGTTGGCCGCCCGCTCGCCCGCCGGCGGCCCGTGCTGCAGGTGAAGCGTAACCGCGCCGTCGGCGGCGGTCTGCAGGTCGCGGGTGCGGTCGCCGATGGCGTAGCGGCCGATCGGATTGTCGACGAAGATGGCGCGGCCTTCGGGCGTGATTTCATACATGGCAAGCGACCAGAAGGCGCGCGCCCGCGGCAGGCCGCCGGCAGGGAAGGTGAGTTCGTAGCGGTGACTGCCGTCGAGGGCTGGCCGTTCGAATCGGCATGGCAGCTGAAGTAGACCGCCTCGGCCGGCTCCAGCGCACCGAGACCGCCCAGCGCCGCCATGGCGCGATAGAGGTAGTTGGTGCCGAAATTGCCGAGATCGCGCTCGCCGCAGGTCCAGCCTTCGACCGTCTTGCCGAAGCGGCCGCCGGCGTTGCGGATCTCGGCATGACCCAGCTCGATGCCAGCCCGGATGGCGCGCTGCTCGGCCTCGTTAAAGGCGCGCGGGTCGAACTTGCGTCCAGGCCGCAGCCGCAGCGGCAGCAACTGCTCGAGCAAGGCGCGGTCGCGCTCGGGCACCGGGCTCTCGCCCAGCGCCCGCATGCCGACCTCGAACAGGTCGAACGGATCGGCCGCGGTTGGGCGCCGGCCAATCCGCCGCCGGCTCGGGCGGCGCCACGGTGCGCTGGCGCATCAGTTCGCGCGTTTCGAGGATGCGCCGCTCGTTGCGCATGTCGGGCGTTTCCAGCAGCACCCGGGCCTGCAGGATGCGCACGCGGTCGAACTCCTCGGGCCCATCGACCAGGATGCGCCCCAGCAGCCACACCGAGTTGGTGGGCGCGCGCACCAGTGTCACGTCCGACGGCGCATCGCTCTTCCACTCCGGCCCCACGATCATGTCCGGCGGCGGCTGGCCGCCATAGAGCCGGTGGCTGACATAGGCGAAGTTATCGGTGAACAGGTCGATGAAGGCGTAGTTGTAATAGAGGTTGCCCACCGGCGGCACGGTGAGGAACAGCGGTTCGGCCGAGAGGTCGAGCCAGGCGATTGAATAGAGCGTGTCGTTGTTGGGCGTCGTTACCATCCGCGACCGATGGTCGGCGAGTACGGGGACGTGAAAGAAGCGGTTGAGCTTCTGGCGAAACAGATTGGCGTCGTTGACCGTGGCCTGCCAGCGCGTGCGGTACATCTCGTAGAGCGGGAACAGATAGATCGTGGCGCGTCGGGCGAGATCACGAAGCATCGGCGGAGTCTCCTGGGCATGCGTGGTCGCGGGACCCGCCAGCAGGGTGGCGAGCAGGGTACGGCGGCCGAGGCTCATGCCGCCCTCTCTCGAAGGCGCCGGCGGTGGGCCACGAATGCGGCGGCCTCCCGCCACGGCTTCAGGGTCCAGAACGAGCGGGCGCGACCGGACGGCGAGGCGAGCACGAAGGCGACGGCGCCTTCCAGGGCCCTTTCTTGTCGGCCGTAGCCCGGTGCCTTCACGCCGAGCGCCAGGGCGGCGGCATGCTTGCTGGTGAAAGCGATGGCGGCCGGCCTGAAACGGCGCAGCTTGGCGTGCAGGGCGGCCGCATCCATGGCATCGGCGCTCAGCTCGTGATCGGAGCCGTACTCGGTCTTGTTGAGATCGGTGAGGCCGATGCCGTGGGCCAAAAGTTCGGGAAAGCGGTCGGGCGTCAGGCGCTCGGGCACGAGGCCAACGGCAAAAATCGTCGGCCAGAAGGAATTGCCGGGATTGGCGTAATAGGCGCGGGATTTGAACGACGCCGGACTGGGCGCGGTGCCGCAGAACACCAGGTCGAGGCCGGGCGCCAGCACGTCGGGCAACAGGTGGCTATTGCGGCTTGATGCCCGCGGCACGGATGACCTCGCCCCAGCGTTTGTGTTCGGTCTTGATGAAGGCCTTGACCTCGGGCAGCGCCATGGCGCCGGGTTCGAAGCCGCCCTGGCGCATGCTCTCGATGACGTCGGGAGCTGCCAGCGCGCGTTCGGTCGCGTCCTCGAGCTTGGCCTTGATCCTGGCCGGCGTGCCGGCCGGCACCGCCCAGATCGGCCACGAGGTCACGACGAGGTCGGGGAAGCCCGCCTCGGCGAAGGTCGGCGTGTCGGGCGTGGTGGCCGAGCGCTTGGCACCGGTCGAGGCGACGGCCTTGAGCTTGCCGCCGTTCACCTGGCCCATCAGCGAATCGATGTTGGAGATCACCAGCGGCACATGGCCCGCCACCAC
>CAMDCA010000063.1 GCA_945889645.1 Rhizobium sp. Q54
CAGCGCGCTCGGCTACAGGCCGCCGGCGCCGGAAGCGATCCTCCCAAGCTGGCCGTTCGGCTCCACTCCGCTACGCCTGCCGCCCAGCTTGGCCTCAGCGGGCGCTTGGGACTAACATTGTTTCCGGACCACCAATTGTAGGCAGTCCAAGACCGCCAACAACGCCAACCACCCGCCTATTCCGCGTAGCGCCGCCACACCTTCGCTGCTGGCACGAGTCCTCCGAAGCATCCAAACAATGGCTGCGACGATGGCGGCCAACACCAGCCACGGCAAGAATTCCACCGTTCCCCCCTCCCGACGAAGCCACGCAGTGACGTCGCGCGCTCACCGGCGCTCGACGCGCCGGAGGTCAGTTGAACCCGCCGACGTTCGACCGAAACATGATCTCAGATTAGGTGCCGCATCATTCGCAGCACCAAAACGGCAGTTGCAACAGAACTAAATCAGCTGTATCTCCGCGACCTGCGGGCCCTTGGGGCCGCGGCCGACGCGTACACGCAGAGATTGTCCGGGGAGGAGTTCCTCGATGCCGACGCGGCGCAGGGCTTTGATGTGGATGAAGACGTCGGGGGTGCCTTCGCCGCGGGTGACGAAACCGTAGCCCTTTTCGATGTTGAACCACTTGGCGGTGGCGTCGAAGAATTCGCCTTCGGCTTCCACCGACGGGAATTCGTCGGCGCGTTCGACACGCGCCGCGACGACAACGGCCGTGGTCACGTCAACGGCCAACACGCGCACCGCCTGCAGGCCCTTGGGCCCGCGCACGGCTTCGCACTTGACCGTTGCCCCCTGCTCTATTCCGTCGTGGCCAGCCTGTCTAAGCGCGGAGTGATGGATGAAAACGTCGCCCGGCATTCCATCCGGCGTGATGAATCCATAGCCCTTCACCGCGTTGAACCACTTGATCTTACCAAGTATCTCAAACGCTTCTTGGCGGACCTCTACGGAGCTCTCTTCCAGCAGTACGCCCATCCCTGGGCTCCGTTGTTCCCTGGATACTCCCCAAACCACGCGCACCAGGGTCTTGTATGAAAGTCTGGCATGAATTGTGGGGAACCACAATCAACGGCGCATCTTTGGTGCCGCAATACTGTGGCGTGCGCGCAACTAGTGAAGTGGATCACTGTGCGGGCGCAGCGCGTACAGCTTGGGGTTGATGAAGTGGTGCGGCGCTAGGGTTTGTGGAACCACCGCGCACGCAGCGATGGTCATCGAAGTGGCGGCGCGAATCGCAAAACAGCGAAACCGACGAGCGCCGAAGCGAGCGAGCCGGCGAGCACGCCGAGGCGGACTTCGTTGGCGAGCACCGAGCTGCCGCCGAACGCCAGCAGGCCGATGAACAGACTCATGGTGAAGCCGATGCCGCACAGGACGGCGACGCCGTAGATCTGCATCCACGTCGCGCCGGCGGGGTGTGGGGCGATGCGGCCGCGCACCATGAGTGCGACGGCGGTGAAGATTCCGAGCTGCTTGCCGAGGAACAGGCCGAGGGCGATTGCGAGCGGCAACGGTGCGAGGAGTGCGGACAGCGACAGGCCGTGGAGGGAGACGCCGGCGTTGGTGAGGGCGAACAGGGGGAGGATCGCGAAGGTGGTCCAGGGGTGGAGGGTGTGCGACAGGCGAACGAGCGGTGACTGCGGAGACAACCCCACCCCTGCCCTCCCCTTTGCAAGGGGAGGGAGGCGGAGGGGGATGGTCATTGCCAGGAGGACTCCGGCGACGGTGGGGTGGATGCCGGAGGCGACGATGCTGAACCAGAGGGCGATGCCGACGATCAGGTACGGCCATAGCGGGCGGACGGCGCTGCGGTTGAAGAGCACCAGGATGCTCACGCACACGGCGGCGGCGAGGAGCGAGGGGACGGCCAGGTCGGCGGAGTAGAACAGCGCGATGATGACGATGGCGCCGAGGTCGTCGAGGATGGCGAGCGCCAGCAGGAAGACTTTGAGCGACGGCGGGACGCGCGAGCCGAGCAGCGCCAGGACGCCGACGGCGAAGGCGATGTCGGTGGCGGCGGGAATCGCCCAGCCGCGGATGAGCGCGGGCTCGTGCCAGGTGACGGCGACGTAGATCGCGGCGGGCACGGCCAAGCCGACGGCGGCGGCAACGAGCGGGAGCGCGGCGCGGCGCATGCCCGCCAGTTCACCCGAGATCAGCTCGCGTTTGATCTCCAGGCCGACCGACAGGAAGAAGACGACCATCAGGACGTCGTTGATGACCCACTCCAGCGGCAGCGCAAGGCCGGGGATGGGGAGCGCGGCGTGGACGAAGGCGGCGTAGCTGTCCGGGACGGCGTTGGCCCAAAGGACGGCGAGCACGGCGACCGCGAGCAGGACGATACCGCCGACGGCGTCGGACTTGATAAACTGGCGCATGGTTCGGACCCCGCCCATGCACTGTATCCTGTTCATGGCGATGACGCTGCTCCTGAGCACGCCGGCTGGGGCGGCGGATCATCCGCTGCTGAACAAGATTTGGGACGTCGGGGCGGCGCAGTTCCTCGGCGAGGATGAGCTGATCATTCGCCTGATGGGCACGCGCTATGTGCTGCTGGGCGAGACCCACGACAATGCGGAGCATCATCGGCTGCAGGCGCAGGTGCTGGAGCGGCTCGTGCGGCTCGACCGGCGGCCGGTGGTGGCGTTCGAGCAGATGGACACGAACCAGCAGCCGGCGCTGGATCGATACTTAGGCGAACATGGCCGCGACCTGGCGGGGCTGCCGGGACTGGGCGACGCGGTGCGGTGGAGCGACGGGTGGATGGCGTGGCGGTTCTATCAGCCGATCGCCGAGGTGGCGCAAGGCGCCGGGCTGCCGATCATCGCCGCCAACTTGCCGGATGCGACGCTGCGCACGGTGATGCGCGATCCGGCGGCGGTGGACGCCGACCTGGCGGTGCGTACGCGGATGCACGAGCCCCTGCCCGCTGCCGCCGCACTGTCGCTGGAGCGCGAGCTGGTCGCCATGCACTGCGGCATGACCGGGCCAGCGATGGGGCCAGTGATCCAGCAGATGGCGGTGGGGCAGCGGCTGCGCGACTCGGCGTTCGCCGATGCGCTGGTGCGGTTCGACCGCGGCAGCGGCGGCGTGCTGATCGCCGGGGCCGGACACACGCGCACCGATCGCGGCGTGGCGTGGGTGCTACGCCAGATGCAGCCGGACGTAACGGTGGCCGGGGTGATGTTCCGGGAGGTGATCGACGCCCTGACCGAGCCGGGCGACTACGCGCGGACGCTGGTGGATACGCCGGCGCTGCCGTTCGATTACGTGTGGTTCACGGGCGGCGGCGAAGGAGGTCGCGGCGAGGACCCGTGCCGGTAGCGGAGCCGCTTAGGCGGCGGAGGACATCTGCTGGTGCTGCTGCGGGGCGCGCAGCGGGACCGACGGCTTGAAGGGGGCGGCCATCTCGTGCACGACGTGGACGAGATAGGACAGCGTGAACGGGCGGCTCAGCGCGCGGTCGGCGTCGGCGCGCAGGGCGGCGGCCATTACCTGGTCGGGCGGCGCGTCGTGGTCGTCCTGGGACAGCACGAGCACCTTTACCGCGCCATTGCGGGCGCGTAGCACGTTGATGACGGCGCGGCCTTCGTCACTATCGTCGACGATGGCGATGTCGATGGTCGAGTCGGCGCACAGCGCGGCGGCGTCGATCTGAGTCGAGGCGGCGATGGTGGAGAATCCCGACTTGCCCAAGGTGGCGCGGATGGCAGTGCGCTCTGCCTCGTGCGGGGCCAGGATCAGGACGGTCTTGGCGCGGGGGAGGACCGCGCTGTCATTGGATAGGGTGGCCATGGAAATAGAAGTCCTTCGCGCCGGGGCGTGAACCCCGGTGTGACTACAAGCAAGCGTCAAGTTCGAATGAGGGCGTTGTAGCAGGCTGGCGCGGAACGTGTCAACTATGTTGACCTATTTCCGAGGGGTAGCCAATTCGGGCCGCCCCACTCCCGTTTCGTCGAACCTAGCGGCGCGGCGCTTGGCCGGGGATCCACTTGGTGGCGCGCTTGCCTTCGGGGGTCCAGTAGCCGGGTTCGGCGCCGGGTTTGACGCCGCCCTTGACCTTGACCGCGCTCTTGCCGCCGTAGCCGGCCTGCAGAATCTCGAGGTTGATCTCGGTGTTGCGGCCGCCCTTGAGGGCGAGCGCGTACGAGCCGTCGGCGGCGATGGTGGTCAGCAGGTCCTCGGCCGGGCGGGTGCCGTAGCGGTCCCACAGGCCCATGAGGAACTCTTCGACCAGGGGCGAGGGGTCGGGATAAACCAGCTTGGGCGGGCCCTGCTGGAACAGGTAATAGACGTTCGGCTCCAGCGGGCCGAGCTCGGTGGCGAGGAAGACGGCGGGCATGAGCTTCTGGCCCTCGTGTGCGCCGGCGTAGTGGGCCTGGGCGAGGTAGAGGAGCCGCTGCAGTTTCTGGGGTTGCAGGCGCTCCCCTGCAGACTCCGCACGCGACATCAGCCACAGCGCCACGTCGAGCGTTGACCGAACTGCCGGGACCATTATGCTGCCCCTTCGAACTGCTTGCCCCGATATAGCGCGGGCCCAATATCCTCCCATGGAGTTGGTTAACAAGCCATGAACGGGACGCCATGAACGAGACGATCGTGGGCGACCAGGAGGACGTGCTCGGCCGCGCCTTCGAATGGAAAGGCCAAGGGCGCCGCGTGGCGCTGGCGACCGTCGTGACGACCTGGGGGTCGAGCCCGCGGCCGGTGGGCAGCCTGCTGGCGGTGGACACCGAGAGCCAGTTCGTCGGCTCGGTCTCGGGCGGCTGCATCGAAGGCGCCGTCATCCGCGAGGCGATGGACGTGATCGAGGACGGCAAGCCGCGCCTGTTGGACTTTGGCGTCACCGACACCCAGGCGTGGGACGTCGGACTGGCGTGCGGCGGCAAGATCCAGGTCTACGTCGAGCGACTGGACTAAGCGCTGGTCCGGCTGGGTCATGGAACGCGACATCCTGCGGCAGCTGCTCGCCGACCGGGGCGCCGGGCGCACGGTGGTGCTTGCCAAGAACCTAACGTCTGGGCGGAACGTCCTGCTTTATCCGATTGAAAAGGCGGAACAATCTCCATTCTCTGAGGCGGCGCGTGAAGCGGCGCTGAACGACAAATCGACCAGCGTGACCGGGCCGGATGGGACTTGGTTCCTGCAGGTGTTCAACCCTCCGCTGCGCATGATCCTGGTGGGCGCGGTGCACATCTCGCAGCCCCTCGCCCGCATGGCGGCGATGAGCGGATATGAAGTGACGATCATCGACCCCCGGCGGGCGTTCGCCACGGCGGCGCGGTTCCCGGGACTGACCGTGACGACCGACTGGCCGGACGAGGCGATGGAAAAGCTCAAGCCCAACCGCCGCACAGCGGTGGTGGCGCTGACCCACGATCCCAAGATCGACGACCCGGCGCTGCTGGTGACCCTCAAGTCGGAGGCGTTCTATATCGGCGCGCTGGGCAGCTTGAAGACGCACGCCAAGCGGCGCGAGCGCATGCTGGCGGCAGGGTTCGACGAGGCGACGTTCAAGCGCATCAAGGGGCCGGTGGGCCTAAAGATCGGCGCGCGCTCGCCGGCCGAGATCGCCGTGGCGGTGCTGGCCGAGGTGATTCAGACCTTGCATGAAGTGGAGTCTGGCCCGACACCCCCACCCTCGCCCGCAAGCAGGAGAGGGAGAGTTGAGGCATGAAGTTCGGGCCACTGCCCCTGGCCGAGTGCGACGGCGCGATCCTGGCGCATACGGTCAAGATCGGCACTGAGACCTTCAAGAAGGGCCGCGTGCTGACGCCCGACGACGTCGGCAAGCTGCGCACCGCGGGGTTCAGCCATGCGATCGCCGCCAAGCTTGAAGACGGCGACATGCACGAGGACCCGGCGGCCAATGCGCTGGCCGAGGCGTGCGTGGGCACGGGGGTGCGGGCGGCCGCCGCCTTTACCGGGCGCGCCAACCTGATTTCCGAAGTGCACGGCGTGGTGTTGGCGGAGCCGGACCGGGTCAACGCGGTCAACGCGGTGGACGAGTCGATCACCATCGCCACGGTGCCGCACTTCGCCGTGGTACGGCCGCGCCAGATGGTGGCGACGATCAAGATCATCCCGTTCTCGGCCCCCAAGGTGGCGGTGGACGGCGCGGTGCGGCGGGCGAAGGCGTCGCCGCTCGGGCTGGTGACGGTGGTGCCGTTCCGCGCCCAGCCGGTCGGGCTGATCCAGACCTGGGCCGAGGGCACCAAGGAGTCGGTGCTCGACAAGACCACCGAGACCATCCGCGCCCGCCTGGGTGCCTATGGCTCGTACATCGCGCGCGAGGAGCGCGTGCCGCACAACACCCAGTCGGTGCAGGGCGCGCTGATGACGCTGCTCGACAAGCAGTGCCACCCGATCCTAATCATCGGCGCGTCGGCAATCGTCGATCGCCGCGACGTCATCCCGGCGGCGATCCAGCGCGCCGGCGGACACATCGAGCGCTTCGGCATGCCGGTGGACCCCGGCAACCTGCTGCTCCTCGCCTATCACAACGACACGCCGGTGATCGGCGCACCCGGATGCGCCCGCTCGCCCAAGACGAATGGATTTGACTGGGTACTGGCGCGCCTGTGTGCCGAGATCCCGATCGGCCGCGCCGACATCCAGGCGATGGGCGCCGGCGGGCTGTTGACCGACATCGCCGCCCGCCCCTTCCCGCGCGTCGCGCAGGATGCGCGCTCCTCGCGCAACGCAGAAGAAACGGCACCGGCCGACGACGGCGCGCCGTGGGCGCCGGAGATCGGCGGCATGGTGCTGGCGGGCGGGCGATCGAGCCGCGCCGGCGGCATCAACAAGCTGCTGGCTACCTTGGACGGCAAGCCGCTGGTCTGCCACGTGGTGGACGCGATGCTGGCCACGACGGCGCGGCCGGTGGTCGTGGTGACCGGCCACATGTCGGACGACGTGCGCTTTGCCCTCGGCGCCCGCAACATCCACTTCGTCCACAACCCGGACTTCGCCGACGGCCTGTCCACCTCGCTGCGTACCGGCATCGCCAAGCTCGGTCTGGTGGCGCCCAACGCGGACGGCGCCCTGGTGGCGCTCGGCGACATGCCGCAGGTCAAAGCCAAGCAGCTCGACAAGCTGATCTCGGCCTTTGCGCCGCACGAAGGGCGCACCATTTGCGTGCCGACCTTCGGCGGCAAGCGCGGCAATCCGGTACTGTGGGGGCGGGACTATTTCGCCGGCCTGACGGCGGTCGGCGGCGACACCGGCGGCCGCCACCTGATCGGCGAATATGCCGACCAAGTGTGCGAGGTAGCGATGGACGACGATGCCATCTTTATCGATGTTGACACGCCCGAGGCGCTGGCCGCCATCGGCGCCGTGGCCACGAAATAAGTTCGGGGACGAGGATTCGGGGACGAGGAGAAGACACGTGATCAAGAAATTGCTGTTGGGGGTCGCCGCGGCGGTCCTGTTGGCGACGCCGGCGATGGCGCAGCTGGTTCCGTATGCGGGTGTAGACCTTGGCTATGGCCACGCCGACTACCAGCCCAATGCCGTGCTGCCGACCGACGCGGGTGGACAGGGGTTCGCGCCGGGGCTGTTCGGCGGCATCGACTACAATCTGACCCAGCGCATCGTGCTGACGACCGAGTTCGACTGGGCGTGGACCGCGTTCAAGGGCGGGCAGCGCCTCGGCGCGCGCGTCGTTGACCATGAGGTCACGATGCCGATGAACCTGAAACTCGCGCTCGGCTGGCGCATCCGGCAGACCACGCTGCAGTTCGGCGCCGGCATCGGCCGCGCCAGCATCGAGACCGCCGACACCGGCACCGGCGCCACCGTGGCCGCAAGCGCCAGCGGCGCGTCGCTGATGCTCGGCTTCCGCCGCGATTTATCGGCGCGCACATTCCTGCGCGGCGAATACCTCAAGACGACGTACGGCCCGGTCGCCTTCATCACCGGCGATGCGGCGACCCTCGCCACCACCACCCAGGTCTTCAAGGTCGGCTTCGGCCGGAAGTTCTAGGTGGGCGCAGCGGAGAGCACGCAAGCGTTCGACGTCGAGGCAGTCCGGGCGCAGTTCCCGATCCTGCGCAGCCTGGTGCACGGCCGCGTGCCGCTGCACTACCTCGATAACGCGGCGACGTCGCAGGTGCCGGACGCGGTGCTGGCGGCGATGCGCCGGCACGACGAGACGCACCGCGCCAACGTGAAGCGCGGCGTGCACTTCCTGGCTGAGGCGGCGACCGACGCCTACGACGCGGCGCGCGGCAAAGTGGCGCGCTACCTGAACGCGCGCGCGGATCGCGAGGTTATCTTCACCAGCGGCACCACGGGCGCCATCAACCTGGTGGCGCACGCGTTCGGCGCGACGCTGAAGCCGGGCGACGAAGTGGTGGTCTCCGGCCTGGAGCACCATTCCAACCTCGTGCCGTGGCAACTGCTGCGCGACCGCAGCGGCATCCGCCTCAAGTTCCTGCCTGTCACCGACGAAGGCCGCATCGACACCGGCGCGCTCGACCGCGTGGTGAGCGAACGCTGCAAGCTCATCGCCGTTACCCACGTGTCCAACGTCACCGGCGCCATCACCGACGTGCCGCTGATCGTGCGCGCCGCGCGCACGGTGGGCGCGCGGGTGCTGCTCGACGGAGCCCAGCGCGCCAGCCACGGACCGGTGGACGTGCAGGGCCTCGGCGTCGATTTCTACGCGATCTCCGGCCACAAGATGTTCGGGCCGACCGGCATCGGCGCCCTATGGGGCCGCGCCGAGATTCTCAGCACCCTGCCGCCGTTCCTGGGCGGCGGCGAAATGATCCGCACCGTGACGTTGGAAAAGAGCACGTGGGCCGACATCCCGGCCCGCTTCGAGGCCGGAACGCCAGCCATCACCCAGGCGGTCGGCCTCGGCGCCGCGATCGATTGGCACGCGAGCGTAGACAACGCGGCGGCGACGATTCACACCGCCAAGCTGGCCGAGCGCGTGCTCGACGGCCTCGGCGCCGTGGGCGGAAAGAAACGTCTTGATGGTGGCCGGCTATCCGCCGGGCGTGTGCGCGTGATCGGCCCGCAAACCATGGAGCGGCGCTTTCCCGTCATCGCCTTCGCCGTGGACGGCGCGCATCCGCACGACATCTGCCAGATCCTCGACGGCCACGGCGTCGCGCTGCGCGGCGGCCACCACTGCGCCCAGCCATTCCACGAGTCGCGCAACCTGACGGGCACGACGCGCGCCTCCCTCGCCCTCTACAACAACGCGGCCGACGTCGACGCGCTGCTCACCGGCCTCGACGACGCATTAGGAAAGCTGACGTGACCGGTCTCGACGCGCTGTACCAGAAGGACGTTCTGAAACTCGCCGCCCAGGCGACCGGCGCCGGCAAGCTGGCCGATGCGACCAAGTCGGTCACCGTGGACAACCCGCTGTGTGGCGACCGCGTGACGTTCGACGTGAGGATCGGCGCCGACGGCACGATCGCCGCGGTTGGTCACACGGTGAAGGGCTGCGTGCTGTGTCAGGCGTCGGCCAGCGTCATCGGCGCGAACGCCAAGGGAGAGACGGCGGTGACGCTCGGCGACGCGCGCGATTCGCTGCGCGCGATGCTGAAGCAAGGAGCCGCGGCGCCCGCCGGGGCCTGGGCAGCGCTCGCAACGTTCGCCGCTGTGTCCGGCCACAAGAGCCGGCACGAGTGCGTGCTGCTGCCGTTCGAAGCGGTGATTCAGGCGGCGCGGTAGTGCGCCATGTGACGCATTTCACTGCTTTTGTCGCCCCGCCACGGCGAAAGCGTCGGAGCGCCACGCAACCGGCCGGGAAGCAGCAGCCATCAGTTCTCTTTCGCTACTCCAGCAACGCGGACGGGCGTTCCCTGCATGCAGATGCTCGCCCCCGCCAAAGCGCCTTGCAGGCGCACGCGGTCGCCGCCGGACAGCCCGGCAGGCAACGCGGGACCGATCGAGTAGATCGCCGCTTGCGCCGTGCGCACCAGCCAACACTCGACTCCCCGTTCAAGGGTTCCGGCTACATCGATCGCGGGTGCCGCGCCGTCTGCTTGAGCGAACTGCGGCGGCCGTTCCTGCGGGGACGCAGCGACGGACCAAATTGCGGTGCACGCGGCGCACGCCAAGAGCAAGATCCGCATCCGGATGGGTGCGGCGCGGATCATGGCGTCAGGCGCGGCGTCAGGACCGGCGGCAGAATCGGCGGCGCCGGCGGCAGAATCGGCGGCGCCGGCGGCTGGATCGGGGCGGAGCACTGGTAGGTGTCGGCCAGAGCAAAGAACATCGCGCGGTTGGCCGGCAGGTCGAGGCGCGCATCGTCTGCGCGTGACCAGGTGACGAACGTGCTGCGCAAGGTGTCGAAATTGATGTCCAGCGCCGGGCAAATGACGCGCGCGCCGGGATGCAGAACCGGCTGGCCGTTGACGAGCAGTGCGCTGATCGTGCCGTACATCAAGAGGGAACCGTAGAGCGCGCCCAAGCAAAAGATGCGTCCGTTCTCGCCGTTCGAATCACAGGCCGACACAAGGCCGCGCGTGGTCTGCAGATCAGGCAGGTCCGCCAGGCCGGTCGGTGGTTCTTGGGCAGCCGCGAGTCCCGGCGCCACCAGGGCGCCGGCGAGCAGCAGCGGTAGCAGCGAACGAATCGTCGGCATCCTGTTTTCCCGCACTGAATCAAGAAGGGCGCCAAACGCGAGGGGCCGACCGGACACCCGGTCGGCCCCGTTGCGTTGCAGAGTCGCGCTTACTGGCGCGCGAAGCAATAGAAGTAACCGGCGCCGCCACCGGCCATGACGTTGGTCTGGCTGCAGCCGGTCGAGGCGTGCGCGGTGTTCCAGTAGTTGTCGGTCGGCGCACCTTGCAGGTCGGTGTGGCCCATCATGGCGCCGCCGGGAGCGCCGGCAACGTTGGAGGTCCAGTTCGAGCAGGTGCGATCGGTGCCGGCGGCGAAGGTCGTGCCCTCGCGCTGGGTGCCGGTCAGGATGTCGTGCTGCAGCGGTGTCGGGCCGCCGCGGCCGTTGACCTCCTCGCCCTTCTCGTTGAGCGCAGTGGCGCGGTTGACGTTGCCGGGCGCGTGCAGCGTGTTCGGGTTGGTGGCGATGAGGGTGGCCTTCTGGTTGTACCAGGGGCCGGTGCCGATGCGGTCCTTGGCGTTGACAGCCGGAGCGCCCGCGGCTTCTTGAGTCGACAAGTACGCGACCCAGGTGCGGCCGCCCGCGCCGACGGCCGTCGCGAGGCTTTGGCAATGCGCGTCGGCCCCGGCGAGGCCGCCGAGGTTGCCGCCGTCACCCTTGCCGACCGACGTGACGAAGAATCCCATCGCGGTGTTGGCCGCCGCAGCGGCGCCACCGGCGGCTTGGCCGAGCGCGGTGCCGCCCGACAGCATGGTCAGCGAAACGACCGCGGCGATGCGAACGGCGTTGTTGGCGATCTTGTTCATGAAACTCTCCCTGGAGAAGCTCGCACGCAATCGGGCGCATGAGGGGGGCGTTCCCGCGGCCCTTCCCGGAGAGTTTAGCACCCCGTGCCCACGTCAGTGTGCAGGCCGGCGGCGAGGTACTTCGCTCCGGGGATGACGACGACGTTGTCACGCGAGTCCGGCTCGTCCTTGCGATTGCCCATGGCGGCTAGTCCAGAATCACGATGCCAAGCACGATGAGAGCGATGCCGATGACCATCGTTGCCTCCAGAGAGTGGTTGCGTCCGCCCGGAAATGGCATCCCGGCGGCGTCGTAGGGTGGCGTCGCGAAGTTGGTTGGAATTGGTGGTGGCGTAGTCTCCGGGTGCTTCAACCCCAGCAAGTGCGGCGTTTGACGCGCCGGACAGGAGACCACGCCATGACAAGCACTATCACGAAGCCGAATGCCGTTCAGCCTGACGCGG
>CAMDCA010000064.1 GCA_945889645.1 Rhizobium sp. Q54
TTCGCCAAGCTCAAGTCCCTACTGCGCGTCGCCGCCGAACGAACCACCGAAAGCCTTTGGCAGCGAGTCGGACAGCTACTCGATCGCTTCACGCCAGCAGAGTGCGTCAACTACATCCACCACGCCGGATACGTCACAACGTGATCGCAAAATGCTCTAGAGCGCGCGGGGATTGACCGCGGCCGGGGCACGCAGGCCAGGACTCAGGCGCGCATCGTCGAAGGCCGTCAGGTCGTTGATGTCGATGATGTCGTGAATGCGCTTCACGTAGTCGCGCCGGCCTTCCGAGTAATACAGCAGCGTATTGGCCAGCAGGCCAGCGTCGAGGGCGCCGATTTCGGTGCGCATCTGGTGCCGCCGGTTGCGGAACGCGTTGTAGGCGTCGTGGGTGTTCAGATTGAGCATGTAGCCCGACACCGAGCCGAGCAGGCCGTCGTAGGTGCGGACCAAGTGCTGAGCGCCTTCGTTGCGCGACACCGGCACTAGGCCCTTGTCCGGGTCGTAGGTCCACTGGCCGAACACTGCGTTGCCGGAGATGGCGAAGCGCGACGTACCCCAGCCGGATTCCTCGGCCGCCTGGGCAATGGCCAACGACGTCGGAATGACGTCGACCCGGCGCGACAGCTCGTTGAGGTCGTTCGGGTCGGTGGCATAGCGCGCCGCCAGCAGGGCGACCCACCCGGTCTCGGCTTCGTTCCAGCGTCCCTGGCGACCGATCAGGCCAAGCAGCCGTTCGCGATCTGCCGCGACCTCCTCGTTAGCGCGCAGAATCAGTGGCAGCACGGCCTGGATGAACAGCGCCTTGCGCGCCTCGACCGTCTTCACCTCGGTGAGGTCGCCCGGCAGGTTGGCGAGCAGGAGCCGCGGAACTTCCCCTTCGCCATAGCGCACGCCATCGAGGACATAGCCGACAAGCGAGAACTGTCGTGCCATTTCGGCGACGCTGGCGATTCCTACCAAGGGCTCGTGAACCGGCAATTGGTAGAAGACCCCAGCCGGAGCGTCGTGGGCCTCGGCGCCCGGCGAGGCGCCCGAGGGAAGTGAGAGGGTCGCAAGGGTGCCGGCTGCCGCAAGCGCTAACAGCGCACGCGGACTCCGCCAGTCGCAGACTCCTCCAGCGTTCGGGCGAATCATGCCCGTTTGGCTGGTTCTTCTCGCGAAAAACCGCACCGACCCTCCATGGCCCTCAATGAGCCCACCTCTCCCAAGGGGGGCGCCATCTCATCGCGAGCTACCGCTGTGTGTTCTAGGAATCCGTCTTAACCATGTCCACCGCCATGAACCTGACGCCGGGCGTTTTTTGGCCCGAGTGGCCGATGCAATACTGTGGACTCTTGATTCTCCACACGGTCGATCTGTGGATAAAAATGCCCCACAGTTCGCGCAATGTATTCGGACAGGGCGCTAAGCACCTCGCCTAGCGTCCAAACAGATTGCGAATGCCTTGGTCGAGATTGTCGAGGGCGCGTCCGAGTGCATCCGGTACCGCCGGGACGGGGGGGGACGGCGGCGGGGGGCACAAGCGTATCACCGATCGGGCGTTCGGATTGCCGTCCGGCCGCGGCAAGGTCAACACAAGCATTCCTGCTGCCGCCGGCCGAGAGCAGTCCGGCCACAGCGGCGGGCGCGAACACGAAGATGCTGGCGACGCCGAGAATTCGCCGCGCCACCGCCGCCGTGTCCGGGGCAAAGGTCGGGCGCAGGAACGTGCCCTGGATGCGGATCGGGACCGAGACGTTGAGGGTGACGGCCGCCTTCGACTTCGGCGTGATCAGAAGGTCGAGCTTCTCGGTGCCGAGGTCGATGGTGCCCTCGCCGCCCACCGTCGCAAAGCGTGAGTCGAACAAGATGACCTCGCCGGTCGCGATGCCCTCGCGCACGACGAACCGCAGCACGGAGCAGTTCACGACGCTCCACTCGTCGCCCCCGGTGAACAAGGTACCGAGAGCGGTGCCGATGCCGCCGATCATCGTTTCAAGTCCGCGGATGCTGGCGCGGCCCTCGCCCATCAGCAGCTGCACATGACCGTTGAGGTTGCCGGCAAGTTTCGCCGGAGTCAGTCCGGTTGAAGCCAGTTCGGCGTCGATCGCCAGCAGGCCTTCGATCTGGTTGCCGAGATTGCCGCGCAGGAAGAATCCGATTGGGAAGTCGTGCCCGGTGATCTTGCCGCTGACCGACGGCCGTTCCTTGGTCGAGTCAACGGTCAGCGCGACGTTGAATTCGCCACCCGCCAATCCGGCGCGCGTGGCATTGGTGTCGAGCTTGCCATCGCGCAGCGCCACAGTGGCGGCCGCGTCCTTGAACTCGAACCCCGGCACGCGCAGCGTCGCGGCTTCGGCGCGGACATCGGCGTCCACGAGCAGCCATCCCTTGAAGTCGATCGGCGCGTCGGGAATCAGCCGGTCGCGCGCGGGCGCCGGCGCTGGTCGTGCAGCAGCAGCAGGCGCAGGCTGAGCCGGAACGATGCCGAAGTCGGCTAGGTCGAACCGCGTCGTGCGCAGGTCGGCGGTGATCTTGGGCCGCTTGGCGCCGCTCTCGTAGCGCGCCGAACCCGTCAGGTCTGTGGTCCCGACCTTCAACACCAAATTGGTGAGGGCGATGTCGTGGGCCGTGCCTTTGGCGTGGACCGACACGGTCATCGGACTGACCCGCCGCCGAAGTCCTTGCCCAGGCGCTTCTTGAGCGGGCCGAGGTCGCCGGCGGCGGAGAGGATTTTGGCGTCGATGCCCTGGCCAACGATGCGGCCGTCGATGTCGATGGTGCCGCCGAATCCGGTGACGCGGCCTTTGAAGGCAATGTCGCGGTCGGCGGCGAGCAGTTGCCCGAGCGTGCCGGCGGTGATGTCAACGCCGACACCTTCTTGCTGCCAGCGCAGTTCGGCAATCAGGTGGACCGGATCGCCGACGTCGCCGCCGTGCACGGTGGCGCGCTCGATGCCGAGGACGATCGGTTCAGCGCCGTAGGGGCGGTATTCGACTTCGCCCTTGTCGATGCCGATCTCGCCGATGGCGGCGAGCAACGATGCCGACGACCCCGACGCCGGCGGCACAGGCGCGGCGGGCGCAGGCGCGGGCGCACCGCCGGTCGAGAAGTCCCAATTGGAGCGGCCGCGCGCATCGGTCGTCACGACGAGGCGCGGGCCTTCGAGAAGGATGCGGGCGATGCGCACCTCGCCGCGCAGCAGCGGCAGCAGCTCGATGCTGGCTTCGATGCGCGTGGCGCGAGCGAGTTCGCCGGCGGTTGTGCCCTGGGCGTCGGAGAAGCGGATGCGCTCGGCGATCACGGCCGGCCGCAGGGACGGCACGACGCGCAGCGGGCCGTCGATGTGCAGCACATGCCCGGTCGCGGCGGCGATGCGTTCGTTGGCGAAATCCTGGTATCGCGCCAGGTCGATGCGCGAGAGCGCGAAATAGATGCCGCCAAACGCGATGACGAGCAGCAGCACCAGCCCGACGATGATCTTGGGCAGAGTTCGCACGGGAGACCTCCGTGGCGTCAGGCTAGGCGTAGCCCGGCGCCGCGGGAAAGCGAGGACTTCACCGAGTAGGCGTTTTTTTGCCGCGCCCTATGTGTCTGGGCGCGAAGCCTATTTCTGCAGAATCGTCGTGATCTCGCGCAGCTGGGTGCGCGAACGCATCAGGTAGAAGCCTTCGGACGCGAGGTGGCTGGCCTCGAACTGGGCATCCGGGGCGCCGTTGACGACGACCCACGGGCTGAGGCCCGCGGCGTGCGCCATGCTGTCGAGAAGCTGGGCGTACGCACCCTGAAGGTCGCGCTCGACGATGACGTTGGCGAAGTCTTTCTGCAGCTCGCGCAGGATCAGGTAGTAGGCGTACATCTGGCCTTTAACGCCGTAGAAGATGTCGTCGGCGCGCATGTCGAACCAGCCGCGCGGGTTGGCCACCGCCTGGTCGAGCGTGGCCGACGACGAACCGATGTCGAGGGCGATGCGATCCAACGTCGCCTGCAGGTTGTCGGCGCGGCGTTCGAACACCGCCTGGCCCTGGCTGAGGCGCTGGTTGTAGTCGATGAGGGCGCGGCGGGCGCGGGTGTACTGCGCCTCGGACGTCGCGGTCGGCGCCAGCGACGTCGAGAAATCGAAGATCCATTTGTTGCCGGAATACTGGAGCAGGCCGGCGGCTTCCTGCAGGTCGGGATCGGTGCGGCTGGAGCCGCGCACGCGGCCGATCTGGTCGGTGAGCTCGAAGCCGAAGCGGGCCAGCGCCGAAACGATGCCCTGCTGGAAGGCCGGCATATTGTCGAGGGCGGAGCCCGGCATGAAGAACGGGTCGTTGGCGGTCCAGTGACCGTCCACCACTTCGCGCTGCAGCAGCGCGGCCGCGATCGCGACGGCGCGGCTGCCGTTGGTCGGCACGACGAGTTCGGTGGTGCCAAAGTTCAGGTCGTCGTCCACTTCGTGGATCAGCGCCATGCCGATCGGGTACCACAACACCGCGACGGCGAGCACCGCGAACACAACGGTGCGGACGAGGCGCGCGCGGGAGCGCGGGGCCACAGCCGCGGTATCAGCGGTGTCGGTAGGGGTCGGGGGGGTGCCGGTTTCAGCCCGGCGGCGGAACGGGATACGCAACCGGTCCCAGAACGGGAGGCGGCGCGGATTTTCGGACGTGTCGGCCATAGTTCCCGCCTCCTATTTCTTCTAGATGGGGATGCGCCTGCCCCGATCAATGGCGGCCGGGGCGAAATCCCTAAGCGCGCAGGAACCCGACGATGTCTTGCGCTTCTTTAAGGATCGGCTCGGCGATGGCCCGAGCGCGCTGTGCGCCGTCCTTCAGTACGCCATCGACGTAGCCCGGATCGGCCAGCAGGCGGCGCATTTCGGTGGTGATGGGCGACAGCTTGGCGATGGCGAGGTCGGCCAGGGACTCTTTGAACTTGGAGAACTGGGCGCCGTCGAATTCGCGCAGCACGTCGGCCGGCGTCTTGTCAGCCAGGGCGGCATAGATACCGACCAGATTCTTGGCCTCGAGGCGCGCTTCGAGGCCGGCCGGATCGCCGGGAATCGGATCGGGATCGGTGCGCGCCTTGCGCACCTTCTGGGCGATCAGGTCGGGCGGATCGACGAGGTTGATGCGGGTGTAGTCGGAAGCGTCCGACTTGCTCATCTTGGCGCTGCCGTCGCGCAGGCTCATCACCCGCGTCGCGGTGCCCATGATCACCGGCTCGGCGAGCGGGAAATAATCGACGCCGTACTGCGAGTTGAACGACTGGGCGATGTCGCGGCACAGCTCGAGGTGCTGGCGCTGGTCATCGCCGACCGGCACGTGCGTGGCGCGGTACACCAAGATGTCTGCCGCCATCAGGTTCGGATAGACGTACAGGCCGACGGTCGCGTTTTCGCGATTCTTGCCGGCCTTCTCCTTGAACTGCGTCATGCGGTTGAGCCAGCCGATGCGCGCGACGCAATTGAAGATCCAGCCTAGCTCGGCGTGCTGCGGCACCTGGCTTTGCACGAAGACGATCGACGCCTTGGGGTCGATGCCGGCGGCCAGCAGGCTTGCGGCCACCTCGCGCGTATTCGAGCGCAGCGCGGCAGGATCCTGCTGCACCGTGATCGCATGCAGGTCGACCATGCAGTAGATGCACTCGTTGCCTTCCTGCAGCGTCACCCAATTGCGGATGGCGCCCAGGTAGTTGCCGAGATGCAGATTTCCGGTCGGCTGTACGCCGGAGAAGATGCGCTTGTGCGGCGCGGCAAAGGTCGGCGGGGTCGTCATGCCTGAGGCTTATCGCGCGAGCCGTACGGCACGGTCAACGGCCGCGAGCCAGCTGGCGAAGGTCCTTGATCGTCGCAGCCCCGAGCAGTTGCAGGCCAAGCCCATAGACCGCCATGCCGCCGGCCACCAGGGCCGCCATCGCACCCCACGGGGCGATGCCGTCGGCGGCCAGGATCGGCTGCAGAAACTGTACGCCGAACCAAAGAGCGCCGCCCATGACGGCTAGCGCAAGGGCGCCGCGGACCAGCGCGCGCCTAAGTCGCGGGTCGAGGACCAATTGGTTCCTGCGGCGCAGGACCAAGGCGAGGAGACCGGCGTTCACCCAGGCCGAGATGGCGGTGGCGAGCGCCAGGCCGACGTGCAGCAGTGGTCCCATGAGGGCGAGATTCAGGACGACGTTCAGCGTCAGAGCGAATACCGCGATCTTCACCGGCGTGCGCGTGTCCTTGCGGGCGAAGAACGGCGGCGACAACGCCTTGATCAGCACGTAGGCCGGCAGGCCAAAGGCGAAGGCGATCAATGCGCGCGCCGTCGCATCGGTGGCTTCCGGGGCAAAAGCGCCGCGCTCGAACAGGACATGCACCAGCGGATGCGCGATCAGCGTCAGCGCCACCGCGGCGGGGACACACAACAGCAGCACGAGTTCGATGGCGCGGTTGAGGCTGGTCGTCGCGCCAGCATGGTCGCCGGCGCCGACCTGACGCGACAGCAGCGGCAGCAGAGCCGTGCCGACGGCAACGCCGACGACGCCGAGTGGCAGCTGCACCAGGCGGTCGGCATAGAACAGGTACGACACCGAGCCGGTGGGCAGTAGCGACGCGATGATGATGTCGACGGCGATGTTCACTTGCGCCGCGCCGGTGCCGATGACGGCCGGCAGCATCAGCCGTCCAAGTTCGCGCACCTCTGGCGACAGACGCGGCAGGCGCGGGCGTAGGCGGAAACCGGCGCGCCAGCAGGCGACGGCCATGCCGGTGAGCTGCAGGATGCCGGCGGCGAACACGCCCCAGGCGAGGGCGTGCCCGTTGCTCTCCAGGCTGTCGCGGAACACCAGGAGCGCGCCGATCAGCATGAGGTTGAGCAGCACCGGTGCGGCCGCTTGGCCAGCAAAGCGACCAAGACTGTTGAGCACGCCACCCATCAGCGACACCACGCTGACGAACACCAGGTACGGGAACGTGATACGCGTCAGCTCCACAGCGAGGTCGAACTTCGGGGGATCGGAGACGAAGCCGGGCGCCAGGCCGAGCATCACGATCGGCATGAAGGTCTCGAACACCGCCAGCAGCACCAGCAGCGTGAGCGTCAGCGCGGCCAGCGCCTCTTCAGTGAAGCGTTGTGCGGCGTCCTTGCCGTCGCGCGTCAGCAGAGTCGAGAAGATCGGCACGAACCCGGCACTGAACGCGCCTTCGGCGAACAGGCGGCGGAACAGGTTCGGCAGCTTGAACGCAATGAAGAACGCGTCCGCCACCATGCCAGTGCCGAGAATCGCCGCGATCACCGAATCGCGGGCGAATCCGGTCAGGCGGCTGGCGAGGGTGAACACACCGATCGTGGCGCTGGCGCGCAGCAGGCTCATCGGGCGCGCGCCTCGGGCGCGGAGTGCGACAATGCTATTCGGCCGCGGGAGCGTGGGCGGAGTCGGCTTCCTTGGCCGGAGCCGGCTCGTCGCCCACGGCGGCGAGCAGCTTCTCGCGCAGGCGGGCGATGCGCACCTCGGACGTGATCTTGTGTCCGATCAGGTCGCGCACATAGAAGACGTCCACCGCACGCTCGCCGTAGGTCGAGATGCGGGCGCTGTTGATCGTGACTCCGAAGTCGAGCAGCGCATGCGTCACCGTGAACAGAAGCCCGCGGCGATCGCGAGCGTTGACCTCGATGACGGTGAACTTGTCGCTCGCAGCGTTGTCCACCAGTACGCGCGGCGTCACAGTGAATACGCGCGTGCGGCCCGGATCGGTGTGGCGCTGGCGCAGCGCGCGGGCCGGAGAGACCTTGCCGGTCAGCACTTCGGTGATGGTCTTACGGAGGTGCATCACGTCGTCGGCGCGCTCCAGCGGCCCGCCTTCGTTCCCCTGCACCCAGAAGCTTTCCAGCGCCATACCGTCGGTTAGTGTGACGACGCGCGCGTTGACGATGTTGACGCCAGCGAGCGCCATCGCGCCGGCGGCGCCGGCGAACAGGCCCGCGTAGTCTTGCGCGTAGATCGTGACCTCGGATACGCCCTGGTCGGCGAGCGGCGCCACGTCGATGCCAAGCGTTCCCGGCTCGCGTCCGGCGTTCTCTAGGAACTGAGCGTGGCGCATCTGGATGTCGAGGTCGACCGATACCCAGTAGGTCGGATAGAAGCGCGCCACGTAGGCGGTGCGGCGTTCCTCCGGCCAATGCTGCACGGCGGCGAGGAAGGCGGCCTTGGCGTCGTCGATGCGCTGGCGGCTGACGCCGGCGACCGACTCGCCGCCGCTTAATGCTTCTTCGGTGGCGAAGTACAACTCGCGCAGTAGCTGGCCCGACCAGCCGTTCCAGCGTCCTGGCCCGACGGCTCGGATGTCGGCCACCGTCAGCACCAGCAGCAGGCGCAGGCGCTCGGGGCTTTGCACCAGGGCGGCGAAATCGGCGATGGTTTTGGGGTCGTGCACATCGCGGCGGAACGCTGTCTTGCTCATCGCCAGGTGCTGCAGCACCAACCAGGAGATCGTCTCGGTCTCCTGGTCCTCCAGCCCGAGCATGGGACCGACGCGCTGTGCAACTTCGGCGCCGAGAGTCGAGTGGTCGCCGCCGCGGCCCTTGGCGATGTCGTGCAGCAGCACTGCAATGAACAACGCGCGCCGCGACAGCACGTTGGCGATGATGCCGGTGGCGAGCGGATTCTCCTCGCGCAGCTTGCCGGCCTCCAACTTCGCCAGCATGCCGATAGCGCGGATGGTGTGCTCGTCCACCGTGTACACGTGGTACATGTCGTGCTGCATCTGCGCGACGACGCGGCCGAAGTCCGGAATGAATCGTCCGAACACGCCGGCCTCATTGAGGCGCCGCAGCGTCGTCTCGGGATCCTTCTTCGACGTCAGCATGTCCAGAAAGAGCTGCGCCGCGCGCTTGTCGCCACGCAGATGGGCGTCGACCAGCTTAAGATTCTGGGTCACCAGGTGCAGCGCGTGCGGGTGAATGTCGATGCCGCGCTCTTGGGCGAGATGGAACAGGCGCAGCATCATCACCGGATCGCGCACGAACAGCCCCGGCTCTGACACGTCAACGCGCCCGCCGGACAAGATGAACCCATCCACCACCTCGGGCCGGTCGCGGCCGACCAGGGGCAGGCGGAAGCGCGGACGGCGCTTGTGGCGCTCTTCCAGCACGGCGCAGAAGATGCGTGTCAGGTCGCCGACCTCCTTGGCATACAGGTAGTAGTGCTTCATGAAGCGCTCGACCGAACGCGCGCGCTCGCTCTGCCGGTAGCCGAGGCGCTGGGCGAGGTCGCCCTGCACATCGAACGTGACGCGCTCTTCGGCGCGGTTGGTCAGGTAGTGGAGCGCGAAGCGCACGCTCCACAGGAAATCTTCCGACTTGATGAAGCGCGACAGCTCGCGCTGGGTGAACACACCGCGCTGCACGAGATCGGCGCGGTCCTCGACGCGGTACAGGTATTTGGCGATCCAGAACAGCGTATGCAGATCGCGCAGGGCGCCCTTGCCGTCCTTGACGTTGGGCTCGACCAGATAGCGCGAGTCGCCGAGCCGTTTGTGGCGCTCGTCTCGCTCGGCGAGCTTGGCTTCAACGAACGCGGGCCCGGTGCCGGCGATGATCTCGGTGCCGAAGCGCCGCTTCAGGTCGTCGTACAGCGGCGTGTCGCCGCACAGAAAGCGTGCTTCGAGAATCGCCGTGCGAATGGTGATGTCGGCGCGGCTCAGGCGGATGCAGTCGTCCACCGAGCGCGAGGCATGACCGACCTTGAAGCCGAGGTCCCACAGTACATAGAGCATGTACTCGACGACCTGCTCGCTCCACGGCGTCTGCCTGTAGGGCAGCAGGAACAACAGGTCGATGTCGGAGAACGGTGCCATCTCGCCGCGCCCGTAGCCGCCGACGGCGACCAGCGCCAGCCGCTCGGACTTGGTCGGATTGGCGGCGGGAAATACCGACTCCGTCGCAAAGGCAAACAGCGCGCCGACGACTTCATCGGTCAGCCGTGCGGTGGCGCGCGCCGGGCGCATGCCGCGCTCGCCTGCGTCGAAGCGCGCGCGGATTTCGGCCCGCCCTTCAGCGAGGCGGCGCTTCAATTCGGTGCGGACGGCCTGGGCCTGGGCCTGCGACTCGTCGCCCTGGCGCACATCGCCCGCAGCAACGCGCAGCGCCTGCACCAGCGGGAGCGGCGCGGGCGGTTTGGTATCGGCAAGGGAGGTGCTGGGGTGCGCCATGGCCCTTAGACGTCCGTTTCAAGCACAGGCAGGGCGGAAACGCTAGCGCGCAAGGCCCCGAGGCCCCGTCTTTCGGGCCATTCTGCGGGCCGCGGCCGCCTATTTCGGACAGTCCCGGGCGGCCCCTCGCCAGCCCATATCGGTGGTGCTGCGCCAAGTGGCTAGAATGGGACGCGATCATCCGGCGCAGCACGCATTGTGCCCGGAGGTCGGGCCATGACCAGGATCGCGGTCATCTACTACAGCAGCACCGGCCACATCTATCAGGTGGTAGGCGGCGGAGGACGGGCGCCCTCCGGCGGCGTCGCAACACGGCCGCGGCGTGTCCGCGACAAGCGGCGTGGCTAGCGGTCCTTGAGCAGCCCGCGCAGTTTGTAGAGAAACTCCAGCGCTTCCTTCGGCGACAGTTCGTCGGGGCGGATTTTGGCCAGTTCGGCCTCCACCGCCGACGGCTGCGCCGTCATGGTCGACGGCCGCGGCAATGCAGAGAACAGCGGCAGATCCGCCGCCAGGCGCGCGGGCGCGGCAGCCGGTTCATCTTTCTCCAGGTGCGCCAGGACCTCGGACGCGCGTGCCAGGACGGCCGGCGGCAGCCCGGCCAGCTTCGCCACCTGGATGCCGTAGCTCGCTTCGGCCGCGCCGCGCACCACCTCGTGCAGGAACACGACGTCTCCCTGCCACTGCTTCACGCGCACGGTGTAGTTGGCGAGCCCCGACAACCGGCCGGCGAGCGATACCAGCTCGTGATAGTGCGTGGCGAATAGCGCGCGGCAGCGATTGATCTCGTGCAGATGCTCGATCACCGCCCAGGCGATGGACAGTCCATCGTAGGTGGCGGTGCCGCGCCCGATCTCATCCAAAATGACGAGCGCGCGCGGGCCGGATTGATTCAGAATCGCCGCGGTTTCGACCATCTCGACCATGAAGGTAGACCGTCCGCGCGCCAGATCGTCAGCGGCGCCGACGCGGCTGAACAGGCGATCGACGACGCCAATGTGCGCCGACTCGGCCGGGACGAACGAGCCCATCTGCGCCAGAACCGCGATGATCGCGTTCTGGCGTAGGAAGGTGCTCTTGCCCGCCATGTTGGGTCCCGTCATCAGCCACAAGCGCTGCGCGTCGAGATCGCAATCGTTCGGCACGAACGGACCGTCGCGGCCCTTGGTCAGCGCGGCCTCGACCACCGGATGACGACCGCGCACGATGCGGAAGGCGGTGGTGCCGTCCACGGCCGGGCGGCACCACGTCTGGGTCACGGCAAGTTCGGCCAGCGCCGCCGACACGTCGAGCACGGCCAGCGCCCGCGCGGCCTTGGCGATGTCGTCGGCCAGCAGACGCAGTTCGTGCAGGAAATCGTCGAAGGTCTTGAGTTCGAGCTTGAGCGCCTGGTCGGCGGCCTCGCCGATCTTACGTTCGAGTTCGGCAAGCTCCGGCGTCGAGAAACGCGTGTACGTCGTCAGAACTTTTGAGACAGGTGGGGTCCGGATTTAGCGGAGAGGTGGCCTCATCTTGGGTTGATATTTAGGCGGCGATTTTGCGGTGCTGCAAGCGCCGATGTTCGATGGTCTTCCGTTTGATGCGGGCCCGCTCGCG
>CAMDCA010000065.1 GCA_945889645.1 Rhizobium sp. Q54
GGTCGCCACCCATCGGCCGCGCCGCCTGCTCTCCCGCCTGGCGATACCGCTGCAGCCACCTCACGGCACTCGCGGCGCTCACCCGGTACCGGCGCGCCGCCTCTCGGCACGACAACGCCTCCGCCTCCACGACCGCGATCACTCGTCCGTGCAAATCACCAGAGTAAGGTTTCGGCATTCATGCTGGCCTCCATCTCCCAGCCAGCATCTTGAATCAAACCTGCGCCCTCACGTGAATCCCCCGCGATTCAACCCGATCTCAAAGTGCTCTAGAGCCGGCGAAAGCCATCCCTCACAGCCCCCTTCCATCCTGCCAATTCGTGCATATACTGAACCATATGGTTCAGTATACTAGAGCCCGCCTGGATGCCTCGTTCGCCGCGCTCTCGGACGCGACCCGACGCGGCGTTCTAGAGCAACTCGGGCGTACCGACGCGTCGATCACGGACCTTGCCGAGAAGTTCCACATGACCCTCACGGGCATGAAGAAGCACGTCAGTGTCTTAGAGCAGGCGGGACTCGTCACCACGGAGAAGGTCGGGCGCGTACGCACCTGCACGCTCAGCCCACGCGGACTCGCGCAAGAAGCGGCATGGATCGAGACGCAGCGCCAGCTGTGGGACGCACGCTTCGACGAGTTGGACAAGGTTGTCGACGAATTGAAACGCAAGGAGGAGGTCGATGGACGCAAGAACAATGGTTGACCACGCCCCCAAGAAGGTCGCGGCGACGACGGAACGGAAATCCGACCGTGAACTGGTCTTTGCGCGAACCGTGAATGGCCCGGGGCGCCTCGTGTTCGAGGCGTGGACCAAGCCCGAGCTGCTCAAGCGCTGGTGGGCGCCGAAGTCGCTTGGACTGACGATCCTTTCCTGGGACGCCGATGTTCGGGTCGGGGGCGCGTACCGCATCGTGATGCGCCACCCCTCCTTGGAGCAGCCCATGGCGTTCTTCGGCAAGTATCTCGAAGTGACCCCGCCCGCGCGTCTCGTCTGGACGAACGAGGAAAGCGCCGACCGTGCGGTCAGCACCGTCACGTTCGAAGAACAAGGCGGCAAGACGCGGGTCGTGCTGCTCGAGCTCTACCCGTCGAAGGAAGCGCTGGACGCTGCCATCGCCTCCGGGAGCAGCGCCATGGGCGAGCCGAGCTCGAGCGGGATGGGCGAGCAGTTCGACCAGTTGGACGAGCTTCTCGTCAGCCTGGGCGGGAAGTCTAGGGATCGTACGAAATCTTGACGCGACCCGCGGCGGCGCGGGCGGCGGCGCGTGCGATATCGGTATCGCCCTTGGGAGCGAGCGCCAACGCCACCCCCATCCGGCGGTACGGCCGCGTTGATGGTTTGCCGAAGATCCGCACATCGACGCTGATGCCGGCCGCTTGCGGGCGGAGCGCGTCGCTCAACCCAGTGATCCGGAACGCCTCGGCGTTGCAGTCGGCAAGAATGACGGCCGACGCCGCCGGCCCGAACTGCGTGATGGCCGGAATGGGCAACCCGAGAATCGCGCGCGCATGCAGATCGAACTCGGTCAGGTTTTGGGAGATCAACGTCACCATGCCCGTGTCGTGCGGGCGGGGCGACAGCTCGGAGAAGATCACCGTGTCGCCGACCACGAAAAACTCGACGCCGAACAGGCCGTAGCCCCCAAGATTGTCCACCACCTGGCGCGCCATATCTTGCGCCGACACCAGCGCCGTCGCGGACATGGCGGTTGGTTGCCACGATTCCTGATAGTCACCGCGCTCCTGACGGTGCCCGATCGGATCGCAAAAGATCACGCCTTCCCGCGTGCGGATCGTCAGCAGCGTGATCTCGTAGTCGAAGGCGACGAACGCCTCGACAATAACGCGGGTGCGGTCGCCGCGCATGCCGGCGACCGCATAGTCCCATGCTGCGTCGATCCTGTCGGCATCGCGCACGGTGCTCTGGCCTTTGCCAGAGGACGACATCACCGGTTTGACAACGCACGGCAGGCCGACATTAGCGACGGCGGCGCGCATGTCTTCCCGCGTTTCGGCGTAAAGGTACTTTGAGGTCGGAAGACCAAGCTCTTTTGCCGCGACCTCCCGAATGCGGTCGCGATTCATCGTCATCTGAGTCGCGCGGGCGGAGGGAACGACGTTGAAGCCGCGATCTTCGTAGTCCTTCAGCACTTCCGTGCGGATGGCCTCGACTTCGGGGACAATGAAGTCGGGCCTGTGCTTTTCAATGACGGCGCCCAATGCGGCGCCATCGAGCATGGGAAACACTTCGGCTGCGTCGGCCACCTGCATGGCCGGCGCGCCGGCATAGCTGTCGCAGGCGATGACCTGACACCCAAGCCGCTTGGATGAGATGACAAACTCGCGGCCAAGTTCGCCGGCGCCAAGAAGCAGAATCTTGGCGGTGGGGATCACGGATTACTCCCACTCGATCGTGCCGGGCGGCTTGGACGTGATGTCGTAAGTGACGCGGTTGATGCCGCGCACTTCGTTGACGATACGGTTGGCGACGCGGCCCAGGAACTCGTGGCTGAACGGGTAGGTGTCGGCGGTCATGCCGTCGGTGCTGGTGACGGCGCGCAGCGCGCAGGCGAAGTCGTAGGAGCGGCCGTCGCCCATCACGCCGACCGAGCGCACGGGCAGCAGGACGACGAAGGCCTGCCAGATGGCGTCGTAGAGGCCCGCGGCGCGGATTTCCTCCAGGTAGATCCTGTCGGCGCCGCGGAGGAGCGCGAGCTTTTCGGCGGTGACCTCGCCGGGGATGCGGATGGCGAGCCCGGGGCCAGGGAACGGGTGGCGGTTGACAAACGCCGGCGGCAGTCCGAGCTCGCGGCCGAGGGCGCGCACCTCGTCCTTGAACAGCGGGCGCAGCGGCTCTACCAGCTTCATGCGCATACGCGCCGGCAGGCCACCGACATTGTGGTGCGACTTGATGGTGACGGACGGGCCGCCGTGGAAGCTCACCGATTCGATGACGTCGGGATACAGCGTACCCTGGGCGAGGAAGTCGGCGCCGCCGACCTTGGCGGCTTCTTCCTCGAACACGTCGATGAAGGTGGCGCCGATGATCTTGCGCTTCTGCTCGGGGTCGGTGACGCCGGCGAGGCGTGAGAGGAACATCGCCGACGCATCGCGGTGGACGAGCGGGATGTTGTAGGTGCGGCGAAATAGGTCGACGACCGTGTCGGCCTCACCCGCGCGCAGCACGCCGTTATCGACGAAGATGCACGTGAGCTGTTCGCCGATCGCTTCATGCAGCAGCACCGCAGCGACGGATGAATCGACGCCGCCGGACACGCCGCAGATGACGCGGCCCTTGCCGACCTGCTTGCGCACCGCGGCGATTTCCTGGGCGCGGAACGCCGCCATGCTCCAGTCGCCTTTGCAACCAGCGATGCCGTGGGTAAAGTTGCGCAATAGCTGCGCGCCGTGCGGCGTGTGCACGACCTCAAGGTGGAACTGCACGCCGTAGTAGCGCCGGTCGTCGTCGGCGATGGCGGCGAACGGCGCGCCCTCGCTTTGGCCGACGGCGCGGAAGCCCTTGGGGAGCGCGGTGACGCGGTCGCCGTGGCTCATCCACACCTGCTCGCGGGCGCCGATCGTCCACACGTCGTGGAACAGCGCACAGTCGTCGCGCACCTCGACATAAGCGCGGCCGAACTCGCGATGGTGCCCCGCCTCCACCTTGCCGCCGAGCTGGGCGACCATCGTCTGCTCGCCGTAGCAGATGCCGAGCACCGGCAGGCCGGAGCGGAACACTTCCTCCGGCGCCGCGGGGCCGTTCTGGTCGAGCACCGAGGCGGGGCCGCCCGACAGGATGATGGCATTGGTCGGCGCGGATTTCAGCGCGGCGGCAGCGGCGTGGAACGGGGCGACGTCGCAATACACGCCGCTTTCGCGCACGCGCCGGGCGATGAGCTGAGTGAACTGCGAACCGAAATCGACGATGAGGATGCGGTCGGACATTCGTTAGATTCCAAACGACGGTGTCATCGCGAGCGACCGCAGGGAGCGTGGCAATCGAATCCGGGTCGCCACGGCGCTACGCGCCTAGCGATGACGTACACAGGGAAGGTCATGCTTTCCGCTCGAACACGGCGATGAAGAAGCCGTCGGTGTTGTTTTCCAGCGGCGTGAGCAGCAGCAGCGGCATCTCGCTCGGCGGATCGTCGCTGATGAGTTGGCGCCAGCGCGTCGCCACCGAGCCGAGGCGATAGTCGCGCCGGGCGACAAGGAATGAGTCGACCTGGGCGTGGTTCTCGGCGCGGAACAGCGAGCAGGTCGCGTAGACCAAGCTGCCGCCCGGGCGCACGGCGTCGGCGGCCTGGGCGAGGATTTCGCATTGACGAGCAGCGTATTCGGCGATGGTGGCGGGTGTGGTGCGCCACTTGGCAGCGGGGTTGCGGCGCCAGGCGCCGCTGCCGCTGCATGGGGCGTCGATGAGCACGCGGTCGGCGCTGCCGGTGAGGCTTGCTACAAGGGCGGCGGACTCCCGCAGCGGGTGCGTCTCGATGATGGTCGCACCGGCACGCGCGACCCGGTGGGTCGCGGCCTCGAGCCGCTCGGCGGAGGTGTCGAACGCCAGCAGGCGGCCCTGGTTCTGCATTGCCGCCGCAAGCGCCAACGTCTTGCCGCCGCCGCCGGCGCACCAGTCGATCACCGTCTCGCCCGGCTGCGCGCCAACCAAGGCGGCGATGAGCTGGGAGCCTTCGTCCTGAACCTCTACCAGGCCGTCGCGATACGCGGCGCTGCCGGCGACGTTGGCGCGGCCGTCGAGGCGCAGGCCGAGGGGCGACAGCGGCGTCGGCTGGGCGACAATATTTTCGCGCGCGAGCGAGGCCATGGCCTGGTCGCGGTCGGCGCGCAAGGTGTTGACGCGCAGGTCCACCGGCGCGCGTTCGGCCACCGCGGCCATCTCGCTGACGATGTCGTCGCCAAACACTTCGCGCAACGAGTCGTCGAGCATGGGCGGATATTCGCCGCGGACCCAGTCGGGTTGCGGCGCGGGCGCGGCGCGCAGCTGCGTCAGCAGGGATTGCTCGGCGGCGGCCAAGGGCGCCGGCGCGTGCTCGGCGCCGCTGAAGCGCGCGACAAGGTCGTCGTCGGGCAGGCCTTCGTCCTTCACCAGCCAGGCCAGCACCAGAGCACGCGCGTCCGATTCGCCGGCGTCGGCGTGGCCCAGCGCCCATTCGAGGGCGCCGCGGCGGCGCAGGATGCCGTAGACGAGGTTGGTCACGTACGTGCGGTCCTTGGCACCGGCGTAGCGGCGCTGGCGAAACCAGGCGGCGACGGTGCGATCGGCCGGCTGCTGCGGCTGCGACAGAATCTGATCGAGGAGTCCAATCGCAGATTCTGTCCGCGCGGCGGGCGTCATTCTCCGTCGTACATGCCG
The DNA here is from genome assembly GCA_945889645.1 of Rhizobium sp. Q54. GTDB lineage: Bacteria > Pseudomonadota > Alphaproteobacteria > UBA2966 > CAIVPW01 > CAIVPW01. The sequence continues at coordinate 5,373 of CAMDCA010000065.1, forward strand.
CCCGGATAGTTGGGCGACTCGCGCGTGATGTGCACGCCGTGGACGTGGCTCTCGCGCCGGCCGGCGCCGGTGATGCGGACGAACTGACAGTTCTTCTGCATCTCGGCGATGGTGGCGTTGCCGGTGTAGCCCATGGCGGCGCGCAGGCCGCCGACGAGTTGGTGCAGCACCTGTCCGACCGGGCCTTTATACGGCACGCGGGCCTCGACACCTTCGGGAACCAGCTTGAGCTGATCGTTGATCTCGGCCTGGAAGTAGCGATCGGCCGAGCCTCGTACCATCGCGCTGAGCGAGCCCATGCCGCGATAGGACTTATACGAACGGCCTTCGTAGAAGAAGGTCTCGCCCGGGGCCTCCTCAGTGCCGCCGAGCAGAGAGCCGATCATGGCGCAGTCAGCGCCGGCAGCGATTGCCTTTGCGAGGTCGCCGGAGAAGCGGATGCCGCCGTCGGCGATCAGCGGAATGCCGCGCTTGTGGCACACCTCGGCGACGTCCATGACGGCAGTGAGCTGTGGCACGCCGACGCCAGCGACGATGCGCGTGGTGCAGATCGAGCCGGGGCCGATGCCGACCTTGATCGAGTCGGCGCCATTGTCGATCAGCGCCTGCGCGCCCTCGCCGGTAGCGACGTTGCCCGCCATGACCTGCACGTAGTTGGACTTCGACTTGATGCGCTTGACGGTCTCCAACACCTTGGAGCTGTGACCGTGGGCCGTGTCGACGACAATGACGTCGCAGCCGGCCTCGACCAGCGCCTCAGCGCGGGCAAAGCCCGAGTCGCCGACCGACGTGGCGGCGCCGACGCGCAGCCGACCTTGCTCGTCCTTGCAGGCGTCCGGATGGGCCTGGGACTTCTCGATGTCCTTGACGGTAATGAGACCGACGCAGCGGTAGTAGTCGTCCACCACCAGCAGCTTCTCGATGCGGTGGTGGTGCAGGAGCTTCTTGGCTTCCTCGCGGTTGACGCCCGCCTTCACTGTGACCAACTCCTTGGTCATCAGCTCGCGCACCGGCTGTCTGCGGTCCGTGGCGAAGCGTACGTCGCGGTTGGTGAGAATGCCGACTAGGCGGCCGTTCTGTTCCACCACCGGGATGCCGGAAATGCGGTGGCGCTCCATCATCTTGATGGCGTCGGCCAGCGTGTTGTCGGGGCCGATGGTGAACGGGTTGACCACCATCCCCGATTCGAAGCGCTTCACCGTGCGCACTTCCTCGGCCTGGCGCTCGATGTCGAGGTTGCGATGGATGATGCCCATGCCGCCAGCCTGCGCCATGGCAATGGCGAGGCGCGCCTCGGTCACCGTGTCCATGGCGGCCGAGATCAGCGGAATGTTGAGCGTGACGGTGGAGGTTAGCCGGGTCTTGGTATTGGCTTGGGCAGGCAGGATCGAGGAGGCAGCGGGCTTCAGGAGTACGTCGTCGAACGTGAAAGCCTCGCGAAACTCCATTGCGTCTCCGGTGCCGGGGCCTTGGCCGCGCCGATAGGCGGTAAATTGGGGGCGGAATATAGGGCTTCCCCCTAGGGAATCCTAGGACCATCCGGACAGGCCGAAAGCCGCACCTTTGCTGCGTGCGGTGCCAACCGCCGAACGCCACGCGCCGATACGCCGGGGGGCCGGCCGCGCTAGACTGGCGGCGCAGGACAATTCCGCCGACCGCCCGCGAGGCGGTGCGCGCCAGCAAGCGGCGCGAGGGGAGCCCGATCATGCGTTCGTCGGACGGCTTCTTCTATGAGGGCGAGGTCTTCTATCCGTTCCAGGACATGCTGTTCAACGCGTTGCTCAGCTTCACGTTCATGTTCATGGTCGCCTTCATGCTGATCAATCCGACCGACTTCGAAAAGAAGGTCGATCCGAAGGCCGAGTTCATCATCACTGCGACGTGGCCGGACAATCACCCGGACGACATCGACCTATACGTCGAGGATCCGGCCGGCGGCGTCGTCTGGTACCACGACCGCGAAAAGGGACTGATGCACCTCGACCGCGACGACCGCGGCAACTTTCGCGACAAGGTGACGGTCGACGGCGCGACGATTCAGAACCCGATCAACCAGGAGACGGTGACCCTGCGCGGCATCCGGCCGGGCGAGTATATCGTCAACGTGCACCAGTATCTCGCGACATCGAAGGAGGAGCGGGTACCGGTCGCGGTGACAGTGGAGAAGCTCAATCCAGTGGTCAGCGTCGTCTACTACCAGACCGTGATGATGACTCGCCGCGCCGAGGAAACGGTGATCCGCTTCACCCTCGACGACGAGGGCAACGTCATCAACACGAGCAACGAGTTCAAGCGTCTGGTGAAGAACAAGTAGGCCTGATCGTCACCTGGTACTCGTCCGGAAGCCGGTCGCTACGACGTAGATCTCGGCAGAGTCGGGGCGCGAGGCCTTCGGCTTAAAGGTGCGCACGGTTTCAAAGTGCTTCTTCACTTCGGCGGTGAAGGCAGCCTCCTGGCCGTTGCGCATCACCTTTACGACGAACGCGCCGCCGGGACGCAGGAAGTCGATGGCCGTGGCGAGGCCGCTCTCAGCCAGCGCTGCTTCGCGCAGCGCGTCGGTGGTGCGGTGGCCGGTAGATGGCGGCGCCATATCGCTGAGCACGACGTCCACCGGTTCACGCATCAGCTTGCGCAACGCGGCGACGCTCTTGTGGTCGTCGATGTCGAGCTTGGCGGTGGCGGCGCCGCCGATCGGTTCCATCTCGAGGATATCGACGGCGTAGATGGCGGACGTGCCGGCCTCCCCCACCCGCGCGACGGCAATTTGCGTCCATCCGCCGGGAGCCGCGCCGAGGTCGAGCACGCGCTTGCCGGGCGTCAGCAGGCCGAACTTGTCGTCGATCTCGACAAGCTTGAACGCCGCGCGCGAGCGGAAGCCCTGGGCCTTGGCATCGGCGACGAACGGATCGCGGAACTGGCGCTGCAACCAGCGCTGGGACGACACCGAGCGTCCTGCCTTGTTGGTAGGCGTGCGGCGATCCCCGCTAGAGCGGGCGCGGCCTTTTCCCGCAACCATCTAGCGGAACGCCGCGCCGACGACGGCGTGCGTCCCCATGAGCGAGCGCAGGATGCCCTCGCGCAGGCCGCGATCGGCGACGCGCACGCCGCCCGACGGCCACGTGCGCAGGATGGCCTCGAGAGCGGCGCAGCCTGGCAGCACCAAGTCGGCGCGGCCGCGGCGGATACACGGGTGGGCGACGCGCTCGGCGTAGCTCATGTTGGCGAGCTGGCGCGACACGCGCAGCAAATCGGTGGTCGAAACGAAGGCGCCGTCGACCAACGAGCGATCGTAGCGCGGCAGGTCGGCGAGAACCGCGGCCAGCGTCGTGACGGTGCCCGAGATGCCGACCATGCGGGCGCCGGCTTCTTCGAAGTGAGGGCGCAGTTGCTGTTTGCCCTCAAACGCGACGAGGCGGTCCTGTACGTCGGTGACCATGCGCTCATAGACCGCTGCATCGGGCTCGCGGCCGCCGTGGGCCTCCGCCAACGTGACGACGCCGCACGGCAGCGAGGTCCACGCCAACATCTCCGGCTCCTCGCCGGCGACTAGGCGCGTCCAGATCAGTTCGGTGCTACCGCCGCCGATGTCGAACACCAGGGTGTACTCGGACGCCGAGTCGAGCAGCGCCGTGCAGCCGGACAAAGCCAACCGCGCTTCTTCTTCGGGCGGAATGACGTCGAGGTGCAGACCGGTTTCCTGTTCGACGCGGCGCAGAAATTCGACGCCATTGCGGGCACGGCGGCACGCCTCGGTGGCGACATGGCGTTCGCGGGTGACGCCGTGGCGGCGCATCTTTTGCGCGCACACCGACAGGGCCGCGATGGTGCGGTCCATGGCGGCCTGGGACAGCGCGCCCGTCTCGGCCACGCCAGCCCCCAGCCTCACGATGCGAGAATACGAGTCCACAACCCGGAAGCCGTCACCGGCCGGTCGCGCTATCAGAAGTCGACAGTTGTTGGTGCCGAGGTCGACCGCGGCGTACGTCTCATCCGGACGTACAGCGCCATCGACCTCGCCGCGCGCGTTGCGCAAGGCGTTGTGGCTCGCAGCTTCGCCCGCGGCTTGGCCCAACCCTCCGTTTGCGGTTCGCACCACACTCATCCCTCGCGCTCGGCGCAACACTGCCGTCGCGATTTGGCGCACTGTAACAGGTTCAGACGGGCCGTCGAGGTAGCCATGCAAAGCCTTGTCGCACCCATACTTAGGCGCGAACACCGGCTTGTTTGACATCGCTGGAAGGCGCACCTACTTTGCCGCCCGTTGTGGCCATAGCTGCCCCGCTGGGGGATAGTTTAATGGTAGAACTTCCGGCTCTGACCCGGACAGTCTTGGTTCGAATCCAGGTCCCCCAGCCAAATCTCACTTTTCGCCGAATCGGCCCTGCCATCCGCCGCTGACCGCGCGGCGATGGCGGTGGTTTCTGCCAGCAAATCAAATGGTTGGCGGAAGGTAGCGGTTACCCTGCCGTCCTCCCAGGTGCAGTTCGATAGTACGAAATTGAGGAGGCGCCGCTTTTCGCGCGGTTCCTGTCCAGCGAACAGCCGCTGGGCGTTCCGAGCCAGTTCTAGAAGGCTCGCACCCTCCTCCATGTAGGAACGGTTGGCGGACTGGTGCTGCTCGATCTCGCGCCGGCAGCGTTCCTGCTCGGCGCGCCATCCGCTCGACATGCGCTCATAGAAGGCAGCGTCCACGCGGCCATCGAGCTTGTCCACGTACATTGCGTCGAGGCGGGCCTGAAGGCGCCGATCTTCGACCTGTAGCCGCTCGATGGCCTGCTCGTGCTCCTGTTTCTCGTCGGCGTGGCTTGCGCGCAGTGCCTCGCGGACCCACTCCAGCACCTCGTCGTCGAAATAGAGCCGACCCAGAAGTTCCGTGAATTGTTGCTCAAGGACCTCCTCGCGCAGGTGCCGGCGGCGACACTCCGCGGGCAGTCCCAGGCACTTATCCGCGTAACCCGTGCAGTGGTAGTAGACGTACCGCTCCTTTTTGATCTCGCCCACAATCGAGCACCCGCACTGAGCGCAGGCAATGAGGCCGGAGAACGCGAAGTCACGCGTCATCCGGCGGTGCTTCGACGCGTTGCGGCCGGTGAGCACTGCCTGCACCCGCTCCCAAAGCTCGCGCGACACGAGCGGCTCATGCCGGCCCTGGTACGTCCGCCCGTTCCACTCGACCTCGCCAGTGTAGAGGCGGTTACGCAGAATGGTTTGCACGGTGCTGACCGGCACCGGGGTGCCACTTTTTAGATGGGCTAGGCCCGCAGCACGCGCCTTCCGCGCCAACTCTTTCAGGGAAAGCGTGCCGGTCGAGTACCACTCGAACAATTTGGTGACCAGCGGCGCCACCGCAGCATCGACGGCGATGATCTTCTTGCCGTCCGGGCCGTCGACGTTGCGATAGCCAAGCGGCGTCTTCGTCGGCCAGATGCCCTGCTCGGCCTTCTCCTGCATGCCCTTGCGGGCTTCCTCCGACAGGTTGTCGATGTAGTTCTTCGCCATCAACACCTTGATGCCGTGCATGAACTTCTCGGAGGAGCGCGATTCGCGCGAGAGAACGAGTCCCTCCTTGACGAGGTGGATCTCCACCTCCAACTCGTCGACCGTCACCCAATCCTTGAGATTGCGGTCGAGCCGGTCGGTCTTCTCGACCAGCAACACCCGAATGTCCGGTCGCGCCTTCAGGTGGGCGGCCATTTGGCCGAAGCTCGTGCGGCCGGTCTGCTTCGCGGTTTCGACGTCGACATATTCCTGCGCGACAGCCATGCCCTGTGCGGCCGCATAGTCCCTAAGCAGCTTGAGTTGGGCTGGGATCGAGAATCCTTCCTTCTCCTGCTCCTTGGACGAAACACGGGCATACATGACTGCCTGACCGCGAATGAGACCGACCGCAGGCCGCCCAGGCTTCAAGGTCTTGACCATATTGTTTAGTGTAAACTAAACGAGCATTTCGTGCAATCCGCGGATCCGGCCCTCGACGTTAGCGCGTCCTGGGACGAGCGCA
>CAMDCA010000066.1 GCA_945889645.1 Rhizobium sp. Q54
CCCGCAACCGCCGCCTCGCCCGCGACTTCGAGCGCTACGCCAGAACCGTCGTCGCCTTCGTTCGCCTCGCCATGATCCGCATCATGCTCCGGCGCCTGACCAGGCCAATCCCTTGCCGCTCAATCTCAACTTCTTGGATCGGCTCTAAGAGCGAACAGCAGCAGCAAGGTCGGCGCGTCTGCGGCGTGGCCGACAAATGCCGTGTCGATGGCGCCGGCACCGAGCAGGACGGCGACGGCAACCAGCGCGATCCCGGTCCGATCGAGGCGCATGCCCGGCACGCGGCCGATGGCCATGCCGACGTATGTAAGGATGAAGACGGTGAGGGTCAGCGCGGGCATCGGTTCCAGGCCGCTCCCAACACGGGGCGCACCTACATAGAAGCGCCCCTCGGGCCGCGCGAATCAAGGGTCGGCGGGGTATCGCCGATCGAATCACAAAGCTGTACGGGCGGCATGGTCTTTTCGGGTATGCCTTTGTATCTTGCCGACCTGTGGAGCAGTCGCTGCGAACCGGAGGGGCGCCGGAACGTGGCAGGCGTAAGGATGGGTATGGCCGGGAGTGTTCAATCCTCGCGAGAGGTTCGCGCGTTCGACGATCTGACTGCCCAAGAACGCGCCGAAGTCGAGACCTTCGTAACACCGGTCGCGGTCAAGGCCGGTACCGTGCTGTTCTGCCAGGACATGCCGCAGGACCGCATGTACTTGCTGACCAGCGGGCGCGTAGGTCTGTCGACGACGCTGACCGACGGCAGCCAGGGCCTGCACGTCACCGTCGGCCCCGGTGAGTCGATCGGCGAGTCGGCGCCAGGCGATTCGCCCGGCTATCTCGCGACGGCGCGCGCGATCGACGATATTGCCGGTTATGAGATCGAGCTCGCACGCTTCCATGAATTGCGCCGCGCCTACGCGACGCCAGCGTTCAAGGTTCTGTACCGCCTAGCGCTCGGCCTTTGCAGCGCCATCCGCCACCTCGATTCCGACATCGCTTCGCGTCCCACCAAGTTCACGGGGCCGACCCAGCCGCCGTCGACCGGAATGTCCGGGCGCGTGCACGGCCTGTCGCAAGACTGCGTTGGCTTCCTGCGCCGCATGCCGTTCTTCGAGGCATTCACCGATACCGAGATCAACTCCCTGTGCCACAGCATGCGGCAGTGGGAAGTGGCCAAGGACCAGACGCTGTTCACCGAAGGTGACCCTGCCGCCAGTTGTTTCGTCATGGCGCGGGGCCAGGTCGAGGTGACAGTCGAACGCGGCGGCCACCTGATGACGCTGGCAGACCTCGGGCCTGGCCGCATCTTCGGCGAGATCTCGCTGTTGGATCAGGGGCCACGCAGCGCCAACTGCCAGGTGCTGAAGGACGCAGTGCTGCTGGAGATCGGCGCCGGAGAGTTCTCGCGTCTGTTCCGCGAAGAGTCGCGCCTCTCGTTCAAGCTGCTCGAGGCCGTGCATTGGAACCTGCTGGCCGTGCATCGCGCGCTGCTGGCGGAGCGGACCGGCAAGGCCAGCCGCGACCCCTCGTGGGTTCTGGTTTAGTCCTGGTTTGACGCGGCAGGCCACCGGAGTTCTGATTGCGGGTGGCCTGATCGGCCTTCTGGCCGGCCTAATCGGCGTCGGCGGAGGCGAGTTTCGTCTCCCGGTTCTCCTTCTCTTGTTCGGCATGTCGGCGCGCGCCGGCGTGCCGATGAACCTCGTCATCAGTCTGGTCACCCTGGTCGGTGCCTTTGCGCTGCGTGCGCCACCTTGTCGTTGGAGCCGCTGCACGACTTCACCAACGCGATCCATGGCCTGATGCTGGGAGCATTGATCGGCGCCTTCATCGCGCCCGGCCTGCTGCGGCGCCTCAGCGAACATCGCTTCGAGCGCTTGCTCGGGCTTCTGCTGCTCGAGGTGGCGGCCGTTCTGATCGCTGAGGCGTTCTTCCCGACCATGCCCCTGCACCTTGTCGACCCCACGTCGGTGGCGGGCACCGCTGCCGGCGTCGTGTTCGGGGCGGTCATTGGCGCGGTCGCTGCGCTCATGGGGGTGGCGGGCGGCGAGTTCCTGATCCCGACCCTGATCATCGTGTTCGGCGCCGATGCCACCACCGCCGGGACCGCCAGCCTGGCGATCTCGGTGGTGGCGGTCACCGCGGGGCTCGTGCGCTACGGCCGCATGCACCTTCTGCCGACGTGCGGCGAACTCCGTCGCATCGCCTTGCCGATGGGAGCAGCCTCAATCGTCGGTGCGGTGCCCGGAGCTTTGCTGGCGGCGCCCGCGCCGGAGACGTCGTTGAAGCTAGTGCTGGCGGCAGTCCTGGTGGCCTCGGCGGTCAGGACCGGCCGCGGCAAGCGCTAGTCCAGCGCCAGCACCAGCATCTTCAGATAGGCCGATTCCGGCAGCATTGGGTGCAACGGGTGATCGGCCGCGGCCCCCGCGGAGCGGATGATCCGGCCGGTCCGACCGGCGTCCGCCAAGCCGCGCGCCACCTGCTCCTGGAACGCCTCGACCGAGACGTTGTGGCTGCAGGAGGCGATTCCTAGAATGCCGCGCGGCGCGGTCAAAGCGACGGACAACCGCGCCAGCTTGCGGTAGCCACGTTGGCCGGATTCCAGTTCGCGGCGCGACTTCACGAACGCTGGCGGATCGGCGATGACGACGTCGAATCGCTCTTTCGCCGCGGCCAATGCTTCGAGTTCGGCAAACACCTCGGCGCGCCGGAACGTGATCCGCCCAGCGACGCCAGACTCCGTGGCGGCACGCGACGCCAGCGCAAGCGCCGACTCAGATCGGTCGATGGCAACCACAGCCGACGCACCGGAGCGGGCGCACCGCACCGCAAAACCGCCTGTGTGCGTGTAGGCGTCCAATACGCGCGCCCCGGAACTCAATGAGGCAATGAAATCGCGATTGTCGCGCTGGTCGTAGAACCAGCCGGTCTTCTGGCCCGCCAGCACGTCGGCGAAGAAGGTTGCCCCACCCTCTTCCACGCGCACCGATCCTTCGTGGGTTCCGCCGGTCCATCGCGAATCCGGGTCGAGGCCTTCGACGGCCCGCGCCGGCGAATCATTGCGCAAGGCAATGGCCGCGGGCCGCAACGCTTCCTGCAGAACCGGGAGAAGCATGGGCAGCAGGCGATCAATGCCGGCGGTATTCGCCTGCAGCGCCAGGACGTCGCCATAACGGTCAACGACCAGTCCCGGCAACTCATCCGCCTCGGCGTGGATCAAGCGGTAATAGGGCTGCGCGAGGATGCGGGTGCGCAGCGCTAGTGCCCGCTCCACCCGGTCGCGCAGGAATGCCACGTCGACCTGATCCGTGGGTTCACGCGACAGTATGCGCGCAGCGATCAGCGTATGGGGATGGAACATCGCCGTGCCGATCGGCCCGCCGTTGTGGCGCTCCAGCCGAACGATCGAGCCGGACGCCAACGCCTTGGTGGCGGGATCCATCTCGATCTCGTTCGAGTAGACCCACGGGTGGCCATGCAGGACGCGGCCCTGACGGCCAGGGCGCAGGCGCACAATCGGGCGCGGCGCAGCAACTGCGGGGCTCTGGGATTTCGCCGGGGCGGTCATGAAGGGCCGCCACCCTAGCGGTTCAGCGACAGAACCGCACGGCCGGAGTGCCGGGCTACTTGGTCGCTGGGGCGCGCAATGGCGGCAGCGCGATGTCCGAGGAGGCGTCGCGCGGATCGCCGAGGATCCAGCGCATGGGCACGTCCAGTCGCAAGGCCTGCCAGTAGGTGGACGGATCCAGCAGATTGGCCGCCAGGCCGGGCTCGTCGTCCTCCGACGAACGCGGTTCCGGTTTGGCCGACGCCGGGTAAGTCAGCCATCCACGCGAGTCGGCGAACGCAGGCGAACGGGCCTCGCATAGATTGTCCTTATAATTATTTGATATAGCGCTATTAACGCCTCGCCCCGATGCGGCCCATTAAGAGCCGAGCCAGGGGCTTGAGGAAGAAGGTCGCGGCCCCCGCGGCGCGTGCGCCGGGAAGCAACAAAGGAATGCGGCGCTCTCGGTGGCGCAGGGTATGAAGTGCGCATGGCCATTGAGCAGCTTCTCGCGTTGCGTGACGTCCGCCTATCGTACGGCGGCGCACCCCTGCTGGACGGAGTCGACTTGGCGATCGGCGTCGGCGACCGCGTCTGCCTTGTCGGGCGCAACGGTTCCGGCAAGTCCAACCTGCTCAGGATCGCCGCCGGCCAGATCGAGCCCGACGCGGGCGAGCGCATCGTCACCAAGGGCGTGGGCATTCGCTACCTGCCCCAAGAGCCCGACCTGAACGGGTTCGCCACGGTGCTGGAGTACGTCGAGGCGGGCCTAGGGCCGGCGGATGATCCCTACCAGGCCCGCCGCGTGCTGGAAGCCCTTGGTTTTTCGGGCGCGGAGGGCACTAGCACCCTGTCGGGCGGCGAGATTCGCCGCGCCGCGTTGTCCCGCGTGCTGGCGCCGGACCCCGACGTCCTGTTGCTCGACGAACCGACCAACCACCTAGACCTGCCTGCCATCGAGTGGCTGGAAGAGGAACTCGCCAGCCGCCGCTCGGCCCTGATCCTGGTCAGCCACGACCGCCGCATGTTGACCAACGTGTGCCGCAACACCCTGTGGCTGGATCGCGGCGTGGTGCGCCGCCTGACCCAGGGGTTTGCGGCCTTCGAGGAGTGGCGTGACACGATTCTGGAACAGGAGGAGGTCGAACGGCACAAACTCGACCGCAAGATCGCCGCCGAAGAGGACTGGGTGCGCTACGGCGTCAGCGGCCGCCGCAAGCGCAACCAGAAGCGCCTGCGTGACCTCGGCGGGCTGCGCCAAACCCGGGTCGAGTCCCAGCGCGCCATAGGCACGGTCAAGCTGACTGTGAACGACGCCGAGGACGTCACCGCCAAGCTGGTCATCGAGGCCCGCAAGGTCGGCAAGGCCTGGGGCGAGCAGACGGTCATCCAGGATTTGTCCCTGCGCATCCTGCACGGCGACCGCCTGGGAATCGTTGGGCCCAACGGCTCGGGCAAGACCACCCTGCTGCGCATGCTGACCGGCGACCTGAAGCCGGACGCGGGCTACGTCCGCCATGGCGTGCGGCTACAGCCCGTTACCCTGGACCAGAAGCGTGCCAGCCTGGACCCGGCCCGCACCCTTCAGGAAACCCTGACCGGCGGCACCAGCGACCAGGTAACGGTCGGTGGCGTGAGCAAGCATGTGGTCGGTTACATGCGCGACTTCCTGTTCAAGCCCGAACAGGCGCGGACCCCGGTGGGGGTCCTATCCGGGGGCGAGCGCGGCCGCCTGATGCTCGCATGCGCCCTGGCGCAGCAGTCGAACCTGCTCGTCTTGGACGAACCGACCAACGACCTCGACCTGGAGACCCTCGACCTGCTGCAAGAGATGTTGGCCGAGTACCCCGGCACGGCGCTGGTGGTCAGCCACGACCGCGACTTCCTGGACCGGGTAGCCACAGCAATCCTCGCCTACGACGGCAACGGGCGCTGGATCGAGTACGCCGGCGGCTATTCCGACATGGTCGCCCAGCGCGGCCACGGGGTGCGCGCCAAGGCGCCCGCATCCGCCCCTGCACCGGAGCCGCGTGCGCCGCAACCGCGCGCGGCGCAGTCCACCGAGCCACGGCCGGGGCGTCCCCGCCTCGGATTCAAGGAACAGCACGCGCTCAAGACGCTGCCCAAACAGATGGAAGCGCTGGCCGGCGACGTCGTCGTCCTGGAGGCGCGGCTGGCTGACCCGGCTCTGTTCGCCCGCGACAAAACCTCGTTCCAGGCCGCCGCCACCAAGCTTGCCGAAACCAGGGCGGCGCTAGCGGCCGCCGAGGACCAATGGCTGGCCCTGGAGATGCGCCGCGAGGAGATCGAAGGAGGTCCGTGACCCCACAGAACTCCCGCAACGAAGCGCGCCGAAAGTTGGGCCACCGTGCGTCGATCACATTTCGACGCTCGACCCTCACAAACGACTCGCATTTGGCAACGGTTGTTATAAAAACGAATTGCGACTGTCTCAAAACGAATGCAACGGAGAAGCCTCGAGTCAGTGCCCTGCCACTGTTGCCAGCGGCCCAACCGCTACCGCTTCTTTAGTTCGTCCCACTGCCCTTGCCGGCAAGCGTACGCGGCGCGTTGCCGCGTCGGCGCAGTGACCGTACCTCGCCTCGCCGAGATGAGTACGCCGTGACAGGCGACCCTGCCGCCGCAAGCTTTCGGCGTCATGGGCTTAAGCGCTCGCGCGCCTCCGTTTCCGTTTTGAATCCTCCGTCCCGCAATCTGCTGCCGCGCAGCGGCGCCGTGCTTCGTCACGCGCGCTTCGCAGCGCGCTGCCGCATAGCAGCCTCCGAGGATCCGTGATCCATGATGCATCCCGACACGGAGCTGCACTTCATATCGCCTGAGGTCGGCTATGGCGTTTTCGCCACCAGGCCGATCCCGCGCGGCACACTCACCTGGGCGCTCTGCCGCTTCGACCGGGTCATGACCTTGGACGAGGTAGAGGCGCTGCCTCCTGCCTACCAGCCCCATATTGAGCGCTACGCCTACGTCGACAGCGCGGGCAACTACGTCCTGTGCTGGGACCTGGCGCGCAACGTTAACCACTCCTGCGCCCCCGCCATGCTCGGCGTCGGCCCTGACCTGGAGATCGCGGTCCGCGACATTGTTCCGGGCGAGCAGATCACCTGCGAATACGGCGGCCTGAACCTGTCCGGCAAGCTGCGCTGCATGTGCGGCGCGCCCGACTGCCGTGGCAGAATCGGCGGCGACGATGTCCTGCACCTGTGGCAGGGCTGGGACGCCAAGGTCGCTCACGCTCTCAAGCTTGCGCCCGCGGTTGCGCAGCCGGTCGCCGGCTACGCACGCAATGCCCGGCAGTTCTGGGCCTGGGCGCATGGCACCGAGCCGGTGCCGAGCCACCGCGCGTACCACGCGGGGGAATCTTCATCTGCGGACGACGTCAGTTCCCGGCCATGGGCACTGCGTAGCCGCTCAGCGGAGGGAAAATGATCCATCCACGTACGGAACTTCGCGAGGTTGACCCAGTCATCGGTAGCGGAGTGTTTGCGACGGCGCTGATTCCACGCGGGACGATTGTCTGGGCGACCGATCCGCTGGACCGTTATCTGACGGTGGCCGACGTAAAGGCCCTGCCGCCTCGGGTCGCCCTCGACCTCGTGCGCCACACCTGGATGACCCGCGAGGGGCGCTTCGTACTGGCCTGGGACAACTCCCGCTTCGTCAACCACTCGTGCTCGCCGAACTGCCTGGCGACCGAGTTCGGCTTCGAGATCGCGGTGCGCGAAATCCTGCCGGGCGAAGAGATGACCAACGACTACGCCAACCTCGGCCTGCAGCGCGACGAGCACTTCCACTGCGCGCGTGGCGAGCATGGCTGCCGTGGCGAGGTCCACTACCCGGACGGCGCCCGCCTTCGGCATGCATGGGCGGCGCAGATCGCCGGCACCTTGCCCGTCGTCTCCCAGGTGCAGCAGCCGCTAGACTTCCTGCTCAGCAGCGACGTACGCGAGAAGCTCAGAATGGGCGTCAAGGTCCGCGAGCGGAAGCGCGTCCCGCGCTTCGAGCCGCTGCGCCAGGCCGCCCTGGCGATCGACTAGACGAGCGACTAGTCGGGATACTGGATGGATTGCACGGTGATGGATCGGGCGCCGGCCGGCGTCTCGATCCGCACGCTGTCGCCGACCCGGGCCCGCATCAGGGCGCGGGCGATCGGCGAGATCCAGCTCACGTCCTCGCCTTCCCCCGCCTCGTCGATACCGACGATGCGCACCGTGCCGGTCTTGCCGCCGTCGTCGGCGTAGGTGACCGTCGCACCGAAGAAGACTTGATCGCGGTTCTTCTGCTTAGCCGGGTCGACCGGCTCGGCAATCTTTAGGCGCTCGCCGAGAAAGTGGATGCGCGCGTCGATCTGGCGCAGGCGGCGCTTGCCGTAGATATAGTCTCCGTTCTCGGACCGGTCGCCGTTTGACGCCGCCCAGGCCACCGTCTCGACCACCTTCGGCCGCTCGACCCGGCGCAACTCGTTCAGTTCGGTGCGCAGACGATCGAGCCCGGCGGGCGTGATCAGGTTGCGCACCGCGGCGGCGGGCGCCGCACGGTCGGAGGCAGGCTCCTCCTCCGCGTCGTCGTTCTCCTTGGTGAATGCCTTGGACACTTGGGGTCAGCAGCAGCCGTGGTCCGAGGCGGCCGCCAGCACAGGCACGGCCTTCTTGTCCGCCAGGGCAGCAAGTATGTTGCAGCAATCCGTCGTGCCCCCGGGGCACTCGGCCACCAGCGCCAGCAACATCTCGCGCAGCGCACGCAACTCTGCGATGCGCTGTTCGGCGTCGGCGGCCTGTGCCAGGGCCATCTCCCTAACCCGTTCGCACGACGCAGAGCCTGAGCGGTGCTGACGCAGCAACTCCGCCATCGCCTCGAGCGAAAAGCCGAACCCGCGGGCGCGGCCGAGAAAGCGCAGCTTTTCCACATCGTCAGGATTGTAGAGGCGATAGCCGTTGGCTTGGCGCTCGGCCGGACCGATCAAGCCGACGCTCTCGTAGTAGCGGATTGCTTTGGGCGGCAGGCCGCATTGAGCCGCCACTGCGCCGATTCTCATGTTCAACACATTGCGGCGCTGAAGGCGGTCCGGCAAGGGGAGCGCTCGCGACCGTGACCTTTGCACGGGTCGCTTAGACGATGCCGGGTTCGACCCGCTTGCAGCTGAATGTCCCGTCGTCATTCTCGCCGCATTCGCTGTGGCACTCCCAGCCGATGCGTGGACCGCCCGCCCCCGCTAGGCGAACCTCATAGAACTCCTGCTCAATCGCCTCGCGACAGGCGGCGAGAGTCTTGAACATGCCGAGCACGCGCTCGATCTGTCTGTTGTTGGCGTTCGGATACATCACCGCGAACCACGCGGGCTCGCCGCAGCCGCCGAGCCCACCGGCAAGCAGGAGCAGGAACACGGCCCGGCGCATCATGACTTGTCGTTGTCCACGCGTACCGTCGCGGCGGCGCGACCGCCGCTCTCGGCCAAGCGCACGACATCAGCGAAGTCCGGATGCTGGTGCAGGATTGGGTCGGTCTGCCAGTTGGCGCCCGGCGGCAACACCGGACGCGGAATCTTCGCCAGCAGCCGGGCGTTCAATTCGCCGGCGACCTCGGGTTTGAGGTCGACGGTCCAGATCGGCGTCGGGAAGACGTCGGTGACGGAGAGGTCTTCGAACATGCGGGCCCTGGGATGCTGCGGCCCCAGTATCCGCGATTTGCCTAGGCGGAAACCAGAGCGTGGATCAGCACCGCGGCCGTGGCCGCGACATTCAGCGACTGCACCGCGCCGGCGCCGGGCAGCGTCACGATGTACCGGCAGGCCTCCAACGTGGCTCGGCCAAGGCCATGCTCCTCGTTGCCCAGCACGAGGGCCGCCGCCTTGCCGCCGAGGCGGAGGGCGTTCGGTGCCACGCCGCCGATCGCTGCAGTGCCGATCACCTGGTAGCAGCCCTGCAGGCGCGTCAGCATGCGCGGCAAGTTATGGGCTCGGTAGACGGTGATGTGCTCGAACCCGCCCTCGGCCACGCGCACGCTGGCGTCGGACGGCAAGGCTTGGCTGGTATGGTCGGACAGCACCACCCGCCGCACGCCAAAGAACGCCGCCGTGCGGATGATGGCGCCGAGATTGTGCGGATTGCCGACGCCGTCCAGCACCAGAAGCAGTGTGCGGTCATGCGCCCAGCGCTCGGCTTCCTGCACATCAAGCTGGCCGATCGCGGCCGGCTGTGCCAGGGCAACCACGCCTCCGTGCATGGGGGTGCCGGCGATGCGGGTCAGTTCTTCGGACGAGACCTCGCGGAACGGCCGGCGTGTTGCCACCATGGTGGCGCACAGGGCCGCGACCTGCTGCTTTGCGCGCGCCTCGAAGAACAGGCGGGCCACCCGGTCCGGAGCCTTGGCAAAGACCGCCGATACAGCCGCGATACCGGCGATGCGGGCGAACTCGGGTTCACGCTCGCGTGTCTCCCGGCGCGGCCGCTCATGGCCAGCCCGTCGCGGCGGTTCGCGCCGCACGCCACGCGGCGCTTCGCGCGCCTCACGACGCGGTGGCTCGCGCGCCTCACGACGCGGCGCTTCGCGCGCCTCACGACGCGGTGGTTCGCGGGTCTCGCGGCGCGGGGCCTCGCGGGTCTCGCGACGCGGTGGTTCGTGGGGCTCACGCCGCGGCGGTTCGCGGCGTACGCGACCTGCTGGCGTCCGCGCCTCGCCGCGCGACGGTTCGCGCGGCTCCCGGACGGACTCGTCGCGTGCTGCGCGGAAGGCGCGCGCGCGTGCTTCGCGGGGCGATGGCGCGCCACTTTCGCGGCGCGGCGGGCGTCCGCGGGTCGGCGGCCGTTTTCCTGGCTTAGGCGTGCGTGGCATCAGAAACCTTGGTGCCGCACCACAAGGGCCCCCGCAAGGGGGCCCTTGGTACTGGCGGAGGAAACGGAACCGAAATCCAACGGTCTCTGGGGACGAGGACCTGAAACTGGGCGGCGTCACGTTGTCGGCGTGGACGACGCAACCAAGCCACGCTGGCGCCCGACATCGTAGCAGCTATCCTCGATGATGCACTGTCGAACCACATCACGCTCTTTGATCTGGCGGTAGACCCGTCGGCGCTGTGGGATGAGTAGTAGACGCGGGTTGGACTTCGACCCGTCTCAACCCGCCACTGGCGACCAGTCTTGAGGGCGGGGTGTCGGCGTTTGCTGTAGTGATGAGAGCTGCTGCAAAG
>CAMDCA010000067.1 GCA_945889645.1 Rhizobium sp. Q54
CGGCGCCGCCGACATGAAGGGCGCGGAAGATATCTTCGTCGGGCTGGAGAAGGAATCGCTCGACGTGCTGCGCCTCACCGGCGCCGACGTCGAGGGCCGCACCGTTCGTCGTCTCGCCGACATGCGCTACATCGGCCAGGGCAGCGAGATCACCGTCGTGCTGCCGTCGCCGCTCAGCGACGCCGGCGTGCGGGCCGAGGTCGAGGCCGCCTACAAGGCGCTGTTCGCCCGCATCCCGCCGGGTGCCGCCATCCAGTTCGTGGCGCTGCGCCTCTCCGTGAGCGCGCCGATGCCGGGCACCGGCGGCAAGCTCGTGCTGACGCGCCACGCGTCCGCGGCGGCCGACAAGGGCACGCGGCCGGTGTTCTTCCCCGACGAGGGCAAGACCCTGCAGACCAGGGTGTGGGACCGCTACGCGCTGGCGCCCGGCACGGTTATCGAGGGGCCGGCCGTGTTCGAGGAAGACGAGAGCACCTTCATCGTCGGACCCGGCGCCACGGCGCGCCTGCTTAGAGACGGTTCGATCCTGGCGGAGGCAAAGTGATGGCGCGCACCTTCGATCCCATCGAGCTCGAGCTCCTGTGGCGGCGGCTGATCTCGACGGTCGACGAGGCCGCCGTCGCCATGGTGCGCACCAGCTTCTCCACTCTCGTGCGCGAGAGCTACGACTTCTCCTGTGTCATCACCGACGCGTCGGGCCAGTCGCTGGTCCAGGCCTCCGAGAGCATCCCGAGCTTCATCGGCACGCTGCCCGAAACGGTGAAGCACTTCCTGCGCTTCTTCCCGCCCGACCAGCTCCAGCCGGGCGACGTGCTGATCACCAACGACATCTGGCTGGGCACCGGCCATCTGCCCGACATCACGCTGGCCAAGCCGATCTTCATCGGGGCTAAGCTGGTGGCCTTCAGCGCCACGACGGCGCACGCGCCCGACATCGGCGGCAAGATCCGCAGCCCCGAGCCGCGCGAGGTCTTCGAGGAGGGGCTGCAGATCCCGCCGATGAAGATGATCGCCGCCGGCAAGACCGACGAGACGCTGGTCGCCATCATCCGCAAGAACGTGCGCACGCCCGACCAGACGATGGGCGACCTATGGGCCCAGGTCGTGGCGCTCGACCTGATGGAGGACCGGCTGAAGGTCCTGATGGAGAACTACGACCTGCCCGACCTCACCGATCTGGCGCGCGAGATCCAAGGCCGCTGCGAGACGGCGATGCGGGCGGCGATCGCCGAGCTGCCCGATGGCACCTATCACAGCGAGGTCAAGACCGACGGCATCATGGAGACGCCGATCACGCTCAAGATGTCGCTCACGGTCAAGGGTGACGAGATATCGATGGATTTCGCCGGCACTGACGCCCAGGTCGATCGCGCCATCAACTGCGCGCTTTGCTACACCAACGCGATGGCGATGTACGGGGTCAAGGTTTGCACCAGCCCCAACCTGCCCAACAACGAGGGCGCGTGGCGTCCGATCAAGCTCAGCGCGCCCGCTGGCTGCATCGTCAATCCGCAGTTCCCCGCGCCGGGCGGCTCGCGCATGCTGATCGGCCACTATGTTCCGATGCTGGTGTTCGGCTGCCTCGGCCAGATCGTGCCCGAGCGCGTGATGGCGGCCTGCGGCTCGCCGATGTGGGGCATGAACCAGTCGGGCGTACGCAGTGACGGCAAAGGCGGCGGCAGGCCCTACGCCAACATGTTCTTCTACAACGGCGGCATGGGCGGCAACTCGCAGCGCGACGGTGTCACCTGTCTCTCGTGGCCGTCGAACGTCAGCTCGACCTCGATCGAGATCAGCGAGCACATCGCGCCGCTGCGCTTCCATCACAAGAAGCTCAGGCCCGACAGCGGCGGCCCCGGCCGTCACCGCGGCGGCCTCGGTCAGGAGATCCTGATCGAAAGCCTCAGCGACTCAGCCATCGCCGTCTCCTTCCTCGCCGAACGCACCATCTTCGCCGCCTTCGGCATCGAGGGCGGCAAGGCGGGCGCGCCGGGCGAACTCAAGATCAACGGCCGCCTGACCGATCCCAAGAAGCAGTACGTGATCACCAAGGGCGACACCGTCTCCCTCGGCACGCCGGGCGGCGGCGGGCACGGCGATCCCAGGACGCGAGCCGATGCGGCGCTCGCGGCCGATGTGGCGGCGGGCTATGTGGCCGACACGGCTCAATATCGCTAGCCTGGCGAGAGGGGAGAGAAGCGATGCGGACCAGACGGGGATTGATTTTCGGCGCCGCCGGCGCCTTGGTGATGTCCGGCGAGGCTGCAGGCCGGCTGACCGAGCGCATTACCGTCATCAACGCCCATCATACGGGTTGAGGACCCTGCCTACGCTGGCGTAGCCAGGTCGAACCGGTTTGGCGTGAAACCAAACAATTCAAGAAGCTCGACTACTTCAGGGTCGAGGTGCGCAGCGCCCGCATCCTGCCGCTGCGATCCGAATGGCCGGAGGAGCATCGTTGGGCGCTGGACCTGTTCCTCGCCTCCGAGTCTTCCGAGGGCCTCCGGGCGCACTACACGCCGCGCTTTCTGTTCGCCAGCAAGGCGCAGAACAGGCTGTTGTTCACCACCTACGGCACCAACGGTTGGGCCGAGCGTGGCCAGCCGTGGTTGGACAAGAACGTCGGCACGTGAGCGTCTCGCGGCGTACGTAGAGAGGGACCGTTTTCGTCGTCGCAAAGTCGAAGATCCCTCGTTACGCTCAAGGCGGAGATTACTCCGCCGCGGATGACATGATTTGGAGAGGAACCGATCAATGAAACTCGCCTACTCGCCCGCCAGCCCCTACGTGCGCAAGGTCACGGCCTGCGCCATCGCCCGCGGCATCGACAAGCAGATCGAGCGCCTGAAGATCGGCACCACCGATCCGGCGCTGCTGGCGCTCAATCCGCTTTCGAAAGTGCCGACGCTGATCACCGACGACGGCATGCATCTCTACGACAGCCCGGTGATCTGCGAGTATCTCGACAGCATCGGCTCGGCGCCCAAGCTTTTTCCGCCGGCCGGTCCGGCGCGCTGGAAGGCGCTGCAGCAGGAGGCGCTGGGCGACGGCATTCTCGATGCCACGCAACCGCGCCGGCGCGAAATCCCGTTGCCGCAGGACGAGGGCCGCAAGGGCTACATCGCCCTGCAGCAGGGCAAGGTGGCCCGCTCGGTCGATCTGCTGGAGAAGGAAGCGGGCTCGCTCGGCATGCTGACCACCATCGGCGAGATCACCATCGGCTGCGCGCTGGGCTACCTCGATTTCCGCTACGCCAATGAGCCGTGGCGGCCCGGCCATCCCAAGCTCGAGGCCTGGTACGCCAAGGTGGTGAAGCTGCCGCCGCTCGCCGAGACCATGCCGGTCGGATGAGCACGGGCGGCTGAGCGGTGGTCTTTGACCTGCTGCTGACCAACGGCGCCATCGCCACGATGGACGGCGAGGCACCGTTCGGCCTCGTGGCCGACGGTGCGGTCGGCATTGCGGGCGGCAAGGTCGCCTGGGTCGGCCGCGCGTCTGACGTACCGGCCGGCGGCGCGGCCGAGGTCTGGGACGTCGGCGGCAAGGTCGTCACGCCCGGGCTGGTCGATCCGCACACCCACATCGTCTACGGCGAGGAGGGGCTGATCGACTTCGAGGTGCTGAGCCAGGGTGGCCAGCGCTGGGACCTCGAACCGAAGGGCGGCGGCGTCGGCCATCTCGTCAAGCGCACGCGGCTGTTGTCGGAAGACGCGCTCTATGAGGCCAGCCGTGCGCGCATGAGCCGGCTGATCGCCAACGGCGTCACCACCGTCGAAAGCAAGTCGGGGGCCGGCCTCGACAAGGATGTCGAGCTTCGCCTGATGCGGGTGTCGCGCGCTTTGGGCCGCGACCTGCCGGTCACGGTGGTGTCGACCTATCTCGGCGCGCATGGCCTCGCGCCGGAGTTCGCCGGCCGGCGCGACGACTACGTCGACTTCATGTGCAACGAGGTGCTGCCCGAGGCAGTGCGGCTCGACCTCGTCGATCAGGTCGACGGTTTCTGCGACAAGGTGGGCTTCAACCACGCGCAGATGGGCCGCCTGTTCGCCAAGGCGCAGTCCTACGGGCTGCCGGTCAAGGCGCACGCCGACCAGTACACCGATTTCGCCGCCGGCGCGGTCGTGGCCCGGCATCGCGGCGTGTCGGCCGATCATCTGGAATATGCCTCGCTCACGACAGTGCGCGCGATGGCCGAGGCCGGCACGGTGGCGACCCTGCTGCCCGGCGCGCATTTTTCCCTGCACGAGACGCGCAAGCCGCCGGTCGAGACCTTCCGCGAGCTGGGCGTGCCGATGGCGTTGGCGACGAACTCGAATCCTGTCAGCTCGGCCACGGTCTCGCCCGCGGCGCAGATGAATCTCGCCTGCTACCTGTTTCGTCTCACGCCCGAGGAAGCGTTGCGCGGCTTCACCGTGAACGGCGCCCGCGCCCTTGGTCTCGGCGACAGAGCCGGGCGCATCGCCGTCGGACGCGCCGCCGACATCGCGGTGTGGGACACCGACGATCCGCGCGGCATTGCCTATCCGCTGGGCGGTGCGCCGTGTCTCGGCGTCGTCAAGGACGGCAAGGTCGTGCACAGGGCATCGGTTCCGTCCTTTGCGTGACAAGCTTCTTCACTGGCTCGACACGGAGCGCGACCGCCAGCTCGAGTTCCTGCAGGCGTTCACGCGCATCGACACCTGCAACCCGCCGGGCGACACGACGGAAGCCGCCCAGTTCTTCCGCAAGTTTCTCGATGCCGAGGGCATCGCGCACCGCACGGAAGCGCCGCAGCAGATATTTCCCAACCTGATCAGCACCTTCGAGGGAAAGTCGCCGGGCCGCCACCTGGTGCTGAACGGCCATCTCGACGTGTTTCCGATCGGCGATCGGTCGGTGTGGAAGCACGATCCTTTGTCGGGAGATATCGTCGACGGCCGGGTCTACGGGCGCGGCACGGTCGACATGAAGTGCGGAACGACGGCGCTCCTGTTCGTCCACGCCTACCTGCACCGCCTGCGCCACGAACTGCCGGGAAAGGTCACGCTCACCGTGGTGTCCGACGAGGAGACCGGCGGCAGGTGGGGCGCCGACTGGCTGGTGCGCAACTGCGCGGCCGAGGTGTTGGGCGACTGCGTGCTCAACACCGAGCCGAGCGGCATCCACACCGTGCGCTTCGGCGAGAAGTCGATGCTGTGGGTGCGCTTCCGTATCGCCGTCCCGGGCGGCCACAGCGCCTATCCTCACACCAGCCCCAGCGCCAACAAGATCGCAGCGTCCCTGATCAAGGATCTCGAGGCGATCGAGGCGATGGTGCCGGACGAACCGGAGACCGTGCGCCAGACGCTGCAGCGTGGCGAAGTCATGGAAGCCGCCGACCGTTCGCTCGGCCAGGGCGGCGCCGGCGTCATGCGGCGCGTCTCGGTCAACCTCGGCACCCTGCAGGGCGGCGTGAAGATCAACCTGCTGCCGGCCGAGTGCGTGCTCGATGTCGACTTCCGCCCGCCGGTCGGCATCACGCGGGCGGCGGTGATGGAAAAAGTCACTGCAATCGTCGCGCGCTATCCGATGGTGAGCGTCGAGGAACTGCTGTCCGGCAACCCGGAGTCGACCTGGTCGGATCCGACGCACGAGATGATGGGCCATCTGACGCGCAACGCCGCCGCGGCGCTCGGCTACCCGCCGCAGCCGATCGTCAGCCTCGGCGGCACCGACACGCGCTTCTGGCGGCGCGCCGGCGTGCCGTGCTTCGTCTACGGCTGCTCGCCGGCCGGCATGGGCGGCATCGACGAGGCCGTCAGCATCGCGGAGTTCCGGCATGTCATGCACGTGCATGCACTTGCCGCGTGCGACTACCTGATGGCCGGTCGCCTGTCAGGCTAACAATATTGCGCGAGGGGTGTGGCTGGATTCTGGACGAATCGCCTAAAACCCTTGTCCCATGGGCATCCGAGGTGTCCAGACGGGTCTGGACAGTTTGGACACGGCGTCCGGACTCAGGTGCGTTCTCTTTCGGCCAGCCGGCTTTGAAAGACCAGTGAGGCCGGATCGGGCAGGGGCGTGTCGAGCAGGGCTTCGATATCGAGGATGCCGGCGCCGAACAATTTGTCATTCCATTTGGCCGGCCGTCGCGCGCTCGATCGCACGGCCGTGCGGAAGGCCTCGACAACCTGCCACGGCCGGGCGGCATAGATGTCGAGACCGTGGCCATGGTGGGCCCGCCACAGGGCAGCGGCACCCGAGACATGGACCGTGGCGTAAGACGTGCCGTTGGCGTTCGAGCCGCCGCTCTGGTTGCCGTAGACCGACGCCAGGCTGCCGTCGGCCGCGCGGTTCCAGTCGGCGCGCCAGATAAGGTCGGCGGGGGCGGAGACCGCCACCGAGACGCCGCGGCTGCCGCCGTTCCATGGCTCGTCGTTCTCGGCAATGCCGCCCGCGGCGATGACGCGCGAGTAGCGGCCCGGGTAGGTGACTTCGCTGGTGTAGTTGCCGGCGGCCGCGACGATGATGACGCCGCGCTCGTAGGCGCGGTCGACGGCGGCGCCCATTTCGGGCGTGGCAAAGCAGGGATCGCCGAGGCTGATGCTGAGCACCGAGCAGCCGGCATTGGCGACGGCATGGTCGATCGCCAGCCCGAGGCGGTTGCGAAACCACAGCGTATCGATCACCACGAAGTCGGTGACGCGGTAGGGCACGACCGGAACGCGCGGCGCCACGCCGAAGAAGGCGTCGGCGGCGCTGAAGCCGCTGAGCACGCTGCAGGTGCGCGTGCCGTGGCCGGGCGTTCCATTGGTCGGCAAGGGATCGGCGGGGCCGGGCGAGTCGTCGAAGAAGTTGGCGCCCTCCTGGGGCAGCAGGCTCGGGCTGCGTCCGCTGCTCCACGGCCCGAAGGCCGGATGCTCGGTGTAGCCGGTATCGAGATGGCCGACGCGGATCGAGCCCCAGTTGATCTTGTCCCAGCCGCCGAACTTGGCCCAGGCTTCGTGCGCCCGCACGGCGGTGAGGTTCCACAGCTGGGCGGGCGTCGCCGGCGGCGCGGCTGGGCTATGCAGATGGGTTTCGCGCGCCTGGTAGCGCCGCAGCAGCTCGTCGGCCGGCACCAGGGCGACGCCGATGATGCCGGACAATCCGGCGAGAAAGCTCACCAGGGCGTCGTTGGTGCCGCCTTGCGTGACGCGCATTTCCTTGCCCGGCCCGCGACTGATGGCGAACCAGCCGTCGTCGAGCGGGAACAGCAGCGTTCCCGCGCCGCCTTTCACGAAGGCCTGCAGGCGGGCATCGATCGTCTTGGGATCGACCGCGGGGTCGATCTGGATCAGGACGAACGACGGATTGGACTCCGGCGCGGACGTCGGGTTCGTCGGATCGGCGGCGATCGGCATGGCAGCGCTACTTTCGCCGCTGCCACCATTGCACCGCCGTGACGCCGGGTGGCGGCGCGGCGGCCGGCGGTCGGGCGGCGGTCAGTTTCGATTGCTCGACGCGCGCGTCGACCGCCTGCTTGCTGAACCCCAGGATGCCCTGAAACAGCAGGATGGCGCCCTTGCTGCCGCCGGCGATGACGCCCGCGGTCAGGAACGTGCCGATGCTGAAGGTGCCGACCCAGGCTTCCCTGGCGTTGGTCAGGATCGGCAGCAGGTCGAAGTGCATCTGGAAGCAGATCACCCAGGCGACGGCGAAGGAGATCGGCGCGCGCAGCATTTTTTCTTCGAGCCACTTGCTCCACAAGCTCCACTCGAACGGCACCGACAGAGCGCGTTCAAGCACCATCGACAGCACGACGATCAGCGCCAGGGCGCCCAGCACCGACTGGTAGTACTCGGACTGAAGAAACGCTCCTGCGTCCATGGTTCCCCCCAAGGCTCCGCCCGGATTGCGGATCCAGGAGCCAACGCTACTTATGCGGGCGGGTGCCGTCAAACCCATCTACGCTCCCGTCGCGCGCCGCAAAGATGCTAGGATTCAGCAGCAGGGAAGAAACAACCAACGGTCGGAGGCGCGTTCAATGCCGGCGCGGACAGGCGAGCAATTTCTCAAGGGCCTTCGGGGTCCGCGGGCGGTGTGGGTCGATGGCGAGCGCATCGCCGACGTCACGGATCATCCCAAGCTCCGCGGCGCCGCGCATGCCCTGGCGGAGGTTTACGATCTTCACCACACGCACGCCGACACCTGCCTGATGCCCGACCCCGAGACCGGTGAGCCGATTCCCGTCAGCCACATGATCCCGCGCTCGCGCGAGGACCTGGCGCGCCGCCACAGGGCGCTGCGCCAGGTGGCGGAATATTCCGTCGGCCTGATGGGCCGCACGCCCGACTACATGAACGTCACCTACGCGGGCTTTGCCGCGCGGCTCGACGAATGGGGCATCAACGGCAACGAGGCCGGCGCCGAGCGGCTAGTCGCCTACCAGAAGTTCCTGCGCCGCGGCGACATCTCGCTCACCCACACCATCGTCCAACCGACCGTCGACAAGGCGACCGGCGATGCGCCCGGTCCCGGCAACGTCCATGCACTGCGCAAGATCAGCGAGAGCGAGCACGGCATCGTGGTGCGCGGCGCGCGGGTGCTGGCGACGCTGGCGCCGTTCGCCGACGAGCTCGCGGTCTATCCCGCCGCGCCCCTGCCCGAGGGCGCCGACGCCTATGCGCTGTCGTTCTGCGTACCCATGGGCGCGCCCGGGCTGAAATTCGTCTGCCGCGATTCGGTGTCGACCGGCGCCAACCGCTTCGACCATCCCTTGTCGAGTCGTTTCGACGAGCAGGACGCCTTCGTGATCTTCGACGACGTCGAGATCCCGCACGACCGCGTGTTCATCGATGCAAATCGCACCGCCTACAACACGGTGATGACCACGAGTTGGCCGCCCAACATCCAGCAGCAGACGATGGTGCGGGCCTCGACCAAGCTCGACTTCGCCTGGGCGCTGGCGCTGCGCATGGCGGCGTCGATCAACGCGGCCGATCCCGAGACCATGCGCATGATCGGCGAGATCTGGACCTATGCCGAGTTCACGCGCAGCGCCGTGGCGACGGCGGAAGCCGAGGCGCGGCAATGGCCGGGCGGCCTGTGGACGCCGTCGTCGGGGCCGCTGCATGCGCTGCGCGCCACCCTGCCGCTGTGGTTCCCGCGGGTGAACGAGATCCTGCGCATGATCGGTTCGCACAATCTCTTTGCCACGCCGACGGCGGCGCAAATGGCCGACAAGGAACTGCGACCGCTGATCGACAAGTACCTGCCCGGCGCCAAGGGCATGGCGGCCGAGGAGCGCATCCGCATCTTCCGTCTCGCCTGGGACTTCGCCGGCTCGGCGCTCGCCAGCCGCAACGAGCAGTACGAACGCTTTTACCTCGCCTCGTCGGCCCGCAACCTGATGCGACACCTGGCGTTCACCGACCGCAGCCGCGCCGACCCGTTGGTCGATCGCTTCCTGAGGGAGCCATACTGACATGCCGGCGCTGCCGCCAGCTCGACGACATCGTCCGGCTCGGCTCCTGGCTCCCTGTCCTTAGCGCAGGTCGGCACAGAACTCCTGGATGCGCTTGCAGCCCTCGCGGATGCTCTCGAGGTCGGTGGCGTAGGAGATGCGGAAGTAGGGGCTCATGCCGTAGGCCGCGCCCTGCACCGTGGCGACGTGGCTCTCCTCGAGAAGGGCTGTGACAAAGTCGGTGTCGGTCGCGAGCTTCTTGCCGGCCTTGGTGGTCTTGCCGATGCAGCCGGCGATGTTGGGGAACACGTAGAACGCGCCCTCGGGCTTGTGGCAGGTGATGCCCTTGGCGTCGCGCAGCCAGCCGACGACGAGGTCGCGCCGGTTGGCGTAGTCGGCGCGGTAATCAGCGATCATCCCCTGCGGACCGTCGAGCGCGGCCAGCACCGCGGCCTGACCCACCGTCGAGACGCCCGACGTCGCCTGGCCCTGCATGTTCATCATGGACGCGATCATGGCCTTCGGTCCGCCCGCGAAGCCGACGCGCCAGCCGGTCATGGCATAGGCCTTCGACGCGCCATTCACGGTGAGCGTGCGCTCCTTCAGTTTCGGCTCGACCTCGGCGATCGAGCAGAACTCGAGGCCGTCGTAGATCAGGTGCTCGTAGATCTCGTCGGCCATGATCAGCACATGCGGATGCTTCAGCAGCACCTCGGCCAACTCGCGCATCTGGGCACGCGAGCACACCGCGCCGGTCGGGTTGTTGGGGAAGTTCAGCACCACCCACTTCGTCTTGGCTGTGATGGCGGCGTCGAGGTCGGCGGCGCGCAGCTTGAACTGGTTGTTCTCCGGGCACGACACGAAGACCGGCACGCCGCCCGCCAGCTTGAACTGGTCGGCGTAGCTGATCCAGCCGGGCGAGGGGATGACGATCTCGTCGCCCGGATTCACGCTCGCCATGGTGGCGTTGTACATGATCTGCTTGCTGCCGTTGGAGA
>CAMDCA010000068.1 GCA_945889645.1 Rhizobium sp. Q54
GACGAACTACGTGGCCTGCGACTAGTGGGTCCGAACTTGAAAGGCAGAGGCGTCGGGAGGGGACGCCTCTGCCTTCAAGGCGGTCATCGAACTACGCTTAGCGGGGAACTACTCGATCGGCTGGACTTCGTCGGCGCCGAGCAGGTCGATTGCGAGCGCCTGCTTCACGCCGCCGATGGTCACGTACGTGATGTCGACTTCGTTGCCGGCGGTGACGCCGTTCAGGTCGACGGCCTTGGCCGCGAAGGTCACGCCGTCAACCGTGACGGTGCCCATGGTGGTGTCGAGCGAGGTGAAGACGCCGGCCACAAAGTTGGCGGGAACCGTGGCGGCGAACGCCGGGGCAATGGTGGTCATCGCCAGCGCGGCGGCGAGAGCAATCTTGATCGAATTCATGTCGGGTCTCCTTGGGAGGGTTTCTGCGGCGCGGTACCAACCGCGCACCCCATGAACTAAGGGACCGATGTGACTGGCTGATCTGCGCAATCCTACGGTTTGTCCCGCGGCCGGCCGACTTTGTAACGGTTTGTCGCCGATCTGATTCCGGCAAGATTTGTCACTTATTCCGTGCGGCAAGGCGACGCTGCCCGCGCTATCTAAAGGCCATGACGACAGCGCGCCCCATCGTCGTGGTGGACGACAATCCCGAAATCCGGACGCTGCTGACGCGCATCCTGGCGAAGCATGGCTTTGCCACTGCGTCGGCCGACGGCGGCCCTGCCCTGAGGGCGATTCTCGCCGAGCAGCCGGCCGCCCTGATCGTGATGGACGTCATGATGCCCGGGGAAGACGGTCTCACGCTGTGCCGCTGGATCCACGACGTGGCGCCAACCCCCGTAATTCTCATCAGCGCCCGGGCCGGAGACCGCCATCGCCGCGAGGCCCTGGACGCCGGCGCCGTTGAGTACGTAGAAAAGCCCTTCGACCCCAAGCGACTCGTCCAGCGCATTCGCTCTATCCTGACGGATCCAGCGACGCCGGGCGGCCAGCCCGGCGGGCAATGAGGGAATGGCGACGGACTTTTCGGCCCCTGCAGCGCACATCCTTGCGGTCGATGACCACCAGGACATCCGTGAGCCGCTCGCCGCCTACCTCGGCAAGAACGGCTTTCGCGTCAGCACCGCCGAGGACGTCGCCAAGGCCCGCGTCGTGTACGACAAGGGGCCGGTCGACCTGATCATTCTCGACCTGATGATGCCCGGCGAGGACGGCCTTTCGTTCTGCCGCACGGTGCGCGCCAAGTCGGCGACGCCGATCATCATGGTCACCGCGCTGTCCGAGGAAGCCGACCGCGTCCTGGGTTTGGAACTCGGCGCCGACGACTACCTGCCGAAGCCGTTCAACCCGCGCGAGCTGCTGGCACGCATTCGTGCCGTGCTGCGCCGCAAGCAGGCGCAGGTTCCGGAGACCGACAAGCAGGCGCAGAGTGCGCGCTTCGGCCGTTGGACGCTCAAGATCGCTGAGCACGAGCTGGTGGACGAGCGCGGTGTCGGTACCGAGCTGACGCGTGGCGAATACGCGCTCCTTCTGGTGCTGCTGCGCCACCCGCAGGCCGTGCTGGATCGCGAGCGCCTGATGGAGTTGCTGCACGGCGACGCGGCGCACGCCTTTGACCGCAGCATCGACAACCAGGTCAGCCGCCTGCGCCAGAAGGTCGAGGACGATCCCAAGCAGCCGGCGCTGATCAAGACCGTGCGCGGCGGCGGGTACCTGTTCACGCCCGCGGTGACCTGGACGGCGCGGGCGCCATGACCCTTCGCCTGTGGCCGCAGAGATTCACCGGCCAGATGATCGCGCTGGTCCTCGCCGCACTGCTGCTGTCGCAGATCGCGCTGATGTACATCCTGTTTATCGGCGCGCCCGGCATTCTTGCGTTTCCCGAGCGCCAGCAGCTGGCCGAGCGGACGGCGTCGCTGGTCCGTGTTCTCGAGTCTGGCGTCGGTCGGGAGCAAGCGATCCTGGACGCCGCCAGCACCCTCGGCCTGCAGTTCTGGCTGTCGCGCCGCCAGCCGCTGCAAGGGGCTGTGCCGGAGGAGTTGCTGCCGACCGTCGCCTCCATCGCACGCATTCTGGGCAACCCGTCGCGCGAATTCCGTGGCACCGCCACGGCGGAAACCATCGAGCAGCTCGTGGGAGCCGACACCGGGGCCGACGCGGCCGGGGCCCGGTTTGCCTTGCCGGAAGTGGTCGTCTCCGTGCACCTGGAAGACGGACGCTGGCTCAACGCCGGGCAGAATTCGACACCGCTCAGCGCCGAGATGTTCCTGCCGCCGCTGCTGTCGATCATTCTGACCGCCATCGCCAACTCCGTCGTCGTCGTGGCGGCGGCACGGAGCCTTACCGCACCACTCGTTCGGCTGGGCCGCGCGGCAGAAAAAGCCGGCCGTGGCGAGCTGGTCGATCCGTTGCCCGAGTCGGGCCCGCTCGACATTCGCCAGACGACGCGCGCGTTCAACCAGATGCACGCCAGCCTGCAACGCTTCGTGCAGGACCGCACCCGCATGCTGGCGGCGATCAGCTACGACCTGCGCACGCCGCTGACCTCGCTGCGCCTGCGGGTCGAGCTGCTCGATGACGAAGAAGTTCAGAAGCCGATGGTGCGCACCATCGAGGAGATGCAACGCATCACCGAAGGCACGCTGGCATTCGCGCGCGACGACGCCAACCAGGAAGAGACGCGCACCGTCGATCTCTCCGCGCTGGTGGCCAGCGCGTGCGACGACCTCGCCTACGTCGGCAAGGACGTGACCTTCACCGGCGAGACCCAAGAACTCTACGTCTGCCGGCCGGGCGAGCTGAAACGCGCCCTGCGCAACCTGGTCGAGAACGCCGTGTCGTACGGCAAGAAGGCGACCGTTTCGATGGAGCGCACGCCGGACGGCATCCGCATCTTCATCGACGACGAAGGCCCCGGCATTCCGCCGCAGGAATTCGAGCGCGTCTTTCAGCCGTTCGTGCGCTTGGACAAAGCGCGCAGCTCCGCCTCGGGCGGCTCCGGCCTCGGCATGTCGATCGCCCGCACCGTGGCGCAGAGCGACGGTGGCGACATCGCGTTGAAGAATCGCGCGGGCGGTGGACTGCGCGCAACGATCTTCCTGCCGGCGCAACGCGAGGGCGTAGCGCACACGAGCTGAAGCTCTCGCCCGCAATGCTCCGTTACCAAACAGGGGTGGTGGCGAAATCCCCGCGAAACATTGGCGACCTACCTATGCAGTGCGCGGACGTGCTGCGCGGCGCCAACTCCCGCAATCGGGCAGGAGATCGCCCCGGGGGCTGTGCTGGAGATCAAACATGCGGAAGAGTTTTGTAGTCGTTGGTGCGGCCGTCGTTCTCGCCGGCTCGGCGCTTGTGGGTGTGGTGCAGGCGCAGGACGCGCGCGGCGGCGGACCCAATGGTGGCAATGGCCTGCCCGGCTTGTTGGGCGCCTTTGACACCAACAAGGACGGCGCCGTGACCCAGGCCGAGATCAACGCAGCGCGCGGCGGCAACCTGACCAAGTTCGACAAGAATGCCGACGGCAAGCTGTCGGTCGAGGAATACGGCGCATTGTGGCTCGACGCCATGCGCACCGACATGGTGCGCCAGTTCCAGGGCCACGACACCGACGGCGACGGCGTGGTGACGGGCGACGAGTTCAACGCCCGCTTCAAGGACACCGTGGCGCGCGCCGACACCAACAAGGACGGCAAGGTGGACGCCACCGACATGGTCCGCCCGCCGGTCGCCCAGGTGCCGCCGCAACAGCGCGGTGAGGCCCCGCAGCAGCGGCGCGGCGACGCGCCGGCGCCGCAGCGCCAGGTGCCGCAACAGCAGCAGCGCGGGCCGCAGGGCCGCGGTGCTGCCATGACCGCTCCGGCCGCGATCGACGTCGCGCCGACGCGCGCCATCTAACGAATCGGCCGCGACCGGCTTCTCCGTCCGGTCGCAACCGCAGACGACCCTAGGGGCGCAACCGCGCTCCTGGGGCGTCTTTCGGCCCGTCGCTTGAGGGGCTTTTCTTTGAGCGCATGCTAGCTGGGGATTAGGTCTCCGCGCGCCAAGGCGCGGCCCACAGCCGCCATGTCCTGGCAGACGGAAACCGCGCCTGCTCGCCGCAGCACTTCGGCGTGGCCGGCGTCGCAGTGCGACCCGCCGGCAAAGCCGACGACCGGAATCCCGGCAGCCACCGCTGCGGCAATCCCATGCACGCTGTCCTCGATGACGACGCAATCGCGCGGCGGCACCCGCATGTGTTGCTCCGCATGCAGAAACAGGTCCGGCGCGGGCTTGGGGTGGGCGACCTCGGCGGCCGAGAAGATGCGGCCGGCAGATCGCCCCGCCAGACCCGCCGTGGCGAGCATGGAGTGCAACGATTCGCGCGAACTGTTGGACGCGACGCACACTGGCACGGTCAGCGCGTCGAGTACCGCTGGCAGACCGGGCATCGGCTTCAGGCCACGCAGAGCGCTATGGAATGCCGCGCGCACTTGCCCTCGCGTCGTTTCGGGAATGGGACGCGCGAAGCGCGCCTCAAGCGTCGCGTAGGTGTTCCTCGTGCTGACGCCGATGAACGCGCGCAGCGCCCGTGCATCGATGTCGAATCCACTGGCCTGCAAGGTCTCGGCGAACACCGCGCAGCCGATCGCCTCGGTGTCGAGGAGGACGCCGTCGCAATCAAAGATAACGAGCGCCGCCATCGATCTTCCGCAGCGTTCCAGGGCGCCGAAGGGCGCCAAATCTGGGATTCGGACTTGTAGCCAAACCGACGCACGAAACACATGATCTTGTCATCGGACTAGGCTACGATCACTACCAGTGGGGATCGAGGTTCCATGAGTTTCCGCGGGCGCCAGTCGGTACGGCCGACCTCGCCTGCGCCAATGCGGCGCCAGTCCCCTGGCTCCTTTGCTGTTGCGATCGTTCGACCCCGGCCCCCTGCGGCCGGGTTTTTTGTGCGCGTGGCCTATTGTTCAAGGGAGGCAAGTCCTTGAGTAAGCGTTCCAGCACCAAACAAGCCAATCGCAAGCGACGCCGTCTGGTTCGTTCGTTCGGCACGGCGGAGATCATCAACTTCCAGGGCGGTGGGAAGTTCGACAACGGTAAGCACGAGCGCGCCAAGTTCGAGCACGCCAAGTTCGAGCAAGAACGCGCGTTGCCGCCGATCAAGGCGATGAACCAGGCGCAGGCCGACTATCTTGAGGCCCTGCGTAGCAGCCCACAGGTCGTGGTGCTGGGGCCGGCGGGCACCGGCAAGACTTGGATCGCCGCGACCCACGCCGCCGACCTGTTCCGCCGCCGCGCCATCGCCAAAATCGTTCTGTGTCGGCCCAACGTCCCAAGCGGCCGTTCGCTCGGCGCGTTCCCCGGCACCCTGGAAGAGAAGTTCGCGCCGTGGGCGGTGCCAATCACCGATGCCATCCGCGCCCGCATGGGCCGGGCCGCCTTCGACATCGCGGTGAAAAAGGGCGACATCGAGATGGTGCCGTTCGAAGTCATGCGCGGGCGTTCGTGGAGCGGCGCGTTCGTGCTGCTCGACGAAGCCCAAAACGCCACACCGTCCGAGATCAAGACGTTCCTGACGCGCGTCGGCGAGAACTGCACGGTCGTGGTCAACGGCGACGTCAGCCAGTGCGACCTCGACGAGAAGTCGGGCCTCTCTACCGTCATTCATCTGGTCAGGTCCAAAGGGCTGCCGGTGCCGGTGGTGGAATTCACCATCGCCGACATCGTGCGCTCCGGCTTCTGCGCCATGTGGGTCAAGGCGTTCGCCGAAGCACGCATCTAACTTCGCGTCACGAAACAGCGCGCCGGGCCCAGCACCCGGCGCGCTGTGCGTTTGTGAACCAGCGCTGGCGTTCTACGGAGCCGGAGTTTTGGTTTCGCCG
This sequence comes from Rhizobium sp. Q54, assembly GCA_945889645.1. Taxonomy (GTDB): domain Bacteria; phylum Pseudomonadota; class Alphaproteobacteria; order UBA2966; family CAIVPW01; genus CAIVPW01. The sequence continues at coordinate 5,865 of CAMDCA010000068.1, forward strand.
CCGAGCAGGCCGAAGTCGGCGGCCGGGCCGGCGACTTCCAGCGGCGCGGTGGCGTCGGCCGGCGAGACGATGCGCACGCGCCCGCCCATGCCGAGCAGCGCGTAGGCGCGCGGCGCCGACACCGCGTACGTGCCGGCGCGCAGCGGCACGAAGGTGATCTGCACCGCGTCGCCCGGCCGAATGGTGATGGTGTCGATGCCGGCGATCAGGCTCGGGCCCCATTCCTTCAGCAGCTGGCCTTCGCGATCGAAATCGAGGCCGGGGTCAACCGCGCGCTCGGCGCTCGCGGCCGGTGCCGAAGTGGGAGCAGCAGGAGTGGGAGCCGGGGCGGGCGGTGCAGCCAGCAGCCCCCCCAGCACATCGAATGGGTTGGCCGGCGCGGGCGTCGGCACGCCGCCGCCGAACGGATCGGGCGGCTTGGCGGCGTTCAGTCCGAAGGGGTCGGCGCCCAGCGCACCCAGGTCGCCCAGCAGGTCGCCGAAGTCTATCGGCGTCGCCGGTGCCGGCGCGCGGTCGAACGGATTCTTGCTGGTGCGCGCCAGGTCCTGCTCGTGCGGCGTCAGGGTGATGAGTTGGCCGACGCCGTGGAAGGCGATCTCTTCCATCTTGGCGGCGCCGTGGCCGCGCTTGGCCGGCACCGGCGGACCGGAGACCTCGAACACCGTGCGCACCGCGATGGCGTCGAAGAACGCGCCGGCGGCGAACACGTGGGCGTTCTCGCCCGTATTGCGGATGGTCAGGCGCACCGGCTGGCCGACCACAAAGGTCGTCACATACGGCGCCACCACAAAGTCGGCGAGCAGGATGGTCGCGGGCCTGGCGTTCTCCCACGACGCCGTACGCACGGCCATGGCCGGCGCGATGGTGGCGTCGGGGCCAGAGGTGGCCGGGCCCGAGGCGCCCGCCATCGGGCCGGCGCAGGCCGACAGCAACGCGGCGGTTACGGCGCCAGCAAGCAACGGGGAGGCCAGGCGGGCGGCAGTCATCGCTGCAAACTCCTTGCGGCGCATGTAGTTTCTCTCACACTAGCAAACCCCGGCGGGCGTCGCCAGAACGAATGGGCCTAGTGTGTACGCGGTCATTGCGGTGCGCAGCGGACGACTCTAGGTTGACGGCCCCTTACCTCCCGCCATCCCGCATATGCCGTTTCTGTCCCAAGCGGTTCGCCGCATTAAGCCGTCGCCGACCATCGCCGTCACGACGCGCGCCGCCGAGTTGAAAGCGGCCGGCCGCGACGTCATCGGCCTGGGCGCGGGCGAGCCCGACTTCGACACGCCCGACCACATCAAGGAAGCGGCCATCGCCGCCATCCGCCGCGGCGACACCAAGTACACGCCGATACACGGCACCAAGGCCCTGCGCGAGGCGATCAGCGCCAAGTTCGCGCGCGAAAACAACCTGGCCTACACGCCCGACGAGATCGCCGTGTGCTGCGGCGGCAAGCAGGTGCTGTTCAACGCCATCCTGGCGACCGTCGATCCCGGCGACGAGGTCGTTATTCCCGCGCCGTATTGGGTGTCGTACCCCGACATCGTGCAACTGGCGGGCGGCACGCCGGTGTTCGCGGTCGCTGGCGCCGACATGGGTTTCAAGATCGGGGCGGTGCAGCTACAGCGCGCCATCACCGCCAAGACCAAGTGGGTGATCCTCAACTCGCCGGCCAACCCGACCGGGGCCGCGTATTCGCGCGACGAGCTCGCCAGCCTCGCCAAGGTGCTGATGCGCAATCCGCATGTGTGGGTGATGGTGGACGATATCTATGAGCACCTGACGTATGACGGATTCAAGTTCACCTCGCTGGCCGAGGTCGAGCCCGCGCTCAAGCCGCGCACGCTGACCATCAACGGCGTGTCCAAGGCGTACTCGATGACCGGCTGGCGCGTCGGCTACGCCGGCGGCCCGATCGAACTCATCAAGGCGATGGCCAACGTGCAGAGCCAAAGCACGACCCACACCAGCTCGATCAGCCAAGCCGCCGCCACCGCGGCGCTGAACGGCCCGATGGATTTCCTCGTCGGCTGGCGCAAGAGCTTTGCCGAACGCCGCGACCTGGTAGTGGCCAAGCTCAACGCCGCGCCGGGCCTGACGTGCATGAAGCCCGAAGGCGCGTTCTACGTGTACCCGAGTTGCGCCGGCACCATCGGCAAGAAGACTCCTGCCGGCAAGACCATCGCCAACGACACCGACTTCGTCACCTACCTGTTGGAGACCGAAGGCGTCGCGGTGGTGCAGGGCAACGCCTTCGGGCTTGAGCCGTACTTCCGCATCTCCTACGCCACCAAGACGGCGGCGCTGGAAGACGCGTGCATGCGCATCACAAGGGCGTGCGCGGCGCTGAAATAGGCGCGCGACTCTTGTTCCTCGTCATTGCGAGGAGCGCAGCGACGAAGCAATCCAGACGGCTGACTGCCGCTGCATTGTGGAGTGCTTCGCTACGCTCGCAATGACCAATGGTTCGTGCGCTCGCCATGACTGCCAAGGGTAGGAACGCCATGCGCCTCATTCAAACCGCCATCGCCGCCGCGCTGTGCCTCATCGCCTCGGTCGCGTCCGCCGGCCCAGCCGACGACGCCGTCGCCGCCTACGAGCGCGCCGACTACGCCACCGCCCTGCGTCTGGCGTTTGCGCTGCGCGGCGCCGACGAGGCCGTCGGCCTGCGCCTGCTCGGCCAAATGAACTGGACCGGCCGCGGCCTGCGCCACGATCCGCGCGACGCCGTCGGTTACCTCGGGGCCGCTGCCAGCGCGGGCGATGCCACCGCCGCGGCCATGCTGCGCGACGTGCCCGTACTCGCCGCCCTCTCGGTCGCGCCGGACCAACTCGCCGCGCGCCTGACGCCGCTGGCGGAACAGGGCGATCGCGTCGCCCAGTGGGCGCTGGCCGAGTACTACCGCTTGCCGTACTACGACGTTCCCAATGCCATGCGCTGGTACTGGGCGTCGGCGGCACAGGACTACGCCCCGGCCGCGCTCTCGCTCGGCAGCATGTACGGCAGCGGCTTCGGCGGCGCCATGCCGCCCGACGATGCCGAGGCATTGCGCTGGTACACCAAGGCCGTCGAGCTGGGTGACGGCGCCGCCATGGCGGCGTTCGCCATCTTCCACCAGCGCGGTTTGCTCGGGCAGCCGATCAGCCCCGAAGCATCGCTCGCCTGGCGCCTGCGCGCGGTCGCCGCCGGCTACCACGATCCCGAAATCGCCATCGCCCGCGCCTACACCGACGGCAACGGCGCGCCGCAGAACCTGCCCGAGGCGGCGCGCTGGCTGCGCCTCTCCACCGACCACGGCGACCCGGTCGCCGCCGAGCAGCTCGCCCGCGTGTACCGCGAGGGCGCCGGCGTGCCCAAGGACGCCGCCGCCGCCATCGCGCTGTACCGCACGCTGTACGACGAGCAGGGCGTCGATACCGTCGTGCCGCTCGCCGAACTGTACGCCGAGAAGGGCGACCTGCCTGAATCGGCGCGCTGGTATCGCATCGCCGCCATCGCCGGCGACCGCGACGCCATCGGCATCGTCGCCGGCCTCTACGCCACGGGCAAAGGTGTAGCGCGCGATTTCGTCGAAGCCGCACGCTACGACGCGCTGTTCGAAGCCGCCGACTACGACGTGCGCTTCAACGGCGCCGTCCACCGCGTGCTGCGCATGCCGATCGAGGAAGCGATCATCTTCAACGAAGCGCGCGAAACCCACCACCTCGGCGGCCCGATCGAAGGCTGCACCCGCATGATCGACGTCGCCCCAAGCCGCCTGCTCGGGCACTACGGCGCCATCTGCAACCAGACGGCTGGCGACCAACGCATCCCGGTGGCGGTGTGCAGCGACACCGACCTCAACCGCTACGCGGTGCGGGTGCTCGATGCCGCGATGAAGGGCGAGGAGTTGGCGACGTTCGTTTTGGCGAACTGCTACGGCGGGTAAAGGAATGCGCGCCGCGGCGCGCATGAGTCTTCTCTAGCCGTCACGCCTGGCGGTTTCCCGCGAGCGGGGCGGGCCGGGGAGGGTGTCGCCGCCGGGGATGCTTGAAGAAGCATGCTCATGCACCGTGCTCTTTTCCTGGCAGTGGAAGTGGCAGGCGCCGTCGCAGATGCGCTTTAGGTTAGGAGCGCCATCACGAGATGGCTCAGCCAGGTAGCCGTCTCGCCCAATGCGGTCGCGAGTTTTGCCGCCGCAGCCAACCCCACCGCGGCTCCGAGTGTCTTCCCGAATGTCGTCCCGAATGCCTTGGCGGCTTCTTCTGCCCGCGCTGCCGCCGTGCGTCGCGGCCTTCGTTATCCGAGCGACCTGAGCGATGCCGAATGGGCGCTGGTGGCGCCGCTGATCCCGCCGGCCAAGCGCGGCGGACGGCACCGCGAAGTGAACGTCCGCGAGGTCCTCAACGCCATCTGC
>CAMDCA010000069.1 GCA_945889645.1 Rhizobium sp. Q54
GGCATCTGCCAAAGGACTTCGCGCCGCGCTCGACGGTGTACCGCTACTTCTGGGAATGGACGCGCTACGGCACGCTGGATCGCATCCACCACGCGCTGCTCGTGCAGGTGCGCGAGGCGGCAGGCCGCGAGGCGAGCCCGAGCGCGGCGGCTGCAGCAACCGCTCGGCGGCAGGGCGATTCATCAGTTCCTGATATTCGAGCTGTTCTTGCGACCAGGCGCTCTTGATGTAGGCGAGCACAGAACGGATTTCGTCGTCCGACAGAACGCTGGCGAACGCCGGCATGTCGGATTGATAGTTCGGACCGACAATGGCGGCGGGACCGCTTCTGACGATCTCGAACAGCAGGGTATCGGCGTGATGCCACGTATGGCCGGTCTCATCGTGTGGTGGCGCCGGCCAACGGCCGCTGGGGAGGCGCTCCTGCCAGTTCGGATGGCCCTCCAAGTTCGCGCCATGACAGGCTGCGCAATGGTCCAGATAGAGAGCATGGCCGGAACCGGGAACTGCCGTGTCAGATATCATCCACGCATAGCCACCGGCTGCTGCAACCAGCGCCAAGGCCGCTGCGCCGATCGCCGCGGAAGGCTTCAATTATTGATGCGCCGGGTGTTTGCCGTGAATCATGTCCGCAAGCGTACACGTTCCGGCATTGGAAAGGTCAACCATGGACATGTCGCGAGCGCGCTGTGCGAGCGCCACGCGAAGCGCATGGAGCGCTGCCGCATCTGTGTTGACGAGTTCCGTCGTTGCGAGACCGCGTGCCGCGATGCCTCTGCGGGATGACGGCGGAAGCACTGAGGCGTTCATCCGAAGCGACATCGACCTGTCCTCGAGGTGGTTGCGATCACACAGTCTTGGGTAAATACTCATTGCGCGGCGTAGCCCGCATCCCTGTGACTCGAAGGCCTCCGCAGTTCCACCCGCGGAGGCCTTCTTGCTGTCATCCCACGCTTCGTGGCGCGGCTCGCGCTCGGGTCACATGTCGTGCGCGGGAATCTCCAGTGCGTACCAGGCATCGTCGGCCCCGTTGCCGTTGGCCTGGCCGGGGGCGGTGTCCTTGGCGCTGCGGTAGAGCGGTTGGTTCTTGTAGGTCCACTGACGAGCGCCGTCGGCCCGCACGATGATCGGGAAGTCCTCGAACGGTGCGTCCGCGGGGATCGCCAGGACCGGCGGCCACTGCTCGGCGCAGGCGCCTGCGCAATTCGATTTGCCGGGCTCATCCTTCTCGAACGTGTAGATCGTCAGTCCAGCAGGGTCGGCCAGCACGTACTTGTTGTCGAGAACGGTGGCCACCTTGAACTTGCCGATGAAGTTGTCGGCCATGGGGTCAGCGCTTGCCGTGAGTGCAGCGGCGGTTAGCGCAGAAACCAGGATTGCAGCAGCGGGCACCCTAAAGTAACGCATTAGTTCCTCCAGTGAATCGCATGGTGTGTAGGTTCAAACCGAGCGTCTGCGGGCCCGCGACGTAAGCGGTGGCGGGTTCTTGGTGATCCTCGGTCCAGTTGCTCAGCGCCAACTCGAATGGTTGTCCCACAACGGGCTTCTGGCGTCCGGGTCACATCTCGTGTCCCGCAGCCTGAACGATGGACCAAACGTCGTCGATCCCGTGTCCGTTCGCCTGCCCAGATTCGGTGTCCTTGATGCTGCGGTACAGCGGCTTTCCTTCGAAGGCCCACTGATACTGACCGTCCTCACGAAGGAACACGGTGAACGAACGAAGCCGCGTTCCCCGGAGGCGGCGAGCATCGGCGGCCACTGAACGGCACAAGCGCCGCCGCAGGTCGCCTTCTCCAATGGATCCTTGGAGTACGTGTATAGCGTCATGCCCGCCGGACCGGCGAGGGCGGTCCTGGTGTTCAGCACCAAGAAGATGCGGAACGCGCCGACGTTGCCGTCGGCCATCAATTCAACCGGCAGGCCACGCGACGGCGCAGCGAGCCCGAGCGACAATGCGAACGTGACAACCGCCAGTGTTGATCGAACAAGAATCATCGCTCACCTTGCCTGGACGCCGCCCTGAGCGCACGCGCCAACAAACATATGACCGCAGCGTGCGCGGTGCCAGACGATGCGCGTCGCAATCTTCCTGCCATCGAACGTTGTGCGGCTTCCAATGATTGGAAGGCGCGCGCATGTCTGGCGTTCATTGACAACGACCAAGCGCGTCTCATACTTGCGTGCAGCAAACATTGGGTTTGCTCTTTGCAACTCAGGTACATTCGCCCCCGGCTTTCCCGGCTGGGGGCGACGACTTTCCGGCGCTCCCCTTGAAGGCAATCGCCATGAGAATTGTTCCTAGAGTCGCCCTGTGGACCGCTTTGTTGGCAGCGTCCGGCGCGGAAGCGACGACGCACCTGATGGCCGACAACTTCATCGGGAAGTTTCGGGTGAACGATGTAGCCCCGGGCAAGTTTGTTCTCACCGACCCCGAAGGGCTGACCCTCTACACATCCGAGAAGGATCCCCTGGACAGTCGGCTTGCACGGATGCCTGCGCCGTTTCGTGGCTACCAGTGCTCGCTTCGTTGGGCGAGCGAGGCCTCGACCCATTTTCGGTCATTCTGCGTGATGGCGGCGACCGCCAATGGGCGTACCGAGGCAAGCCGCTTTATCGCAGTGCAAAGGACGTACAGCCTGGTCAAGCCAATGGCACGGGTGATGTCTGGCATGTGATCGAGATCAATGCCCACGCAATGTGATTGGACGACGGGGGAGGACAGACGTGCAGAAAAGATACATAGTCATTGGCGCAGCTGGAGCATTGGTTGCCGCGGCCGCCGTGATCGGCTGGTTCGTATTGGGTGCCGAGGGAAACGCTGTGCGCGCCGGCGCCGGCCCGTATGACCAACAACTGACCGAGTGCTAGGATCGGATCTGGGGCGACCAAATGCATATTGCCGAGCTGGAGTTCACGCCGAACACCGTTTGGCACGAAGTAGTTCAGCAGGACGTCAAGATCGGCGGCAAGTTCACCATGCCGGGCGCGCGCGGCCCCAAGACCTCCCACGCATACGAATGCACGACGCGCGGTACACGGGTCATCACGACCAGCATTCAGTGAGCGCGGCGTGCAGGGCTTGTCTGCGGGGTCGATAGCCTCGATAATAAGCACATGACTCGCCGCACCTGCCGCAACATTGTCCACATGGGCCGCGCCCTCGCAGTTCTTGTGGCGTTTGCGCTCGCCGTGTCGTTGACGGGCCTGACTGCACGTGGCGCTGGCGCGGTCATGAATGTGCAGTCCCAGGCGTTGCACCTGATCAGCGACGCCGGTGCTGGTGATCATGCTCACACATTCGACGTGGGCTTGTCGGGCGACCGGGCCGATTGTGACGGAGCCGCGGGCCATCATGGCGACGCAGGCCCGCACGGCGGGTCGTGCTGCGACGTGTCTTGTCACGCTGTGCTCCTCGCTCGGGTCGAAACGGTCTCGCCCTTACAGGTGGTGCTCAGCATGACTGTCGTGACGGTGGGACCGGCCCCCACCCTCGCCGTTTACATCGACAGGCCCCCCAGAACCCTCAAGTAGGTTCGGGTTAGGTCAGGTCTGTTTGCGGCGTCACGCCGCAAATCAGTGCATTCGACCACCGCCCGACTCTTGCGCTTGGCGTCGCATCGACGCCAACGCACAGCTTCCGTTGCTGCTGCTGCTGGGTGGGATCGATGCTTGGTCGTCTTGGCTTCAACCTTGCGTTCGTTCGCAACCCGGTAACTTGGGTGGCGGCTGCCCTGCTGGTCATTGCGTGGGTCCAGGTCGTGCGGGCCGAGCGAAACTACGACTACACCTGCTCCGTGGCTGCGCCGCTCCATGCCGACGTGATCAACATTCCTGAGTACTTCGTGCAGCCGAGCGACACGCTTGCGTACCAAGCGTGCCGTGGTCGCGTGCCAGCTAAGTACAAGGCCCACTGGCCGCTGGCCGACTGTTCCCCCGGCGGCAAGGCGCGGTTCTCGGACGGACGCCTGGCATATTTTTCCCAGAAATGCCGACGCGATACCGGCAACTACTTCGCGCTCTAAGGAGTCGAAACCGTGCTTCGAATTCGTCCCTCGCCGCCGCCCCATGGGAGGGGACTCGCGGTTGCCGCGATCCTTTTCTTGTCGGGCTGCGTCTCCCCGCACCTCGTCGATGCCCGCGTGAGTGCAGCCGACGCCACGGCCCCCGTGCCGGCGGTGCGTCATATCCCAGTGCGCACCGCCGAGTTCGGGCTGACGCAGCCACTGAACTGGCCGGACCGCAATCAGGGCGTAGCCCCCCAGTCGAGGGTGGCGCCATGACGCATGTGCGAGCCCTTGCGCGGCTCTCGGCGGTAGCGTTGCTCGCGATCGGCGGCTGCGCGTCCTTCTCTGCCGACGGTGGCATGGCCGCCGTAACGGACCGGGTCACGACTGAGATCGGAGTCGAGGCGCGCAAAGTGACGACTGACGCCGAGGCGGCCGCTGTCCGGGCGCGCGTCGCCGAGTATTTGTCGCGGCCCCTGACCGCAGATGTGGCGGTTCAAATTGCGGTCATCAACAACCGTGGCCTGCAGGCGCGCTACAACGAACTTGGAGTCACTGAAGCCGCCTACGTCGAGGCTGGCCTGCCCGCGAATCCGTCATTCGGATACACCCGGATGAGCGGGGATGGCCTCCTCGTTACCGAGGTGCACGTAACCGCCGAACTGATGAGCCTGCTCACGTTGCCGGTCCGGCGTGAGTTCGCCGAGCGGCAATTCGTTGCTGCACAGTACCGTGCCGCCGAAGCCACCTTCCGGCTCGCAGCAGACACGCGACGCGCGTACTTCCGTGCCGCCGCGGCACAGCACGCCGCATCGTACCTGGAGCAAGCGCTCGCCTCGGCAGAAGCGGCGGCGGACCTTACTCGGCGCCTCGGTGAAACGGGTGGTGCCAATCGTCTAGATCAGGCGCGCTCGGCGGCGCTTTATGTCGAGGTCGCCAACCAACTGCGACGCGCCCGCCTGGACGCACAACTCACGCGAGAGGTGTTGACGCGGGCGCTTGGCCTTTGGGGCGCCGAACTGACCTACACCTTGCCGGCGACCTTGCCGGCGCTGCCTAGCACGCTGCAGAACGTCGACGACCTCGAGGCCGAAGCAATTCGCCGCCGGGTGGATCTTGTCGCCGCCCGCAACGACCTCGACATGACCGCCCGGGCTCTCGGGCTGACCGAGGCGACGCGGTTCGTCTCGATCCTCGAGCTGTCCGGTATTCGAGAAACCGAGCGCCACGAAGGTGAGGCGACCCGCACGCGCGGTTTCGAGATTGCGGTGCAGATCCCGATCTTCGACCTCGGCGAGGTCAACACGCGGCGCGCACGCGAGACCTATATGGAGTCTGTCAATCGGCTTGCGGAGATGGCGGTCAACGTCCGCTCCGAGGCTCGTGCCGCGTTCCACGCCTACAACGCCACATATGAAATCGCGCGCGAGTACCGGGACCAGATCGTGCCGCTCCGCCGCGTGATCGATGAGGAGGTGCTGTATCGATACAACGGCATGCTCGTCGATGTCTTTCAGCTGCTTACGACGGCGCGGGAGAGCATCGCCGCGAATGTCGCGACGATCGAGGCGTTCCGCGACTTCTACATCGCCGAGACCAATTTTCGCGCGTCGCTGATCGGCGGCGGTGGGCCCCCGACAGAGACCGGCGGCGCGGCGATGCCGGCCTTGGCCGGCGCCGATGCAGGCCATTGAGGAGAGATCGAATGACGGTTTCCCGACGAGATTTTATTGGCGCATCCGGCGCCGCGGCGACGCTCATCAGCGCGGGCGCTGTAAGTGGACGGGTGCAGGCGGCGTCGATTCCTGAGGCGCCCATCATGCAGCACCCGACCATGCAGCCGCCGCTGTATCCGACCACCGGCCCTGACTACCAGCCGGTCGTTACGCTGAACGGGTGGACGCTGCCTTGGCGCATGAACGGAGAGTGGAAGGAATTCCATCTCATCGCCGAGCCGGTCGTCCGTCAGATGGCTCCGGGCATGAACGCGCACCTGTGGGGTTACAACGGCCAAAGTCCCGGGCCGACAATCGAAGCGGTCGAAGGCGACAAGGTACGTATCTTCGTCACCAACAAGCTGCCGGAGCACACCACCATCCACTGGCACGGGCAGTTGTTGCCGAACGGAATGGACGGCGTCGGGGGGCTGACCCAGGCCCAGATCAAGCCGGGCAAGACGTTCGTCTACGAGTTCCAGCTCAAGAAGAGCGGGACCTTCATGTACCACCCGCACGCCGACGAAATGGTGCAGATGGCTATGGGCATGATGGGCGTCTTCATCGTGCACCCGCGCGACCGCAATTTCATGCGCGTTGACCGCGACTTCGTGTTTTTGCTCGCCGCGTACGACATCGAGCCGGGGAACTTCGTGCCACGCACGGCCGAGATGACCGAGTTCAACCTGTGGACCTTTAATAGCCGCGTTTTCCCGGGCATCGACCACCTCGCCGTGCGCAAGGGCGACCGTACACGGATCCGCGTCGGCAACCTGACGATGACCAATCACCCGGTCCACATGCACGGCTACGACTTCTCGGTCACATGCACAGATGGAGGCTGGGTGCGTCCCGAGGCGCGCTGGCCGGAGGTAACTGTCGATCTGCCGGTCGGTGGAATGCGTGCCTTCGAGTTCGACGCGATCTATGAGGGCGACTGGGCGCTGCACTGCCACAAGTCGCACCACACCATGAATGCGATGGGTCATGGCCTGACGAACTTCATCGGCGTCGACAAGCGCGACGTCGCTCCTAAGATTCAACGCCTCGTTCCCGACTACATGGCGATGGGCACGGCTGGCATGGCCGACATGGGCGAGATGGAAATGCCTCTGCCCGACAACACCCTGCCGATGATGACGGGCTTCGGCCAATACGGTCCGCTGGAGATGGGCGGCATGTTCACCGTGGTGAAGGTGCGCGATGGCCTCGCTGCGAACGACTACCGCGATCCAGGCTGGTTCAAGCACCCACAAGGCACGGTTGCCTACGAATGGACGGGCGACGTGCAAACGCCGCCGCGCGCTGAAGGTCCTGTGCCAGACGAGAACGACCCCACGGTGCGTGTCGTGCGCACCGCGTCTGCCGGCAATCATTGATACGACAAGGAAGAGGTACTCGATGCGTCCCATTGTGTTAGTTGCCGGGCTTGCGGCCATCGGCGCGGCGGTGGCCGCGTTCATCCTACTGGGCCCGCGTACGCTAAGCGCAGTTGGCCACGATGATGACGACGGTCATCCCCATCCGGCGGTCACGGCCTTCGGTGAATCCGGTGACCCGCGCTCCAAGTCGCGGGAAGTTCAGGTTGCCATGCGAGAACATACCGACGGGCGAATGGCCTTTGATCCCGATGTCATCGAGGTCCGGCGCGGGGAGCAGATTCGCTTCGTCATCAGGAACGAGGGCGCCGTTTCCCACGAAATGATCGTCGCCACGTTGAACGAGAATCTCCGCCACGCCGAGGAGATGAAGCGTAATCCCGACATGATGCACGACGATCCCAATGGCACGCGGCTGCAAGCGCACGCCAACGGACAGATTCTTTGGAAGTTCACAAAGGCCGGGGAGTTCGACTTCTCGTGCTTGATTCCTGGACATCGCGAATCCGGCATGCACGGCCGGATCGTAGTGAAGTGAGTACCGGCCCTATGCGCACAGCATTTTCGGTAGCAGCCATCGTCATCGCCGGCGCAGCGGTCGCACTGACGGGGCCCTCGCGTCCCGCGTACCCGCATGGAGAAGAGGCCGGCTTCGGCGTTCCGGGCGACCCGTCGAAGGCGGCACACGTTGTGCGCCTCACCATGAGGGAAACCACGGATGGACACATGCTGTTCGCCCCGAGCGATTTGACGATTCGGCGTGGGGAGCAGGTTCGATTCATCATCGAAAACAAGGGTGCCCTCGACCACGAGCTGGTCATCGACACCGTGCGGGGCAATCAGCAGCACGCGATTGAGATGCAGAAGAACCCGGATATGCAGCACGACGATCCGAACGCCATTCGCCTGGCACCCACCGCGCGAGGCGAGATCCTCTGGCGGTTTACCGAGGCAGGAACCTTCGATTTTTCATGTTTGATCCCTGGCCATCGCGAGGCGGGGATGCACGGCACCGTACGGGTGCGTTAGTCCAACGGAGGAAACAATGAACAGCAAGTCCATTCTAGCGCTTGCGGCCACGACTCTGATTTCGTTCGCCGCAAGCGCGCAACAGATGCCGATGCCGATGCAGACGCCGGCCGCGCCAATGCAAATGCCCGGACAGCCTATGCAGATGCCGACCGCGCTGATGCCCGGGCAGGCTATGCCGGCACAGCAGGCCGCGGCGCCGATCCCGACCAAGGGAGAGGTCACGCGGATCAACGAGGCGACAGGTCAGATCACGCTGCGTCATGAGCCCATCGCCAACCTCGACATGGGCGGCATGAACATGGTTTTCCGCGCCGCCGATCCGGCGATGCTGCAGGCCGTAAAGGTTGGCGACCAGGTGATCTTCGAGGCCGCTCGCGTTGAGGGTCAGATCACGATCCTGAAGATGACGAAGGCCGCTCCGTAGTCGCCGGCCGACGATCCGTAAGCTCGCGGATCACCACCACGACCACTGTTGCTGCGCTTGCTTGGCGAGATACCACGCTACGATGGGCAATATTTGCAGTGACATAGTGCCGCGAATGCGGCCATTCCGGCCGTCTTAGGGGCCGTCAATAGACGGCCCCTAAGATACTGATAAAACTAGATAAATTCGTGGCGGAGGGGGCGGGATTCGAACCCGCGAACCAGTTTCCCGGTTACACGCTTTCCAAGCGTGCGCCTTCAGCCGCTCGGCCACCCCTCCGTCCGCCGGCAGGGGGTGGTTCGCCCCCCGGCTCGTGGGGCCAAAGTCCCCGCGGCGCGGCCGGAATATAGAGGCCAGAGGCGCGATTGCAACGCCTCGCGATGGGGGGCCGAAGTTGCCTCGGCCGCGACTCTTGCACCCTTTGGTAGCGGCGCACGTTGCCAAACCTGTGGAAAACCGTAGTGTTATCCACAGCGGGCCTTGCTTTCCGGGGGGATTGAAAGGGGATGACCGATGGTTGTCGGTCGGATTCTAGGTTGGCTATTCCTGGCTGCAGCGTTGCTGGCAGGATCGGCTGAGATTGCGGTTTCACTCCGCAACGGTGCGTTCACCAGCCTCGCGCTCGGCCAGTTCTGGCGCGACTTGAGCTATTCCAGCCTCGAAAACCTCGAAGCCTGGATACGCGACGCCCTGCCATGGGTGTGGGATCCAGGTGTGACGACCGTGCTCGCATTGCCTGCGTGGCCGCTTCTGCTCGGCTGCGCCGCGGTGCTGCTCTATTTGTTCCGCGGCCACGCGGCGGCGCCGATGCGCGCGCCGGTCATCGGCACCAACCGTTCGCGCTCGTAGCGCGCGGATTCGTCACGGTACACGCCGCAGGGGGGTCGCGGCGTGGGCGTGGGAATGATGCTGTTGGTCGTGGTCGTGGCCATGCTCATGGGCATGTTCATTGCCGTACCTGTGGACAACAGGCGCGGACTGCGGCGACCGCAGTTGCTGCAACGTTCACTCCTCGACACCGTCGGCGGCAACGTACGCAAAGGCCAGCCGCGTCGTCTGGCTGATGAGGGCGCCCGGTAGCGGGTGATACGACAGCGCGCGGGTGCCGAACCCCGGCGCTGCGGCTCCGACGCGAGCCACTTCCTCGATCTTCACCTCGATCAAGTTCAAGTCTGGCGCGTCCGCGCGCGGCAGCGCCGTCGGAATGCCGGCCAAGCGCAGGAACGCATGCTTGTCGGTGGCGGCGCGGAAGCCGGCAATGAACGCAGCTTCGAGCAGAGAATCGTCTTTCATCGACGGACTACTTAGTAGGTGGCGTCGCGAAGTTGGTTGGAATTGGTGGTGGCGTAGTCTCCGGGTGCTTCAACCCCAGCAAGTGCGGCGTTTGACGCGCCGGACAGGAGACCACGCCATGACAAGCACTATCACGAAGCCGAATGCCGTTCAGCCTGACGCGGG
>CAMDCA010000070.1 GCA_945889645.1 Rhizobium sp. Q54
CGCGAGCGGGCCCGCATCAAACGGAAGACCATCGAACATCGGCGCTTGCAGCACCGCAAAATCGCCGCCTAAATATCAACCCAAGATGAGGCCACCTCTCCGCTAAATCCGGACCCCACCTGTCTCAAAAGTTCTGACGACGTACAGTCAGAGGCGGATTGCGGCAGGGAGACGCGTTGCGATGAAGGATGGCAGCGAGGACTACTGCGCGGTTCTGCGCGTCCTTCCCTCTGCCGAACAAGAAGTCATAACCGCGGCCTATCGAGCGCTAGCCAAGAAGTATCATCCGGATACTCACTCCGACGACGCACTCGCCGAGCGACGCCTCAAGGAGTTGAACGAAGCGTACGAGGTCCTCTCCGATCCCTCGCGGAGGCGGAAGTACGATGAGGCGAGGTCAAATGGCACACAGGGAACCGGCGAATTTCGCGAAGAAGAGGCTGAGGATGATGACTCAGATGCGCTTGCCACCGACTGGGCAGTCGCTTGTGGCTTCTTTCCTGTCGTGGAACTGCATCGAAAGTCGTTGCGAGCGCTCTCTCCCCAGTTAGCGATCGCGTATCAAATCCACCTTCTGGCCACAAAGGACTTTGGCAAGGCCGCTGCAATTCGGGATGCGTTCGAGCGACAATTTTTGGAACGGTACTTCGGGCAGGGCGTGATTGTCTGCGACGTGGCAAGGGGCTTGTTGCTGGCGAACAAGCGCGACGTGGCAAGAAAACTAAACCAGGCGGTCCGTGTTGTTCGTCCCGGTGATCGCGACCAGTTCACATTCGTCAAATCGTTCGCTGCGTCCAACGGTATCGATCAGTTCTTGCTCTTGCAGAGCGTTCGAACGGAGTTCCTATCAAAGGCTGTAAGCGCAGGAAATCTCGGCGAAAGGATCGCCGTTGAGATTTCCCGCGGTACCTATATCGTAAAAGTGGGTGGTTTCTTCGGTTCCACGCACTTCTTTTCCGAAACAGGTTTTCGCGGCTTCGCGATAGACGTTCTGAGCGGGATTGATCCACGCAGGGCAGCTAGATAGGCGCGCAGCTAGCGTGAGTTCCGATGCTTCGTCGGCTTCTTCGTTGGCATAGACTCTACCAACTGTCGTCTTGCGCGGGCGCAGGACAGTACGACGGCATGGATTTCGTGCTCGGCGAACTTGGTCATCTCGCGGATGAGCCGCGCAGTGGTTTTCATGCCGCTCTGCGTTCCTGGCTTTGTCGTGTCGGTGGCCAATTCCACCACCGCCGCGAAGTGCGCACGAATCGCTCCGAGTTCGTTGAAACCTCGGTGGACGCGCTCCGGAAGGTTGAGAGATTCGTTCGGACCGAACAGGCCTTCGATGAACCCATCAATCTCCTGACGGCGCACGAGGGCGGTTGCTGCAAGTCCTGCGCGCGTGGCGTCAGTTTCCAAGAGAGTGAGGCGGAATGGCGAACTGCGTTCCTGGTGTCGCGTGAGGCGGTTCCACAGGTTCATGACCAACACAGTCATGAGCTCGCTCGCTTGGTCGAGCGATTCGAACTCCGGCAGTTTGCCACCCCACAAGCGCTCCACCATCCTGACGGGAGATACCCCAGGGTCCGGTGTGGCGATGTTGCCGAGGAATCGCGTGCGGACCTCATGAAATGGAACGGGGCACTTGTGGTGATCCAGAAGTGCGCGGACCTGATCGTCACTCGGCTCTGAATCTGCTCGGCGATCCGACATTGGCGCTACAATTCTTGGATTGGCCACTTGTAAGACGAATACAGAAACTCCGGCCCTCCGAGCAGACTCTTCACCGTCACTCTCAGGCGGAATCGCGTTCCCACCGTGTAATTCTCCTTGTGAGCGCGGCCGCACTCCCCAATCACGTTGTGCTCCGTCCGGTCACGCAACCAAGAGCTTCGACCTGCTCCCGCAGGGCCAGTCTCAGCGCCAGTAAGGCTTCGCGAGCCCTCTGCCGTTGCCCGCCGCGGTCAGCGTTCCGCGAGGATCGCGCCCTGCCTCTATCGGTTCGCTGGCCGGTCGACCGATCGCCGCCACGAGGCCGTCGTCCATCCGTGCCTCCGTCGTTCGCCTCGTGGGCTCCTGTCTGCCATTGCCGCGTCAGCGCACCGCGATGCGGCCGAACAGGCCGGCCTTACGGTCGCCCTCGGCTAGGGCCGAGAACTCGAACTGCCCGCTGCGGGTGAACTGCCAGACGATCTCGCCCGTTCCGCCGGGAGGCAGGAACAGCCAGTTGGGCTGGTCCTGCCAGTAGGCCGGGTTGCGCTTGGTCTCGTCGATGTAGCGGGCGGTCTCATCCGGCGCGGCGACCACGATCGAGTGCGGAAACTCGCCCGAGTTGCGCACGACGATGCGCAGCGTCTCGTTCGCCGTCGCCGGGATGCCGGCGACGTCGAACAGGATGCGGCCGTCGTGCAACTCGCGAATCTCGAGCTCGACGACGCGCAGGGGTGCATTGGCCTGGCCCGGCCGGCCCCACGGCGTCTCGCCCTCGACCAGCGGCTGGAACGGCGCCGCTGTGGCAACCGCCGGGGCCGTGGGTGCGGGTGCGGGGCGAGCCGCAGCGGCGGGCGGCGCCAGATCCGGTGCGATGGCTTGTTGCGCCGCGGCGCCGCCGATCTGGTAGCGCGGCGCGGGCGGCGCGGCGGCCACCGGCGGTGCTGGCGCGGCGGCGGTGATCTTGGCCAGGGTTTCTCCCTCGCCATCGGCGCCGCCGCTGACGTCGCGGGTGCGTTCCATGAAGACGACCGCTCCGACGACCACGATGGCCGCGAGGGCGACGCCGGCGATGGCTCCTACGTTCCGCATGTTCGTTACGCTCCGGCTTTGCCGCGCGGGCGGTCGAAGTGCCAGCCCGCCGCGACGATGAGTCCAAGGACGGCGAGTTCGGCCGCTAGCCACGACCAGCCGAGGAAGGTCCAGCACGTCGTTCCCGCCATCTCGCACTGGTTGGCGCGGGGCGGCGGCGGGCTGGTGACGAACGCGAAGCCGAGGAAGTCGTAACTCAGCTTCTGGTCGTACATCTCGGCATTGTGGTCGTCATACAAGCCACTGTTCACCTCGCCGAGCCACGGCGGGAAGGCGACCACGAGCAGCGCCAGGAACGCTCCAGCGACCAGGACGCGCGTCCCTTTGCCAAACAACTCTGACATCGATTTCTCTCTCCTTCGATGGCCGCAATGCAGTCTCTGGACTGCAACGCAGTTCTTGCGATTCAACGCGCCGGGCAACGCCGCCGGCGCCGAGCACTAGGCGGGGAGTCTGGGCGGCCGGTCGATGGAGGAACTGCGTCCGGGCTCCAGAGTCATGGTCGCGATCCCCGCCTCGGGTGCCGTGGCGACGGGTCGATCCAACGTACCCTGAGCAGCCAGCACTGCATGGCACGACATCTTGCAGCACGAACCATCGTGCGGGCGCGCACCGTCGTGATGCCCGTCCGCGTCGCAATCACTCGCGGCGGCGTCGTCGTGGGCAACCGCCTGTTCGGTGGCGACAGTGGCGCTGACAGGCCGCACCGTCACGCCGGTGATTGAAAGCGCAACAACGAGGGCGATGAGAATGGCGAGGACACGCGGTGCGATCCCGAGGGGAGCGGACGATCGGTGCTGCGACATGCTCCTATTATCGGGCTGTGCGCCGCGGGGCGCAACGATCAGCCGCGCTGCGCGTGGTGGGGCGCGGCGAAATCGACTGCGTCTGGGCCACTCGGCCACAGCACGGCGATTTCCTCTGGCAGCAGTCTCTTGATCTTGGCGGCCTCGCCCGGGTCGATGTGGTTCCACAGCGTGTGCAGGACCGCAAGCACCGCTAGGTCGGGCAGCGGCTTGGGGCCGGCGCCGAAGTTTGCAACAACGCGATCCATGAAGGCGGCGCGGTGTCGTTCCAAGGTCTGCATTTCCGGACGCCAGCCTTCGAAGAAGACGCCCCGCACGATCAGCGGAAGCTGGGCGGCAAGGTGGGCGGCGTTCTGCGGACCGATGCGGTCGCGCAGAGTGTGCAGCACAGCGCGCAGGGCGCGCCGAGCCACGTGCGGGTCGTCGATCGCCAAGCGGGCGTTGATCGACTTGATCCACAAGTTGGCTGTTTGCACGTCGGCGTCAAAGGCGTGGATGGCATTCATGATCGTTGCTCCCGCGGCACCCGGTGGGGTCCGAGTCCGGCCAGACTAGGAGGATCGCGCCGCGGGAAGGAATGCGGGCCTCTGCGTATGTAGGATCACGGACACCGCAAGCCGGTTCAGCGACGGCAGAAGCGTTCGCTGATGATCGACATCGGCGGAACGCCCATGCTGCGCAGGTCGTGCTCGACCGTATCCATCATCGGCGGCGGGCCGCAGACGAAGTAGACCCAGTGCTCACGGTCGGGGGCATCGAACAACGCATCCAGTTCGGCGCGACTGACGGTGCCGCGGCCGCCGCGCCACCCGGCCGCCGGGTCGGACAGGATATAGCGGACCTTGAGGTCGAGCACCTTGGCCATGGCCGCGATCTCGTCGGCGTAAACGATCTGCCCGGCGTGACGGTTGCCGACCAGCAGGCGAACGGGGCGCGGGTCGTGGTCGGCGCGGAGCTGGCGCAGGATGGACAGAATCGGCGCGAGCCCTACGCCGCCGGCGACCAGTCCGATGCCGGCGGCGTCGCGGCCGGCCAGGGTGAAGTTGCCGCGCGGCCCATGTAAGTAGGCACGCGCACCGACCGGCAGGGAGCCCAGCCGGTTCGTGAAGTCCCCCGACTCCTTGATCAGGAATCGGAGGCGCGGCAGTTCGGCCGGTGCGGAGGCCACAGAAAAGGGGTGCTCGGTGATCGAAAATGGCGAGCGGTCGAGGGTTAGCCAGAAGAACTGCCCGGCAGTGAAGCGCGGAACGAACGCTGCGGCCGGGTCGACGGACAGTTCCCACAAACGGTCGCCCGCCCGCTTCACGCCGCTGATGCGCCAGGGCCGGCGCAACTGAAGCAATGGGATGATCGCGTAGACGTGCACCAGCGAGAGGAGTGCCGCGGCGAGCAGGCCGATCCACAGTCCCGTCAGCATCGGCGAGGTTGCCGCGTAGCGCCCGGCCGTAAGCACGTGGTGCACTCCGAGCGCCGCCACGGCGAGGGAGCCGATGCCATGCGTGGCACGCCAGATCTCGTAGCGGACCGGCAGGCGGTCGCGAAGGATCGCCGAGAAGACGAGTGCCAGCAGCAGGATCCAGGCGAGTACGCCGGTCAGGAACCGGGGCGCGCTGAACAGGCCCGCCACCGCGGCGGCGCCGAGGCCTGCACCGGCGCGCGCGGCGGGCAGAGCGTAGAGCAGCGGATGCAGGACGAGCAGCGCAGCAAGGACGCGCGCCGCAAGCTGGTGGGCGCGCATGGTGAGGTCGATGCCGGCTCGGCCGGTGGTGGACTCGAATCGCCCGGAGGTCAGGAACTGCGCCAGCAGCATGACGAGACAACTCATCGCCAGACCGGACGAGAACTCGGTGGCGAAGCCACGCGTGGGCAGCCGCTCGCTCCACGCCACGGCGAGCGGCACAACCAGGGCCGCACAATAGGTCGTGACTAGCATTGCGGCCGGGAATCCGCCGGCGTTCGCCTGCTTCATGGCGTCGCGACGGTGAACATCCCCAGGACGAGCGCGCGGTCCTCGGGTGGCGGCGGAAAGTGACGGTTGAGAAAAGCCGCCAGGAAGTCCGCGCGCTCGCCGGCCGGGCGCGACGACAGCCGCGCCGCGACGTCGTCGATCGTGTGGCAGGCGCCGCAGCGGGTGTAGAAAACAGGACCGGCCGGGGCGGCCGTCGCTGCGAACAGGGCCGCGGCGGCGAGGGCCACAATGGTGGCCAGCCAAGCCGCGGCAACCAGCTTGGCTGTACGCGTCACGGCTGCGGGCCTTCCGCCGGCGCGCCGGCCAGTCGCGCGTCCTCTTCGCAAGTCCAGCATACGTCGCGCACGGCGATCGCCAGCTGCGGACCGAGCGCCGCCGCGTTGGTCGGGTGGGGAACGCCATCACAGCTACGCACACGATGGATCCCTGCCGCCGCCATCTGCCGGGCAACGTCTTCGCCGAAGAGTGCGTGGCAGGCGAGCGCTTCGACGCTGGCCGCACCGGCGAGGAGGGCCTCTCGCGCGCAGCCGATCAGAGTCTGTCCGGTCGAGATCATGTCGTCGACCAGGATCACGCGGCGGCCCTTCAGCGCCAGCGTTGGCGGCAGCAGGAGATCGACGTCGGTGTCGCCACGACGCGCCTTCGACGCGGTACCGAAGCGCGCGCCGACCGCCGCCGCCACCGCCTGCACCAGGGGCTCGGACTCGATGTCGGGCCCGAGCAGGACGATGTTGGGGTCTGGCGTACGCTTGATGAGTGCTGCCAGGGTATCCACGGGCGTCAGCGCCATGGCGGGCCGGCGCGGGAACACGGTGCCGAGGTCGCGCGTGCGGTGCAGGTGCGGCGCCACGGTGACGAAGCCGTCGAACCACTCTGCCAGCACGGCGCCGACGACCCGTTGGCTGACGGCCTGGCCGGGCGCGAACGCGGCGTCCTGGCGCATGTACGGCAGGTACGGGGCGACCAGGATGACGACCCGCGCTCCTTGGTCGCGCAGCGCCGAGGCAGCCAGCACAACCTCGATCAGCTTCGTGTTCGGCTGGTGCAGCGGGCGATAGATCACCGCGACCTCGCCGGGGTTGCGCGCCGTGACCAGGCTTTCGCTGTCTGGAAACACGTGCACGTCGATGGGGTGGAGCGGCGCGTCGAGGCCTTCGCTGAGGCTGCTCCCGCCCTCCGCCGATTCGGCAAAGGCGTGCACGGTGAACCGGCTACGCATGGGGGGCCGACAGACGGAACGCATTGTCCTGGTCGCTGAAGCGCGACGCAAAGGCAAAGTCGGTCGCCCCGGCGGCGTAGATGCGATAGAGCGCCTCACCCTTGCGAACTGGGTCGCCGACCTTCTTGAACAGGTCGATGCCGGCGCCGCGATCGTTCGGAGCGCCGGCGAGGCGCGCGATGCGCGCGATGCGGTAGCAGTCGATGTCGCTCACCACGCCGTCCGCCAGCGCGACGATGTCGCGCGTGAGCGTCCCGAGCGCGGCGCTCACAGGGCTGGCCCCCTGCGCCTCGACGATGCGATGCATCGTCTTGAGGGCCTCGCCGCCGGCCAGGAGTTCCTCGGCGCGCTGGTGGCCGCGGCCGCCGCGCAGGTTTGGATCGAGTTCAAGCAGCTTGCCGGCGAGCAGCAGGGATCGCTGGCGCAGATCGGGCGGCGCGCGCTCGTCGTTCTCCAGCACGCGCATGACGTCGCGCGCCTCAAGGGCCGGGCCGATGCCGTTACCGACCGGCTGGCTGCCGTCGGTGACGGCGACCTCCAAACGGATGCCGACCTGGTCGCCGACGTACTCGAAAAGCTTGCGCATGCGGATCGCGTCGGTGTGTGAGCGCACTTTGGCCGTGGGCCCAACCGGGATGTCGATGATCAGGTGCGCCGAGCCGGCGGCCAGCTTCTTAGAGATGATCGACGCCACTAGCTGCTCGCGCGTGTCGATGCCAAGGGGTCGCTCGACCGAAATGAGAATGTCGTCGGCGGGCGAGAGGTTCACGTGTCCGCCCCAGGCGATACAGCCGTGCACGCGCCGCACGATGTCGCGCATCTCGTCGCCGCTGATATCGACGCGCGCCAGAACCTCCATGGTGTCGGCGGTGCCGGACGGCGAAGTGATGGCGCGCGACGACGTCTTGGGGATGTACAGGCCATGGGCCGCGACGATCGGCACGACGATCATCGAGGTTCGGTTTCCTGGAATGCCGCCGATGCAATGCTTATCGACGACGGGGCTTACGTCCCACGTTAGCCGGTTGCCGACTGCCGCCATTGCGCGTGTCAGGCCGAGGACTTCTTCGATGGTGAGGAACCCTGCCGAGGCGATCAGGAACGCCGCGATCTCCATCTTGGAGTATCGGTTGGCGGCGATGTCGCGCACGACGGCGCCGAGCTCGGCCTCCGAGAGCGCGCGACCGAGAACCTTGTCGCGGATGAAGTCGCGGCTGGCGGGCGGCGCCGCCTGCGCTACGGCGACATCGGCGGCTTCCGGCAGCCCGAGCTGGTGAAAGGCTTGCTCAGACAGCCCCAGCTCGTCGATCCCCAGAATACGCCCATCATCGACGATGTTGAGCGTCGCCAAGACGGCGCGGCCGTTCTTGGATACCTCGACCTTGGAAAGGGCCTGGAGCGACTCGGCGCGATAGAGCGGGCAGCTACGCGCTAGGTAGGCGACGTTCTCGCGGTAGGTGTCGATGCCAATGCGGCGTAGGCGGAGCACGGTGGAGTCCCTTCGGCTACTCTAGCACCGGGTGCCCCGCGGCCCCCGGGCAGCAATAACTATGGCTGGACCGGCGCCAGCGCGACGGCGCGGGGTTCATTGAGGTCCAGGTGCACCTCGAGTCGCGTGGTGCCGCGCGCGATGCCGAGGCGCACTCGGTCTCCGACCCTGGTCGTGCCGAAGCGATTGACGAGATCGCTGGCGTCACGCACTGCGACGCCATTGAAACTGTGAATGACGTCGCCGACGCGCAGATCGGCGCCGGCCGCCGCGCTTGCCGGTCGCACGCCGTGGACGGCGGCACCCGTCGTTCCAACGGCTGCGGCGACATCGGGTGTGACATCGACAACGTCCATTCCAATGGCCGGGCGTTGCATGCTGCCATACTTGATCAACTGATCCATGACCAAGCGCGCCAGATCGATCGGGACCGCGAAGCCGATGCCGACGTTGGCGCGCGGACCGATGATGGCGGCGCTGATACCGATGAGGGCGCCGGTCACGTCGATCAATGCGCCGCCAGAGTTTCCGGGATTGAGGGCGGCGTCGGTCTGGATGTAGTCCTCGACGCCCTCGACCTCGACCCGGCGGGCGAGGGCGCTGACCATTCCCATCGTTGCCGTCTGACCGAGACCGAAGGGGTTGCCCACAGCGACAACGATGTCGCCGACACGCACGTCTGCGGAGCGTCCGCGGGGAATCTGCTTGAGGTTATCGGCGACGATCTTCAGGACGCCTATGTCGGTGGCGGCGTCGCTGCCGACAACCTTGGCCTCGAACATTCGCCCGTCCGCCAGCGCGACTCCCATCCAACTGGCGCCAGCGACGACGTGGTGGTTGGTGAGGATGTACCCGCGCTCGGCATCGACCACGATTCCGGACGCCGAACTCGGCACCAGACGTTGCTCGAGCCCGGCGGGGCTTCGCACCTGAACCGGCGACAACGTGTTGATGTTCACGACCGAGGGCAGGACGCGTGCCAGGACCGGTGCAAAGGTCGGCATGCCGCCGCGCTCTTCGTCCACGGGAAATCCCGCTGCGCCGGCGCAACCGACGGCGCCGGCGAGAACGCCGACCGCCAACGCCGCACCGCGCACGAAAGACGTCATGATTCGACGCCCGTCCGGTTCGATGGCAGCATCACTGCACTGGAACGACCGAGGCGACGTGGAACGGGCGGGTCACGCCGCGTTCGGTGACCGAGACGTACTCGCCTTGCACCAGTCGATGATGGTCGAGTTTGAATACAGGCTCATCGTCGTCCTCGCCGGGTGCGTACGAGAATGCCCAAGTCCGGTGGCGGGTGTGGATCAGGTTGCCGGTCTGCTGCTCTTCGCCGTGCCAGAAGCGCCGTACCACCGCGGCGCCTTTGGCCTTGCGCCATTCCTCCGGCACCAGGTGGCCCTGTTCGTCGAGCGGGGCGGTGACCTCGTAACCGTACTCCTTGCTGCCGGCCGGAAACTGCGGCGTGCGGGCAAGCTCAAGTCGAACGCGTTTCCACATAGGTGCTCTCCGACTCTGAATCCGATGCGTCGATGTTGGCCTATCAGGCCGGGGGGCGTAGCGGCATTCGGAGGGATACCTACGGACTAGAGCACTTTGAGATCGGGTTGAATCGCGGGGGATTCACGTGAGGGCGCAGGTGTGATTCAAGATGCTGGCTGGGAGATGGAGGCCAGCATGAATGCCGAAACCTTACTCTGGTGATTTGCGCGGACGAGTGATCGCGGTCGTGGA
>CAMDCA010000071.1 GCA_945889645.1 Rhizobium sp. Q54
GTTCCTCGGCGAGCTGCTTCTTCACGTGCTCTTGAATGAAGCGCGCCATCGGACGGGCGCCGAACAGCTTATCGAAGCCCTTCTCGGCGATCCACGCCCGCGCATCGTCGGACATCTGGATCGACACGTTGCGGTCGTGCAGCTGTGCCTCAAGCTGCAGGATGAACTTGTCAACCACGCGCGCGACGACGTCCTGCTCGAGCGAGGCGAACGCGATGATCGAGTCGAGGCGGTTGCGGAACTCCGGCGTGAACAGGCGGTTGATCGCCTCCTGGTCCTCGTCGGAGCGCATGCCGCGGCCGAACCCGATGCCCTGCTTGTGCAACTCGGACGCTCCCGCGTTGGTCGTCATGACTAGGATGATGTTGCGGAAATCGACCGACTTGCCGTTGTTGTCGGTCAGCTTGCCGTGGTCCATCACCTGCAGCAGCAGGTTGAACACGTCCTGGTGCGCCTTCTCGATCTCGTCGAGCAGGAGCACGGCATGCGGATGCTGGTCAACCTGGTCGGTCAACAGGCCGCCCTGGTCGAAACCGACGTAGCCCGGCGGCGCGCCAATCAGGCGCGAGACCGAGTGGCGCTCCATGTACTCCGACATGTCGAAGCGGATCAGCTCGACGCCGAGCGTGCCGGCGAGCTGCCGCGCGACTTCGGTCTTGCCGACGCCGGTCGGGCCCGAGAACAGGTAGTTGCCGATCGGCTTCTCCGGTTCGCGCAGTCCGGCGCGGGCGAGCTTGATCGACGAGGCGAGCGCCTCGATGGCCTTCTCCTGCCCGAACACAACCGCCTTGAGGTCGCGCTCGAGGTTCCTGAGGACGGCCTTATCGTCGCGGCTGACGGCCTTCGGCGGAATGCGCGCCATCTTGGCGACCACCGCCTCGACTTCGCGCACCCCGATCACCTTGCGGCGCTTGCCCTCGGGCTTGAGCATCTCGGCCGCACCGACCTCGTCGATGACGTCGATCGCCTTGTCCGGCAATTTGCGGTCGTTGATGTAGCGCGACGAGAGCTCCACCGCGGTGCGGATGGCATCCGCCGTATAGCGCACCTTGTGGTAGTCCTCGTAGTACGGCTTCAGCCCGCGCAGGATCTTCACCGCGTCCTCGATCGAGGGTTCGGCGACGTCGATCTTCTGGAAGCGGCGCGCCAGGGCGCGGTCCTTCTCGAAGATCGTCCGGTATTCCTTGTAGGTGGTCGAGCCGATGCAGCGCAGCGCGCCTTGGGCGAGCGCCGGCTTCAGCAGGTTCGACGCATCCATCGCACCGCCGGACGTGGCGCCGGCGCCAATGATGGTGTGGATCTCGTCGATAAACAGGATCGCGTCGTCGTCATTCTCGAGCTCGGTGAGAACCGCCTTCACGCGTTCTTCGAAGTCACCGCGGTACCGCGTGCCGGCCAGCAGCGAGCCCATGTCGAGGCTGTAGATGCGCGCGTCCTTCAGCACCTCGGGCACATTGCCCTCGACGATGCGCAGCGCGAGACCTTCGGCGATGGCAGTCTTGCCGACGCCGGCGTCACCGACAAACAGCGGATTGTTCTTGGAGCGGCGGCACAGGATCTGGACCGTGCGGTCCACCTCCATCTCGCGGCCGATGAGCGGATCGATCTTGCCGGCGGCGGCCTTGCGGTTGAGGTCAACGCAATAGGCCGTCAGGGCCTCGGGGCCTTTGCGGCCCTGGGCGGCGCCCTCTTCCTGCTCTTCGTCGGTCGCGCCACGCACGCGGCGTTCCTCGGCCGCACCGGGCGCCTTGGCGATGCCGTGCGAGATGTAGCTGACTGCATCGAGACGGGTCATGTCCTGCTGCTGCAGGAAATAGACGGCATGGCTCTCGCGCTCGGAGAAGATGGCAACCAACACGTTGGCGCCGGTCACTTCCTCGCGGCCCGAAGATTGGACGTGGATGAGGGCGCGCTGGATGACGCGCTGGAAGCCCGCCGTGGGCCGGGCCTCCTCCACCGCATCGACGACCAGATTCGGCACCTGCTCGTCGAGGTAGGTGGTGAGCTCGCGCCGCAGCGCGTCCACTTCGACATTGCACGCATTCATGACGGCCAGGGCGTCCTGGTCTTCCGTCAACGCGAGCAGAAGATGCTCAAGCGTCGCGTACTCATGGTGGCGCTCATTGGCGAGCGTGAGCGCACGATGCAGGCTGCGTTCGAGATGACTGGAGAACCCGGGCACTACTCTCTCTCCATGGTGCACTGAAGGGGATGCTGATGCTGGCGCGCCATCTCAACGACGCGCGCCACTTTGGTTTCGGCGACCTCATATGTGTACACGCCGCACACACCCACACCCTTCTGGTGAACGTGCAGCATGATGCGAGTCGCCGCCTCCCTGTCCCGATGAAACACGTCCTGGATGATCTGCACGACAAACTCCATGGGTGTGTAGTCGTCGTTCAGCAGCAGGACCTTGTACATGTCCGGCTTTTTAGTCTTGGGCCGAGTCCGAGTGGCGATTCCCACATTGGGAGGATTGCCGTCGGGCCGGTCCGTTCTGCGCGCCATGCCTCTATCTAAGATGTCCGGAGAGCCGATCCAGGTGCCCCGTCCGGAAGGTCAGGGCACCCAACGTCACTAACATAGTGCGCCTTAACCAGCTGTGAAGCCCAGGGCCCGAGCCAGTTTCGGGCGCCTTTCAAGAGTACCCTCAAGCCCACCCCAGGGACAAGTTGCGGGCCGTCCGTAAAGCGCGCGGTGTTTTACCGGCCGTTAGCCATTGTGACAGCACACTGAAAAAGCGCGCATCCCCGTCAGTTGCGCTTTTCTCGGGCCGACGGGGCGGCTAAGATTCAGGCTGCGCCGAGTCGCAGGGGGATACGAGTGCTGTTGCTGAGTAGTGTACCGCTGCGTCTCGCAGCACTCCTGACTCTGGTCCTCGCTCTTGCCCTCGCCTTGGCGCCCGTTCAGGCTCGGGCAGCCGCGGAGGCGGCGATCGTCATCAACGCCACCACCGGCGACGTAGTCTACTCGTCGAACCCGGACATCCAGACCTCGCCCGCCTCGCTGGCGAAGCTGATGACGCTGTACCTGACGTTCGAGGCCCTCGAGCAAGGCAAGCTCAAGCTCAACCAGCCGCTGCCGATCTCGCGCCGAGCGTCGCAGCAGCCCGCCTCCAAGCTCTACCTGCAGGCGGGGCAGACCATCACGGTCGAGGAAGCAATCCGCGGCTTGGTGACCAAATCGGCCAACGACGTCGCCATGGTGCTGTCCGAAGCCATCGGCGGCACCGAAGAAGAGTTCGCCAAGCAGATGACCGCCAAGGCCAAGAGGCTCGGCATGGCGCACACCAACTACCGGAACTCGTCGGGCCTGTATCACAGCCAGCAGCTCACGACGGCGCGGGACATCGCGACGCTGGGCCGCTCGCTGATCCGCGACTATCCGAAGATGTACCCGTATTTCTCGACGCCGAGCTTCACCTACAAAGGCACGACCCACACCAACCACAACGGGCTGCTGGGTCAGTATGCCGGCGTGGACGGCATGAAGACCGGCTACATCGACGCGTCGGGCTACAACCTCGCGGCCTCGGTGTTGCGCGGCAACATGCGCCTGGTCGGCGTTGTGCTGGGTGGCAAGACCGCCGCTGCACGCGACCGCCAGATGGCCGGCCTGTTCGACTCGGCGTTCAACCGCATCGCCACCCTCGACTACACCAAGCAGCCCAAGCAGGCGCCCGCCGCCCCGATGGCGATGACCAAGCCGCCGGGCGCCGCTGCCCCCACCCCCGCCAGGCCAGCCACTCCGACGGTGGCCAGGCCACCCGCGGCCAATCCGAACGAGGCCACCGGCTGGGCGATCCAGGCCGGCGCCTATCGCGAATACGACCAGGCGGCCAAGCGCCTCGCTCAGGTGACCGAGATCGTCGGCAAGACCCTGCGCACCCCGGCCACGATGGTCATCCCCGATGCCTCGGGCCAGAACCACCGCGTGCGCATCGGCCAGCTCTCGCTGACCGAGGCGCAGAACGCCTGCCGCCTGCTGGAATCGCGCGGCATGGGATGCGTCGTCATCTCGCCGGCCGGCCAGGCGAAGGACCTCGCCGCCCTTATGCCGGCGGCAGCCGTTGCCGACAGGGCCATGGCCACCACCGCGACTCAGCCGCTCGACTTTGGCACTACTCTGACCGACATCGCCCGCATGCTGCGGGCGAAGGAAGCACCCGCGGCGCGCTAGCCGCTCCGTTGCTTTGCGGGGCGCCACCGTACTTGGTGCCGTAAGAGCGGTCGCTGAATCGGCGGCGCACGCCGCGTCCGCGGCCGCCGTAAACGCCGAATCTACGGGCAAATCCGACAACGCCTTCGCCGGCCCAGCGTCCCTGCGCCCGCGCTCCGTATCCATCCGGTACGCCCGGTCCGTAGCCACGTACGATTTAACGGACATCGGGCGCGTCGCCGGGCGCACCGAAGCGACCGTATCTACGGCCGATTCGCGGCAACGGGATTCGCCACACGGCAGGACGCACAGCAGCGTCGCGCGCACCGGTTTGTGGGAGTTCTCCTGCTGCGGAAGGCGACAAGCGCGCATGCAACGGAGGTGCGGCGGCGGCAGACGTAGAGTCTGTGCGCGAAGAATCTCCGTGAGGCCTTGACGCGAGAATCGCAGCCAGATTCGGTCAGGTCACAGGAAGTTGCGGCCGGGGGTCAGTTTGATCTGGACCCCGCCTCAACCACGCGCACTCGGTCGCCATCCCCTGAGTAACGATGACAAGGGTCACGATCGTCATCTGACAAGACCCGCCTGATTCGTCCGGCTTAACGTATGCCGATATCGGAATATGTTTGCGCCATGGCACGAGCAGCGACGACGTCGGATGTCTTCAACGCAATCGCCGAGCCGCAGCGCCGGGAGATTCTAGTGCTGCTGCGGGCGGGTGAGCGGCCGGTGACCGAGTTGGCGCAGGAGTTGGGGATGACCCAGCCGGGGACGTCCAAACACCTGCGGGTGCTCCGGGAGGTCGGACTGGTGCAGGACCGCAGGACAGGCAAGCAACGGCTGTACGGCATTGACGCCCGCGGGCTGCGACCGGTTCACGAGTGGACCGGCGGGTTCGAGCGGTTCTGGAACGAGAGCTTCGACCGGCTGGACGAGTACGTGCAGGACCTCAAGCAGGCAAGACGGAAGGAGTAGCTGATGAGCCCGACGGGACGAGGAGCGCCGGCGCAGTCCGCGACGGCCGACCGCGAGATCGTGATCTCCCGGGTCATCGACGCCCCACTGGAGTTGGTGTTCGAGGCGTTCACCGAAGTCCGGCACCTGTCGCGATGGTGGGGACCGGATGGGTTCACCACCACCACGCGGGCGTTCGAGTTCCGCGTCGGCGGCGAGTGGGACTTCGAGATGCACGGGCCGGACGGGACGGACTACCAGGAGTGGATCTCCTGGACCGAGATCGCCCCGCCGGAGCGGATCGTGCTGCTGCACGGTGAATCCCACGGCGACCCGAACGCCCTCGAGTCGGTCCTCACGTTCGCGCCCAGCGGCGCGGCGACCCGGATCGAGATGCGCACGGTGTTCCCGACCAAGAAGCTGCGCGACGTGGCGGTCGAGAAGTACCACGCGATCGAGGGCGGCCAGCAGACCCTGAGCAACCTGGCTGCCTACGTCACTGAGATCGTTCGCAAGAGAGTTGAGGACTGATGGCCGGGAAGGTGTTCTTCAGCGTGTCGATGTCGCTGGACGGTTTCATCGCGCCCGGGTCTCTCGGGGAGTTGATGGGGCAGCAGTGGATGGAACTGCAGCAGTGGGCATTCCGGCAGCGCTTCTTCCGGGAGAACCTGAAGCTCGGCGAGGGCGGTGAGGAAGGGCGTGACAACGACATCGCGCGGGAGACGTTCGAGCGCACCGGCGCGAGCGTGATGGGCAAGCGCATGTTCGACGCCGGTGAGCATGCGTGGCCGGAGGAGGCGCCGTTCCACACACCGGTGTTCGTCGTGACGCACCAGAAACGTGACCCCTGGGAGCGGCCGGGCGGGACTACCTTCCACTTCGTCAACGACGGCATCGAGCCCGCGCTCGACCGGGCCCGCGAGGCCGCCGGCGACCGGGACGTCCGCATCGCGGGCGGCGGCGCAACGATCCTGGAGTACGTGAACGCCGGCCTGATCGACGAGTTCACGATCGCGCTCTCACCCGTGCTGTTCGGCTCTGGAATCCGCCTGTTCGAGGGCGTGGACGCGGGCCGCGTGGCCCTGGAGCCGGTCCGCGCGGAGCCGACGCAGCGGGTGACCCACCTGACCTACGCTGTCCGAGAGCGGTAACGGTCGGGACCTCAGCGCATCCCCGCCGAGGTCCGCAGTGGGATTCCCCCGGTGGACTGGACGCGCGCATGGGCTGCTAGGATGCCGGTCAGATGCGACCGGCGTTCCGAACCTTCGACGATCTTGGCGCCCTTGATGAGCGGGGACTGCAGGAACTCCTGCGGGCCGTCGAGCACGATCCCTTGGCGATGGCCCTCAGCGGCGCCAGTGCCGGATTGCGCGAGCGGATGCTGGCTAATATGTCGGCACGCGCGGCCACGGAACTGCGCGCCGCGATCGAGGAAATCGGCGCCGCCCACTGCCGCGACGTCGATAGCGCCCAGGCGGTGATCCTGGCCCGGGCGACGCAGATGGTCGAGATCGGCCTCGTCGCCCTGCCGCTGGCGAACGCGGAATAGCGCGAGGCTAGCGGCCTCCGGCCGTGACGGCGCGCGCGCCCTTGGGTGGCTGTGCGCCCTGGCGGCCGATCGATGTGTAGTTGAAGCCCGCCGCCGCCACTTCCTCGGGGCGATAGATGTTGCGCAGATCGACCATGACCGCGTTACGCATCAGGCCGCGCACACGATCGAGATCGAGGCTGCGGAACTCGTTCCACTCGGTGAGGATCACCAGGCAGTCAGCGTCCACCATCGTGTCGTAGGCGCTGTCGCAGAACATCACGTCGTTCAGAAGTTTGCGGGCCTCCGGCATGCCTTCCGGATCGTAGGCACGGACCTTGGCGCCGGCGCCCTGCAGATTCGGAATGATTGCGAGGCTCGGCGCGTCGCGCATGTCGTCGGTGTTGGGTTTGAACGTCAGGCCCAGGACAGCAATGTTGCGGCCCGACACGTTGCCCTGGCAGGCATTGATGATGCGTCCCGCCATGCGGTGCTTGCGGTTCTCGTTGACCTCGACCACCGCCTCGACGATGCGCAGCGGTGCACCTGCCTGCTTGGCCTGGTGTACGAGCGCCAGCGTGTCCTTGGGGAAGCAGCTGCCGCCATAGCCGGGGCCAGCGTGCAGGAACTTCTTGCCGATGCGTCCGTCGAGACCGATGCCGCGCGCAACTTCCTGCACGTCGGCGCCGGTCATTTCGCACAGGTCGGCGATCTCGTTGATGAAGGTGATCTTGGTCGCCAGGAAGGCGTTGGCGGCGTACTTGGTCAGCTCTGCCGTTTCCAGCGAGGTGACCAGCACCGGCGTCTCGTTGAGGTAGAGCGGACGGTACAGCTCGCGCAGGAAATTGCGGGCGCGCTCACTTTCGGCGCCCACAACAACGCGGTCCGGTCGCATGAAGTCGTTGATGGCGGCACCCTCGCGCAGGAACTCCGGGTTCGACGCGACGTCGAACTCGATTCCTTTCTGCGCGCTGGCGGCGATGACGCGCTGCACCTTGCGGCCGGTCCCGACGGGCACGGTCGATTTGGTGACGACCACCGTATAGTCCTTGAGCGACTTGGCGATCTCCTCCGCCGCAGCGAACACATACGTGAGGTCGGCATAGCCTTCGCCGTGGCGCGCGGTCGGCGTGCCGACGGCGATGAAGACGGCGTCGGCCTCGCTTACCGGACCGGCAAGATCGGTGGTGAACGACAGGCGGCCGGCACGCACGTTGTTGGCAACGAGGTCTTCCAGGCCCGGCTCGAAGATCGGCATCTTGCCTTCGTTGAGCGACGCGACCTTGGCGGCATCGTTGTCGACGCAGGTAACGGTGTAGCCGAACTCCGAAAAGCAGGCTCCGGAAACGAGGCCGACATAGCCGGTGCCGATCATTGCGATGCGCATGCGTATCTTCCTTCGATCTGTCTACGCGCCGGAAAATTGTTCCGAGGCGTCGTCCAATAGGTCTTGCAGTTGCCTGCGCACTTCGTCGCG
Source organism: Rhizobium sp. Q54 (assembly GCA_945889645.1). Taxonomy (GTDB): domain Bacteria; phylum Pseudomonadota; class Alphaproteobacteria; order UBA2966; family CAIVPW01; genus CAIVPW01. The sequence goes on from CAMDCA010000071.1 coordinate 8,121, forward strand.
CAGGTCGTCGCGCTGCAGCGCGAACGCGGCATTGGCGACGACAAATCCCGCCTTGTCGCCACAGTCGAAGCGGCGTGAGTCACAACGCAGCCCGTGGAACGGGACTTTGCCGATCATGGCCGACAGGCCGTCGGTCAACTGGATCTCGCCACCCGCACCGCGCTCGACCTTCTCCAAGACGCGGAAGATATCGGGATGCAGGATGTAGCGGCCGATCACACCCAACGTGGACGGCGCTTTTTCGGGCTGCGGCTTCTCGACAATGCCTTTGGCGCTGACGAGGTTGCCGGTTTCCTTGTCGATGTCGAGGATGCCGTAGCGCGACGTGTACGCGCGCGGCACGTCCTCGACGCACACCAGGTTGCCGCCGACGGTCCGATAGGCATCGACCATCTGCCGCAGGCACGGCGGATCACCCATCATCAGGTCGTCGGCCAGCAGCACCGCAAAGGGCTCATCACCGACGAGGTGGCGTGCGCACCAAACTGCATGGCCGAGCCCGAGCGGCTCCTGCTGGCGCGTGAAGCAGAACTGGCCCGGGTCAGGCAAATGGCCGGCCAGCGCGGCGACGTCCTTGCCGCGGGTCGAGAGTTGGTGTTGCAGCTCGTAAGAAATATCGAAGTGGTCGGCGATCGCCGCCTTGCCACGCCCAGTGATGAAGATGAACTGCTCGATCCCGGCAGCGCGGGCCTCGTCCACCGCATAGTGGATGAGCGGCTTGTCCACCACCGGCAGCATCTCTTTGGGCTGCGACTTGGTGGCAGGAAGGAAGCGCGTGCCTAACCCGCCAACGGGAAAGACAGCCTTGCGCACGGGCTTGGGGGGGACGGCCACGACGAGAGAAGTCATGCCATGGCCCTCGGTGGACAGCAAGGCTAGGACGGGTAGGGCCGAACTCAGCCGACCTTGGTGCGCTATCCGCCAAGAAGTACGTCTTTCGCCTGGTTGACCTGGCTGGCGAGAAACGTCGTGCCGCCCTGGTCGGGGTGCAGACGCTTCATCAGGCGGTGGTGGGCAGCGTGGATTGCGTCGTCATTGGCGCCCTCGGCCAAACCCAGCACTTCCAGCGCCTCGCGTCGCGACATCCGTCCTGACCGTTCGCCGGCCTCGCCGGTTCCGCGCCCGTCGTGGGGAGGAGCATCGCGCCAATCGGGGTCGCGGCGATCGAGGTAGGCGTCGAGCAAGGGCGCCGCGTCTGGATCATCGCGGCGGCAGACATCGCGCAAGGCAATCACCACAGCGACCTCCAGTTCGCCGAGGCGGCGGCCACGGTGTGGGCCGGAAAGAACGTCGCCGTCGAGCGTTCCACTGGCGTGGTTCAGACGCATTCGCACCGTGGCGGTCTCAACCACCGTGTCTTGCGAAGGGCCGCTGGTGGACCTGTGAGACGGAGATGCAGCACGGGCGAATGCCCGGCGCATCATGCGCTGCAGCGACGGCATCAGGAACAGGGCCCACCGGCCCGAGCGCAGGAGAACGAGCGAGGCCGCGGCGAGCGCCGCCACCCCACCCCAGCGGACCCCTTGGGCGAGGAAGCGCGGGTCCACGCTGGCAATGCGGTTGGCGGACAGCAGCAAAAAGGCCAGTGCCAGCCCGCCGAGCAGGAGCCACAGCATCCCCCTACTCCATCTGACGGGCGAGCAGCAGCGCCGCACCACGCCGGTGGGCGCCATAGTCGGCGAGCGCCTTGCGGCCGCCGGCCGCGTAGGCGGCCACGGCGCCGAGAAGATCGCGCAGTTGATCCGCGCTCGACGCATCGAAACGGCACCACGCCCCACCGGTCAGGCGGGCGACCTGGCGGAATACGCTTTCGACGTGCGCGTCGGTTCCCTCCGGGAACAGGAACCCCGGCACACCGCGAAC
>CAMDCA010000072.1 GCA_945889645.1 Rhizobium sp. Q54
GGGGCAAGGGTTTTGGTCTCATCTTCGTTCCTACGTCACTGCGATGAGACCAAAACCCTCCGCTAGCGGGAACCCTCAATCTGTCTCATTGGCGCTGACGGCGGACAGACCTACGCCGAGATCACGCCGCCGGCCAAGTTCGTCCACAACGTGGACGGACGCCGCGGCATGGCGGTGAGTTCGTCGGTTTCCGGCGGCTGCATTATCTCGGGTGCCTACGTCCACCAGTCGCTGTTGTTCACCGGCGTGCGCGTCAATTCGTACACCCAGCTAGAGAGCGCGGTCGTGCTGCCGTACGCCAACATCGGCCGCGGCGCCAAGCTCAACCGCGTCGTCATCGATTCGGGCGTGCAGATCCCGGACGGCATGGTGGCCGGATTCGACCCGGTCTACGACGCCAAGCGCTTCCGGCGCAGCGACAAGGGCATCGTCCTCATCACCCAGCCGATGATCGACCGCCTGAAGGCGTAGCCGCGATGCGCGTTCTGTTTGTCGCGTCCGAAATGCACCCACTCGTCAAAACCGGCGGTCTTGCCGATGTGACGGGCGCCCTGCCATTGGCGCTGGCGCCCCTCGGCATCGAAGTGCGCACGCTGCTTCCGGCCTATCCGCGCGTGCTGGAACGTCTCCAGGACAAGAAGCCCGACGCCACCATCAAGGCTTTGTTCGGCGGCACCGCGCGCCTGGTCAGCGGCCGCACCGCGGCGGGGGCTCATGTGCTGGCGCTGGATGCGCCGCACTTGTACGCGCGCGAGGGCTCGGCATACGGGCCAACGACCGGACAGGAATGGCCCGACAATCACCTGCGCTTCGGCGCCTTGGGGTGGGCCGCGCACTTGATCGGTCTTGGACAGGCCGGCCCGTGGCGGCCCGAAGTTGTGCATGCACACGATTGGCAGGCTGCCTTGGCACCTGCGTACCTCGCGCTGTCCGGACGGCCGCGGCCGGCGACCGTGACGACGATTCACAACATGGCGTTCCAGGGACTGTTTCCAGGCCCGATGTTGGCGTCGCTGCGGCTACCCGAGTCGTCCTTCGCGCCCGCCGGCGTCGAGTTCTACGGCAAGGTCGGCTTCCTCAAGGCGGGGCTGCATTACGCCGACCGCATCACCACCGTCAGCCCCAGCTACGCCCGGGAGATTCAAAGTTCGGCGCACGGCTTCGGACTGGAAGGCCTGCTGCGCCATCGCGCCAAGGACCTCACTGGAATCCTCAACGGCATCGACCGCCGCGAGTGGGATCCGGAGCACGATCCGCACATCGCCGCGCCGTTCAGCGCCGCCAGTCCTGCCGGCAAGGTGGCGAACAAGCGGGCGCTGCAGGAGCGCTTCGGCCTGAAGGTGGACGACCGCGCATTGTTGTTCTGCGTCGTCAGCCGCCTGACGCATCAGAAAGGGCTCGACATCCTGATGTCTGTGCTGCCGGCGCTGGTGGCGCGGGGCGGACAGATTGCGGTGCTCGGCCTTGGCGACACACGTCTGGAGGGCGAGTTTGCCGCCGCCGCGCGCGCCAACCCCGCCCAAATCGCGTTCAAGGCGGCGTTCGATGAGCGGCTGTCACACGTGGTACAGGCCGGCGCCGACGCGATCGTGGTGCCGTCTCGGTTCGAGCCCTGCGGCCTGACCCAGATGGTGGGGCTACGCTATGGCACCGTGCCCGTGGTGGCGCGGGTCGGCGGCCTTGCCGATTCGGTTATCGACGCCAACGAGGCGGCGCTCAACGACGACGTCGCCACCGGCTTCCAATTCGCGCCCGATTCCGGGATCGAGATTGCCGACGCCATCGCCCGCGCATCCACGCTGTTCGCGCAGCCCGACGCATGGACCCGCACGCGCCACCGCGGCATGCGAGCCGACTTCGGCTGGGAACGCTCGGCAAAGAAGTACGCGGCGATGTATCGGGAATTGGCTACCAAATGACGTCATACGCGGGCTTGACCGGTCAAGCCCGGCCACGACGAAACAGAGCTACTTCTCGCCCGCGGCGGCCTTGTCGAGCATCCAGTGGAGTTCGCCGGTCGGGCGGATCTTGGTGAGGGGCAGGTCTTCACCGCGCGCCACGCGCTTTACCACGTCGGCTTTGCTTGCTCCGGCACCCAAGATGATGACGTGGCGGGCGGAGTTCAGGACCGGGAAGGTCAGCGACAGGCGTGGCTCCGGTTTGACGCCGACCGTCGTGGCCATCCAGCGCGTGGTCTCGTTCACGGCCGGCGTGCCGGGAAACAGCGACGCAGTGTGGCCGTCGTCACCGAAGCCAACCAGCACGATGTCGAACATCGGCTCCTTGGGATCGAGCGCTTCGGCGCCGTAGATCTTCTGCAGCTCGCGCTCGTAGGACGCGGCGGCGACCTCGGGCGACGAGGCGCGAGTCGGCACGAAGTGCTTGTTGTCGGACGACACCGGGACCTTGTTGAACAAGGCCTCGGACACCATGCGCGCGTTGGAGTCCTTGTGGTCATGCGGCACAAAGCGTTCATCGCCGAAGAACCAGTGCGCCACGTCCCATGGGAACTCGAACACGAACGGCGGGCCGGCCAAGAGCTCATAGAGGCGCTTCGGCGTAGAGCCGCCGGCTAGGCAGATACGCGGCGGCCGGCGCGCGGTCTCGACGGCAGCGTTGAGCAGGGCGGCGCCGTGGATCGCGAGCTCTTCGGCGTCGGCAAAGACTTCTCGAGTGGTTTTGGTCAAGGTTTGCGCTCTTCCGTCGGCTTCCAGGTCATGCGGTTCCAGGCGCGCCCGTCTTTCGCCAGCAACTCGTCAGCGATCTGCGGGCCCGCGCTGCCGGCGGGATAATTCTGGAAGTTGCGGTACGGATCAAGCTTCCAGGACTCGAGCAGCGGCTCGACCGTGCGCCAGCCCGACTCGACCGAGTCGGCGCGCTGGAACAGGGTCGCGTCGCCCATCATGCAATCGTAGATCAGGGTCTCGTAGCCGGTGCTTGGGGCCGCGTCGAAGTAGTCGAAGTAGTGGAAGTTCATCCACACGCGGCCGAGCTTCACCGTCGGCCCCGGCACCTTGGCGCCGAAACGCAGTGACACGCCTTCATCCGGCTGGACGTGGATAACGAGGCGGTTGGCGATCATGCGGTCGACTTCGGTGTCGCGGAACATGACCTGCGGCGGGTGCTTGAACTGGATCGAGATTTCCGAGAGGCGCTTGGTCATCGCCTTGCCGGTGCGCAGGTAGAACGGCATGCCGTGCCAGCGCCAGTTGTCGATGGTCAGCTTCATCGCGACGTAGGTCTCGGTCATCGAGCCTTTCTCGACGTCGATTTCCTCGCGATAGGAATTGTAATTCTGTCCCTGCACTGTGCCGCCGATGTACTGGCCGCGCACCGCGCACTCGCTGGGGCGCTTGGCATCGGCGAAGCGCAAGGCATCGAGAGCCTTCACCTTTTCGGTGCGCACTGCGTCAGCCGAGAAGTTGTTGGGCGGCTCCATCGCCGTGAGCGACAGCAACTGAAACAGATGGTTCGGCACCATGTCTTTGAGGGCGCCGGCGCGGTCGTAGTAACCGCCGCGCTTCTCGACGCCGACCGTCTCGGCCACCGTGATCTGGATATGGTCGATGTGGTTGCGATTCCACAGCGGCTCGAAGATGCCGTTGGCAAAGCGCAGCACCATCAGGTTTTGCACCGTCTCTTTGCCGAGGTAGTGGTCGATGCGATAGACCTGCCGCTCGTTCAGCACGCCGAGAATCTGCTCGTTCAGGTCGCGCGCCGACGCATAGTCGGTGCCGAACGGCTTCTCGATGATGACGCGCCGCCAGCGGCTGCCGTCGCGCTCCTCGCGCATGATGCCGGCAGCGGCCAGCGCCAAGGTGATGGGCGCGAAGAAGCGCGACGCCACCGCCAGGTAGAAGACGACGTTACCCTCGACGCCGCTGTCCTTCTCCACCGCAGCCAGGTGGTCACGCAGGCGGCTGTACGCCGCCGGGTCGTTGAAGTCGCCCTGGAAGTAGTCGACCGAATTCTCGATCTTGGCCCACGCGGTAGCATCGAACGCACCCGCCTCGGCGCCGCGCGTCTTGGCGAAGTGCTGGACCGATTCGCGTAGCGACAGACGGTAGTCTTCGACGCTGCGCGCGTTGTGGTCGACCCCAATGAGGCGGAAGCGCGTCGGCAGCAGCCGCATGCGCTCAAGGTTGTAGATCGCCGGCAGCAGCAGCCGTTTGGTGAGGTCGCCGCCGGCGCCGAAAATGACGACGGTGCACGGGGGCGCCTGTGGCGGCCGCGCGGCTTCCCCCTCGCCGTCGAAGGCGCCTGCCTCCATCGATGCTTTGTTCATGGCTCTACTTCTTCTCGACGTGGCCGCCGAACTGTTTGCGCATCGCCGACAAGAGCTTCTCGGCGAAGGTGTGGTTCTGGCGCGAACGGAAGCGCACGAACAGCGCGGCGGTGAGCACGTCCGCCGGCACCGCTTCGTCGATCGCCGCCTGCACGGTCCAGCGCCCTTCGCCCGAGTCCTCCACCGCGCCGGTGAAACCGTCGAGCTTGGAGTCTTCTGCCAGGGCGATCGACGTCAGGTCGAGCAACCAGGAGGCCACGACCGAGCCGCGGCGCCACACTTCGGCGATGTCGCCGAGGTTGAGTTCGAAGCGGTGATCCTCAGGCAGGTTCTTCGAGTTGGCGTTCTTCATGATGTCGAAGCCTTCGGCATAGGCCTGCATCATTCCGTACTCGATGCCGTTGTGGATCATCTTGACGAAGTGGCCGGCACCAGACTGACCGCAGTGCATGTAGCCGCGCTCGGGCCGGCTGTCGGAACTCTTCGAGCGGCCGTGGGTGCGGTCGATGGTGCCGATGCCCGGCGCCAGGGTGTCGAGGATCGGGTCGAGGTGTTTGACAGCTTCGAGCGAGCCGCCAACCATCATGCAATAGCCGCGCTCGCGGCCCCACACACCGCCGGACGTGCCGATGTCGACGTAGTGGATGCCCTTGGTCGCGAGTGTCTTGGCGCGGCGGATATCGTCCTGCCAGAACGAGTTACCGCCATCGATGATGATGTCGCCCTTCTCCATCACGGCCGCGACCTGGGTCACGGTGTCGTCGGTGATCTTGCCGGCCGGCAGCATCACCCACACCACACGCGGCTTGGGCAGCTTCTTGACCATATCCTCAGGGCCTTTGCTTGCCGTGCTCCCCTCCTTGACCAGAGTGTCCATCGCTTCCTGGCTGCGGTCGTAGACGACGCACGTGTGACCCTTGCTGGCGAGGCGGCGCACGATGTTGCCGCCCATGCGGCCCAGCCCAATCATTCCGATTTGCATGGTGTTCCCCCTCGTCGTGTGACGGGCGCTACTAGGCTAAGGCGCGGCGAATGGCTTTGATCAACTTGTCGAGTTCGGGTCCAAGGTTGGGGCCCAGGTGCACGCGGAGTGCGCGCCGTCCGCGTTCGGATAGCACGTCGAAGTCGCCGCGCGCTTGCGCCGCCTTCACCGCGCCGAAGGTGTACTTCTGGTCCGGCACCGGCAGGTCGGCGGCGTCATCGCAGGTGATCTGCAGGAACACGCCCGAGTTGGGCCCGCCCTTGTAGTCCTGTCCCGTCGAGTGCAGGAAGCGCGGGCCGAAGCCGACCACCGTCGCCACCTTGCGTGCGTCGCGCACGACATGCCGTGCGTCTTGCAGCGCTGCGATGGTCTTGGCGTCGCGCGGGATGTAGGCGAGGAAGCCCGCATAGTCGCCGGCACCGAGACGCGCGAAGTGGGCTCGCAGGTATCCATCGAGAGTCTTGTCCTTGGCCGTCTTGGCCAGGGCGGCGGCATTGGCGCTGTCGGTGTACAGCTTCACCCCGCTGTCGTTGAGGATCGGCGATTCGGCCGGCAGGCTGCCGGACTTCTCGTACGCGTCCATCAGCTTCTTGGTGGCGATCTTGCTCGCCTCGACGTCGGGCTGGTCGAACGGGTGGATGCCGAGGATCGAGCCCGCAACCGCGGTCGCCAATTCCCAGCGGAAGAACTCCTGCCCGAGCTGATAGGCATGCGCCATGGTGATGCGCACGACCGGATGGCCGGCTTTCTCCAGCGCGGCGATGCGCGTTGCCTGGGAATCGGGCCGCGCCGTCAGGGCAAAGTGCACGAACACGCGGTCCTTGCCGTAGGCGGCGGGATCAGCGACCGATTCGAGATCGACCGGGATCAGGCCTTTGCCGACCTTGCCGGTGGATTCGGCGATGAGCTGCTCCGTCCACGCGCCGAAATCCTCCAGGCCGGGGCCGGTGAGCACGGTAATCTTGTCGCGCCCCATCTTGCCGGCGACGCCAAAGATGGCGCCGAGCTGCACACCCGGATTGACGCGCGCCGGCACGTCGGGGCCGCAGCTGCGTACCATGAGAAGCGTGGCGTTGAGAAAGCGGGCGATGTCGATGCCCATCGCGGCGCCCGGCACCAGGCCGAACGGTGAGAGCACCGAGTAGCGCCCGCCGATGGTCGAGTCGCCCAGGAAGATCTGGCTGAATTTGTCGCGCTCGGCGACCTTTTGCATGTTCGAGCCGGGATCGGTGACGGCGATGAATCGCTTCGGTGCTTCCTGCGCGCCGAGCACCTGGCGTGCGCGCTCGAAGAAGTACTGCTTAAAGATGTTGGGCTCCAGCGTGCCGCCGGACTTCGACGAAACGATGAACAGCGTCTTCTTCAGATCGATGGCCGCCTCGGTGGCGCGGATCTGCGCCGGGTCGGTCGAGTCGAGGACATGCAGCTGCGGGTGTCCGGCGATGCGGCCGAACGTTTCGCTCAGCACTTCGGGTCCAAGGCTGGAACCGCCCATGCCGAGCAGCAGCACGTGCTCGTACTCCTTCGCCGTCTCGGTCAGGGCCTTGTACTCGGCCGCGCGCTCGACCTCGCGGCTGGCGATGTCGAGCCAACCGATCCACTTGTTCTCGTCGCCACCGCTCCACAGTCCGGTGTCCTTGGCCCACAAGCGGCGGATGCGGCCGCCGGCGCGCCAGGCTTCGATCTCGGCATCGACCGCCTTTTGCAATTCATCCGGCAGAGTCGCGGTCAGCTTGGTCTGGCGCTCACCTTCGAGGGCCACGCGCTTGGTCTCGACGACTTCAAGCAGCTTGTCGAACGCGTCGGCGAACAGCTGCACGGCGTCGATGACCAGCTTGTCGGTAATGCTCTTGAGCGAAATGCCGGCCGCATCGAGGTCCTTCAGCACCTTGCGCGCGCCATCGACGTCATCGGTGATGGCGATCTTGGCGACGCCGTGGTCGCGGAACGCCGCCAGCACCGGCGGTGGCATGGTGTTGACCGTCTCGTTGCCGATCAGGGTCGTGACGTAATAAGTGTCCGGGTAGGCCGGGTTCTTGGTCCCGGTCGATGCCCACAGCAGGCGCTGGGGCTGCGCGCCAGCTTTGGCCAGCGCCTTCCAGCGCGGGCTGGCACACAGTTCCTGGTACTTGGCGTAAGCCAGCTTGGCGTTGGCGATCGCCACCTTGCCCTTCAGGCCTTCGATGGACTTGTTGGCGCCGCCTTTGATCTTGGCGTCGATCTGCGTATCGACTGCGGCGTCGATGCGGCTGATGAAGAAGCTCGCCACCGAGGCGACGTGGCTGATGTCCTTGCGCGCCTTGGCGCAGCGTTCGAGGCCGCTGATAAAGGCGTTGGCGACGTCGATGTACGCGTCGAGAGAGAACAAGAGCGTGACGTTGATGTTGATGCCCTCGGCGATCAGCGTCTCGATGGCCGGGACGCCTTCCTTGGTGCCCGGCACTTTGATCATCAGGTTGGGCCGCGCCACGCGGGCCCACAGGCGGCGCGCCTCGGCCACCGTGGCGGCGGTGTCGCGCGCCAGATAGGGCGACACTTCGAGGCTGACGTAGCCGTCGATCTTCTTGGTGCGCTCGTAGACCGGCAGCAGCTTGTCGGCGGCGGCCTGGATGTCCTCGATGGCGAGCTCTTCATAGAGCGCCATGGGTCCAAGGTCGTTGCGCCGCAGCAGCGCTTCGATCTGCGCATCGTAGTCGTCGGAATGCCCGATGGCGTTCTCGAAGATCGCCGGGTTCGAGGTGATGCCGCGCAGGCCGTCATCCTGAATAAGGGCGTCGAGTTCGGGCCCGATCATTTTGCGGCGGATGTAGTCGAACCACACGGCTTGGCCGCACGCCTCGAGGGCTAACAGTGGATTCTTGCTGGCTGTGGGCATGATCTATCCCTTCGTCGCCGGACGAGTACGGTGCGTGGGCGCGAGGCTGTGATATCGCCGGACGGCGACGAACGAACGAGCGGGGCAGCGGATTCGCTTCAATCGTTGAGGGATTTCATCCCACCGAGAACGGCCCCAAGTGCTAGAATCAATACCATGACGGCGCCGCGCACGACACTGCCGCCCCTCGCGCACGCATGGCGGGGGCGCAGGGGCGAGGTCACCGGAGATTGGCAAGACCCACAAATGCCAGCGCCTTGTGCCGCACCACCACCGTCGGGATGGCGGCGAGATAGGCGCTGAAGCGGCCCTTGGTTTCGAAGCGGGCGCGAAACGACGACTTGGCGAACGCCGCGCCGAAGCGCGGGACGATGCCGCCGGCGATGTAGATGCCGCCCTGGGCGCCGAGCGTCAGCGCCAAGTCGGAAGCTACGGTGCCGAGGAACGCACAGAACATGTCGAGAGCCGCGATGGCGACGCGGTCGCTGCCATCGAGGGCGCGGGCCGTCACATCGGCCGCCGACTGTGCCACCGGGGTGCCACCATCGATCGCCGCAACCGCACCGTAGAGCGCGAACAATCCATCGCCGCACAGCGCACGTTCGGCCGAGACATGGCCGTATCGCTCCGCCAGGCGCTCGATGACGCGCGCCTCGCGCGCGGTCGTGGCGGGCAGAGTGCCGTGACCGCCTTCGCCGGTGAGCGGGATCCATTTGTCGCCGAGGGGAATCAGGCCACTGACGCCGAGGCCGGTGCCCGGACCAAGGACGCCGATCGGACGCTGTGCCACCGCGAAACCACCGCCGACGCCGTCCAAGTCCTCGCCGCGCAGATAGGGCAGCGCAACGGCATTGGCGGTGAAGTCGTTGAGCACGTCGAGGCGGTCGAGGCCGAGCCTCCCGCGCAACTCGGCGATCGAGAACTTCCAATCGCGGTTGGTGAAAGCGACGTAGTCGCCGGTGATCGGCGCCGCGATGGCGAAGGCTGCTTCGCGCACCTGTGCCGCGAACGGCTGGCCCGCGAGATACGCGCGGACCGCCGCTTCGAATGTCGCATGGTCCTTGGTAGGAAGGATGGTCACCTCGCCCACTGCTCCACCTGTCGCCAGTGCGAAGCGGGCATTGGTGCCGCCGATGTCCCCCACCAGGCGCGTGATCGACCCCGGAGCGATCATGGCGCAGAGTCTACACCTGTACGTCGTCAGAACTTTTGAGACAGGTGGGGTCCGGATTTAGCGGAGAGGTGGCCTCATCTTGGGTTGATATTTAGGCGGCGATTTTGCGGTGCTGCAAGCGCCGATGTTCGATGGTCTTCCGTTTGATGCGGGCCCGCTCGCGC
>CAMDCA010000073.1 GCA_945889645.1 Rhizobium sp. Q54
GGTGGTCGGCCGGGCTGCCGCCCGGGCTGCTCGTCAACTAGCCGCTTCGCGCGTCCCCTGCACAGGGGAGGTGAGGGCGTGAATGCGCTGCGCGCGTGCTTCTAGCACTCGAAGCAGTTGGTAAACGGCAGGCCGAAGCCTTCGAGGCCCTGCAGCAGCATCGCTTCCGAGAGGTGCTTGCGGAATCGGGCGTAGTCGAGCGGGGCCGGCACGCGCGTGTGCTCGTCCTCGAGCAGATAGCGCATCGTCTTCCCGTATGGCTCCTTGCCCTCGAACATCACGAGCTCGGCGAGGATGGAGATCAGGCTGCGGTCGCGGAACTCCGGGAAGACTTCGAGGATACGCGGGGCTTGCTGACGCGGCAGGTCGGCGAAGACTTCGAGAGACGCGAGAATCTGCTCCCGCGTCGTGTCGGGCGCGAAGGCGTGCACGGCCTTGGTTCCCTCGGTTGTCTCGACGAGCAGATGCGCCTCGAACCAGCCGAGGTACTGGGAGACCCGCGAGGCGACCTCGTATTCTAGGCGCATGAGGTTGGTTTCCTCGGCGTTCGTCTGGTCTACCCAGTCGCGCCATTGCTGAAACGCAAAGGCGCCGCCGCTGACCGCGATGGTGGACAAGAGCCACAGGCCAAATCCGGAGTTGATGAAGTCCCACAGCCTGCTTTGGCCGGCCGGCTTTTCCCCTGCTGCCTCGCTCATGCGCTTCCTTGCTGCTTGCCTAGCGTCGCCTGACGTCTCTCAGGATCTCGCGCGCCGCGTTGTGTCCCGGCGCGCCGGTGACGCCGCCGCCGGGATGCGTGCCGGCGCCGCACTGGTATAGCCCCGCAATCGGCGTGCGGTAGTCGGCATAGCCGAGCGCTGGGCGCGCCGAGAACAACTGACCAAGCTCCAGCGTGCCGTGGAAGATGTCGCCGCCCAGCAGGCCGAAGGTGCGTTCGAGGTCAAGTGGGCTGAACACCTGGCGCGCGATCACCGACGCTTTGAAGTTGGGCGCGAACGAATTGACCGTATCGATCATGAGGTCAGCGACTGTGTCGCGGTGGTCGTCCCACGAGGCGCCGCCAGGGGTGTTGGGCGGCAATTCCGGCGCCACGTGCTGGCAGAACAGACTCGCGACGTGGCGTCCTTCCGGGGCCAGGGAGTTGTCGAGGGTTGATGGAATCAGCACCTCGACGACCGGCTTCTTGGACCATCCGGTGGTGCGCGCGTCGAAGAACGCCTGCTCCATATAGCGCAGGGTCGGCGCCAGGATGATGCCCGACGTGTGGTGCTCGGCCGCTTCCTTACCCGGCAGCACGGTGAAGCTGGGCAGCTCCGATAGCGCCACGTTCATGCGGAACGTGCCGGAGGCGCAGCGCCAGCTCTGCATGCGCTCGCGGAACGGCGCTGGGATTGCGCCCTGGTCGATCAGGTTGAGGAACAGGAGCTTCGGGTTCAGGTTAGACACCACGATACGCGCCTTGATCGCATCGCCTGTTTCGGTGACGACGCCGGTGGCACGGCCGCGCTCGACCAGCACCTCGCGCACCCCCGCGCCGACACGGATCTCAGCGCCTTCGTCGCGCGCCGCCGCCGCCATTGCCTCGGTGATCGAGCCCATGCCGCCGATGGCGTGGCCCCAAGCGCCTTTGATGCCGTTCACCTCGCCAAAGCAGTGGTGCAGCAGCACGTAGGCGGAACCCGGTGTGTACGGGCTGGCATAGGTACCGACGACGCCGTCGAAGCCGTACACCGCCTTGATCGGGTCGCTCTCAAACCAGCCGTCGAGGTAGTCGCCGGCCGAGCGCGTGAACAGGTCGAGCAGCCGCTGCTGGCGCTCGATGCCGAGGCCGCGCAGCCGGTTGCCGAGCTTGCCCGCCTTGAACAGCTCGCCCAGCGCGCGCACCGGGCTGCCCTCGACGACGTTGGGCGGTGTCTGCAGCACGACCTCGCGCAGCACGTCGGCGATCGCTTCGAGCTCCTCGCCGTAGGCGTCGAGCCGGGCCGCGTCGCGGGCGGAGAACTTGGCGACCTCGTCCTTGGTCTTGCCGCCGCCAACCTTGAGGTAGCGGCCGTCCTCCGTGGGCAGAAAGTTCGAGATCTTGCGCTGTACGACGCGCAGGCCGTGACGGGCGAGGTCCAGGTCGCGGATGACCTTAGGGTGCAGTAACGACACGGTGTACGCGGCCACCGAGTTGCGGAAGCCGGGATGGAACTGCTCGGTCACTGCCGCGCCGCCGACGACCCCGCGGCGCTCCAGCACGACCACCTTCAGCCCGGCGCGTGCGAGGTATGTCGCGCACACCAGGCCGTTGTGGCCCGCGCCAATCAGGATGACGTCGTACATAGGGTTCCCCGCTCGAGAGGCTAGGCCATTCAATCCCCCATCGGAAGAGAGGTGCGCCGGCCGGACTACTCCCTATGCGCGCGCAACCGGTCCGGAAGGCGCCCTGCCGCCGACGCCGCGCGGTTGCATGTATACGGCGCAGCCGAAGGTGCGGGATCGGAGGCCCGAACTGCGCCCCGGCTGCTCCAACCCCGAACCCAAGGAGCAGTCCCATGACCAAGAATCTCAAGAAGGGCGTTCTCATCGCTGTGCTGCTGGCTGCTGCCGCTCCGGCGATCAGCGCTTGCAACACCTTCGCCGGCGCCGGCGAAGACATCCAGCGCGGCGGTGCCGCCATCGAACGCGAGGCGAATCGCAATCGCTAGGCGTATCTGAACCGGGCAGGAGGGGAAGGCGCAGGCCTTCCGTCTCCTCGCCGGGGCGTCCCAACCCGAGAGGAACTCGCGATGAACAAGGATCGTGTGGCAGGCGCCGCCAAGCAGGCCAAGGGTGCCGTCAAGGAAGCTGCCGGCAAGGTAACCGGCGACGCCAAGTGGCGCATCGAAGGCCAGGCCGAGAAGACCGAGGGCAAGATCCAGAACGCGGTCGGCGGTCTCAAGGACAAAGCAAAAGAGAAGGTCGAGAAGGGGCAAAAGGACGTGACACCCTAAGCGCGTCGCTCCGCTCCCTTCTTTCTGCGCTCCGCGGACTGGGTGTTCCGCGCGAATAGGCTCCGGCGGCGAAATCCTCCCCCTTCGCCGCCGGAGCAGACTTCTTTCTACGCCGCGCCGAGCACGATGCCGGCCGCGGCGATCAGCCCGCCCAGAGGCCGCAGCATCTTCGTGCGCGCGAGCAGCGCTGCCAAGGCGAGGCCGCTCAGGTGCAGTAGCGCCGTGGCGAGCGCGAACCCGGCGCCATAGACCACTCCATCCGCGGCGAGCGGCATCTCGGCTCCGTGGGCAAAGCCATGGAACGCCGCGAACGCGGCGATTGCCGCCGCGCTGAACGCCAACGGCAGGCGCGCGCCGAATGCGATAGCCGCCCCCAACGCGACGACGGACGCGAGGATGCCGGCCTCAACCCCCGGCAGCGCCGCTCCCGCGAAGCCAAGCAGCGCACCCGCAACCATCGTGAGAACGAAGGTGACAGGCAGCATCCAGCGCGCGCTGCCGCCGAGCTGCGCGGCCCACAGGCCGACCGCGACCATTACCAGGATGTGGTCGCAGCCGCCGAGCGGGTGCGCAAAGCCGTGCGCGAACCCAGCGGTTGCATGGCCGGTGTGGGCGAGGGCTGGAGTAGCCGCGAGAAGCGCCGCGGCGGTGACTGCAATGCGACGGAACATGACTTCCTCCCCGATCATGCCAGGGCGGTCTGGTGATCGACCAGGCCGCCGGCGCGAATGATGAAATCGACGACGACGTCCACGCCCTCTCCGGCGCGCACGTTGGTGAATACGAAAGGCCGGTCGCCGCGCATCTTGCGCGCGTCGCGGTCCATGACTTCCAAGCTCGCGCCGACGTGGGGCGCGAGGTCGATCTTATTGATGACGAGCAGGTCCGAGCGCGTGATGCCCGGCCCGCCCTTGCGCGGGATTTTGTCGCCGCCGGCCACGTCTATGACGTAGATCGTGATGTCGGCGAGCTCGGGGCTGAACGTGGCGGCAAGATTGTCGCCGCCCGACTCGATCAGCATCAGCTCGAGATCGGGGAAGCGCTGGCACAGGTCGGCGACCGCGGCCAGATTGATGCTCGCGTCTTCGCGGATTGCCGTGTGCGGGCAACCGCCGGTCTCGACGCCGACGATGCGCTCCGGCGCAAGCGCGCCCGAGCGCGTCAGGAACTCGGCGTCCTCGCGCGTGTAGATGTCGTTGGTGATGGCGGCCACGTCGAAGCGGCTGCGCATTCTCTTGCACAGCGCGTCGGTGAGCGCGGTCTTGCCGGAGCCGACCGGTCCGCCGATGCCGACACGCAGCGGCCCATGCGAGGGTCCGTGCGATGGCGAAGAGAGAGGAATGCGCACGTTCATGAACGGAACAACCTCGTGTGTTGGGTTTCGTGCTGCATCGAGCACCAGTCGATGATCCATGTCCCCGACCCCGCACTCGACAGCGGTGCTTGGGGGGCTACCGCCGCCAAGCGCAGGATCGGAGACTCCAGCGCGGCGACTATGCGCTGGCCCTGGGTTTGACCCAGAGGAATAAGCCGCACCCCAGCCGAGACCAGGTTGGCGGCGAACCCGTGCAGATAGGCCTTGAGGCCGTCGTTGAGGCTGATGCCGTGCGCGGCGCAGGTCACCCCGACCGCGACCGGATAGGCAACCGATCCGCCCCTGCGCAGGAGCGCCATGCCGCGCGCCGGCCACGCCGCGCCGGCGGCAAGCACGAAGGCCTGACCCTGCTGCAGCGTCTCACGGGCAAGCTCGGGCGTCGCGGGCAGTGCCGCGGCCAGCTCGGCGACCTCGGCCAGGCGCAGCGCGTCGTCGACGCGCGCGGCGCGCCAGGCGTGGGCGAACAGGATGGCGTCGCAGCGCCCGGCGCCACAGGCGAGGACGTCCTCGATCCAGGCGAGCAGCGATTCGGCGTTGTCGATGCTGCCGGCGGCGACGCCGTACTCGATGCCATGGCTGTAGCTGTAGGCGCCTACCGGGAAGCCCGGCGACATCCACGCCAGCAGGCGTAGCAGCGACGCGTCAGCCATGGGAATGGCCCTGGGCGTAGGCGCCCGACTCCGGCGTGAAGGGCGCCTTCACGACCGCGATCTCCGCGCCGAGCTGGCGCAGCATGTCGGCAATGACGTGATCGTCACGCAGACGCAGCAAGTTTGGCAGCACCTGCACCGACAAATGCCGGTTGCCAAGATGGTACGCGACGCGGGCGAGCTCGGTCGGATCGTCGCAGCGCACTTCAAGCAGAGTCTCTTCTGCGGCCCGCACCACAATCGTCAGTCCGTCGCCACAGGCCAGTCCGTCGCCATCCTGCAGCAGCCGCGTCTCGGCGAGGTCGAGCAGGAACGACATGCCGCTATCCGTCGTCATGCGCATGCGCCGCCGATGGCGTGCGTCGAAGTCCAGGGTGATCGAGTCGGCGGCGCGTGCCGCGAGCCACGACCCGGCCGGCAACACCGCGCGCGCGCGGGGCAGGGAGGGCGTCAGCCACATGGTTAGAACAGGAAATAGCGCTGCGCCATCGGCAGCACCGTTGCCGGTTCGCAGGTCAGCAGTTCGCCATCGGCGCGCACCTCGTAGGTCTCGGGATCGACCTCGATGTGCGGGCAGGCGGCGTTGTGGATCATGTCGGCCTTGCCGATGGTGCGCGTGTTCTGCACCGCGATCAGGCGCTTCTGCAGGCCGTACTCGTGGGCGACCTCGCCTTGCAGCGCGGCCTCGGATACAAACACCGCAGCGCTCTCGGTGCGGGCTCGGCCGAAATGCGCGAACATCGGGCGCGAATGGACCGGTTGCGGCGTCGGGATCGACGCATTGGCGTCGCCCATCTGCGCGAGCACGATCGAGCCGCACTTGAGCACCAGCGCCGGCTTCACGCCGAAGAATGCCGGCGACCAGATCACCAGGTCGGCGAGCTTGCCGACCTCGACCGAGCCGACGTGCTCGGCGATGCCTTGGGCGATGGCGGGGTTGATCGTGTACTTGGCGACATAGCGCTTGGCGCGCGCGTTGTCGTTGTCGCCGCGCTCGTCCGCCAGGCGCCCGCGTTGGCGGCGCATCTTGTCGGCCGTCTGCCAGGTGCGCGTCACCACCTCGCCGACGCGGCCCATGGCCTGGCTGTCGGAGGAGATGATCGAGAAGGCGCCCATGTCGTGGAGGATGTCCTCTGCCGCGATCGTCTCCTTGCGGATGCGGCTCTCGGCGAACGCGACGTCTTCCGCCACGCGCGGGTCGAGGTGGTGGCACACCATCAGCATGTCGAGATGCTCCTCGATGGTGTTCACGGTGTACGGCCGTGTCGGATTGGTCGAGGAGGGGATGACGTTCGGCTCGCCGGCGACGCGGATGATGTCGGGCGCATGACCGCCGCCGGCGCCTTCGGTGTGGAAGGCGTGGATGGTGCGACCCTTGAACGCCGCGATGGTGTTCTCGACGAAGCCCGACTCGTTCAGGGTGTCGGTGTGGATGGCGACCTGCACGTCCATCTCGTCGGCGACATTGAGGCACGTGTCGATGGCGGCGGGGGTGGTGCCCCAGTCCTCGTGCAGCTTCAGCCCACACGCGCCGGCCATGATCTGCTCGCGCAATGCTTCGGGACGGCTGGCGTTGCCCTTGCCGAAGAAGCCGAGGTTGACCGGGAACTCCTCGGCCGACTGCAGCATGCGCATCATGTGCCACGGCCCGGGCGTGCAGGTGGTGGCGTTGGTGCCGGTGGCGGGGCCGGTGCCGCCGCCCATCATGGTGGTGATTCCGCTGGCCAGCGCCTCGTCGATCTGCTGCGGGCAGATGTAATGGATGTGCACGTCGATGCCGCCGGCGGTGATGATCTTGCCTTCGCCGGCGATCGCCTCGGTGCCCGGGCCGACGATGATGTCGACGCCCGGCTGCACGTCCGGGTTGCCCGCCTTGCCGATGGCGACGATGCGGCCGCCCTTCAGGCCGATGTCGGCTTTGACGATGCCCCAGTGGTCCAGGATCAACGCATTCGTGATGACGGTATCCACCGCGCCCTGGGCGCGCGTCATCTGCGACTGGCCCATGCCGTCACGGATGACCTTGCCGCCGCCGAACTTCACTTCTTCGCCGTAGGTGGTGCGGTCCTCTTCGACCTCGATCAGCAGGTCGGTATCGGCCAGGCGCACGCGGTCGCCGACCGTCGGGCCGTACATCGCGGCATAGGAACGGCGATCAACGACGACGGGCATGTTTCTTTCCCTTGGCGGGGGCCTTCTTGACCAGCTTCAGCACCGGCTTCTTGCTCTTGGCCGGCGGCGCCTTCTTCTTTAGCGCGGCCTTTCGCTCCAGCGCGCCGCTGACGAGGGCGTTGAAGCCGTACACGACGCGCTTGCCGCCATAGGGGATAAGCTGCACGTCGCGGCCCATGCCCGGCTCGAAGCGCACCGCGGTGCCCGCCGCAATATCGAGGCGCATGCCGCGCGCTCGTGTGCGGTCGAACTCCAGCCCCTCGTTCACTTCGAAGAAGTGATAGTGGCTGCCGACCTGCACCGGCCGGTCGCCCGCGTTCTTCACGTGCAGCGTGATGGCCTGCTTGCCCTCATTGAGGGTGAGCGAGCCCTTCGCCGGGATGATCTCGCCGGGAATCATCGAATGGGCTCGTGGACGGTGACGAGCTTGGTGCCGTCGGGGAACGTCGCTTCGACCTGCACCTCGGGCAGCATCTCGGCGATGCCGTCCATGACCTGGTGGCGGCCGATGACGCTGGCTCCGTCGGCCATCAGTTCGGCGACCGAGCGGCCGTCGCGGGCGCCTTCCAGGACGAAGTCGCAGATGAGCGCGACCGCCTCCGGGTAGTTGAGCTTGACGCCGCGCTCGAGGCGCCGGCGCGCAACGACGGCTGCGTACGAAAGCAGCAGTTTGTCCTTCTCGCGCGGGGTGAGGTTCATGTCAGAAGCTCCAGGCGCTGGGCAGCGCTGCGGGGATTTCGGCGGCCTCCAGGAACAGGCCGAGGAACGGCACCAGCTCCTGGCGCAGTGCATACGTGCTGTCGGCGGCGAAGCGCGCCAGCAGCACGCCGCCCACCGTGGTCGCGGCGGCGGTCACATGGGTGCAGGCCGTCATC
>CAMDCA010000074.1 GCA_945889645.1 Rhizobium sp. Q54
AGTTCGTCTCGCGGCAGCGGCGCGCAAGGACTTGAGCTTGCGCGAGTTGCTCGGGCGTCAGCTTTGTTGCGACCGCGTCGCGCGCCGTCAGAGCACCGAGCCCGCCCCACAGCATGCTGCCGGCCGACATCGCGGCTGACAGGCTGAACCACATATGCGCGCGGACGCGGTCCTGGGCGACGCCGCGACCTTGTTCGTACATCAGGCCCAAGTTGAGCTGCGCGTCGGCGTGCCCCTTGGTGGACGCCAGCCGATACAACCGTGCCGCCTCGTTGTCGTCGCGCGCAACTCCCTCGCCGTTCTCGTACAGGATGCCGACGTTGTTCTGGGCCTTGGCATCGCCCAACTCGACCAGCGGCATCCAGAGCCTCAGCGCCGCGGCATAGTTGCCGCTGAAATACGCAGCCAATCCGTCATCGAACGGATCGCCGGCCGCGGGATGCGCCAGCAGAATGGCAACAACCGCGACTCCGATCCGCTGCCGCATGCGGCGCGCCGCGGCCGCTGCGTGCCGAGATCGTGTCATCTCGAGTCTCCTCCGGCCCTAGCCACGACGGGTGAACGACGGCCTATTGGATGCCGCGTTCCATCCAAACCTCGCAGATGCGCTGGAAGTCGTCGAAATACCGGCTGCACCAGTCCCAGGTCATTTCCTTGCCCTGGTAGACCGCCTGGACATAGTCGACCACCAACTCGATTTGGGCGGGCGACAACATGAGGCTTGGGGCCCGCAATGGGCGTTGATCCGCCGGCATGTCGGCAGTGACCTTGCCCCAGCAACGATAGCTGGCCGTCCACGCGTCGCCCCGGTACTGGGGCATGATGTTTACGGCGCGAACAATGCGCCCGCACGAGATCATCATAATCATCTCGCCGCGCGTCATCTCGCTGAGAACCAGGGAGTTGCCGCCATACTCGAGATTGCTATACGGGTGATCGGCCGGCTTCCCTCTGCCCGCCCAGCCGTGGCAACTGTCGCATTCGTAGTCGCGGCTCTTGTAGATCGCTTGCCCCTTTTCGATCTGCGCCTGATCGATCTGCTGGGCGGCAATTGGCACGATGCCCGTCAGAAGCAGCAGCGCTGCCATCAGCATGGTCTTCGTTAGGGTCACGTGGCTGCTCTCCGTTGCTAGAGGTCTTTGACCACGAGGTCGTCGAATGACGTCGTCGCGTCGGCCTTGGTCCAGAGGCCAACTGCGCCGGCCTCGGCGAACGTCCGGTCGCGCGCGTCCAACACCTTTTGGCCGTTGAGGTAGCCCTCGATTTGATCACCGCGCTGCACGATTCGCATTGTGAACCATTCGCCGGTGCCGATGGGCAGGTTCTCC
This sequence comes from Rhizobium sp. Q54, assembly GCA_945889645.1. GTDB lineage: Bacteria > Pseudomonadota > Alphaproteobacteria > UBA2966 > CAIVPW01 > CAIVPW01. Next base: position 1,329 of record CAMDCA010000074.1, read on the forward strand.
GCCGTCGTCAGCTGCGTCCGCCGTCCGTCCTTGACGTGGTAGAGGCGGAAGTTGCGCTCCAGGGGATTGTAGCGCGCGACGTAGTAGTTGTTGGCGTCGCTGGCGCGCCAGATCAGACCGCCACCTTGATCCTGTGAGCCCTTGTTGGCACGGATCGAGACGGTGGTGTCGATATCCTTCACCCTTGTGCCGGGCATCCACGCCACGTTGTAGAGGTCGCCCGGCAAACGGCGCTCGGGCTCGACCAGCGAGAAAACCTTGCGGCCGCCGATCTCTTCGACGACCCACCGTGCCGGTTCCGCGCCGCCATTGGTGGCGCCGACCTTCCAGCCTTCCGGCACGGCGCCGGCGGCCGTCTGGTCGAAGGTGACGGCGAGGTCAGCGGCCATTGCGGGACATCCGAAAAAGAGCCCGATCGCGACGAGAACTGCGCCGAGAGCCTGCATGTGATTGCTTCCCACGATGGACAACCACCCGATGGCAGTCGGTCGCCACCGTCTTGTGCAGGGCTTCGCCATCTATCTCCTCTCGGCTTCCGCCTTCATGGCGGCGAGACCTTTTTCGAAGTCGCGGCCGATGAACTTGTCCATGTTGCCGAAGGCCGAGAAGGCCTTGGTCATGAACGACTTGTTCTCGCCATCCATCGCCCACGTCACCCGCGTGCCTTCGTTGACCGGCGTAAAGGAGAAGATGGTGGTGTTGGTGGCGGCGAACGGTTTGATGAACTCGAGCTTGATGTCGATGCGGGCCGGCGCATCGCACTCGATGATGGTCATGCGGCCTTCGCCGGTCTTGCGATTGCCGACCCAGGCGTAGCCGGCACCGGCGCCCGACGAAGCGCCGGAGTAGCTGCGCTGCAGGTTGGGGTCCAGCTTGTCCCACGGCGACCAGGTGGTCCAATGGTGGAAGTCGTTCACCAACGCGAACACGCGCCCCGGCGGGGCGGCGACGATTGCGGTGCGCTCGAAACGGAACTTGCCGGGGCGCGACACGACGAACGCCACGAGGCCGAGTAGAACGATCAGTACGCCGATCAGAATTGTCATCCGGTTCTCTCCTGCCGCGCCATACTAGCCCAAGTCTTTGACGATGCGCGCTATTCGCGCGACGCGCGGCGCTGTACGCGATCGAGGAGTCGGGCGGCGTCCATTTTCTTGGCGAGCTTGGCGAACGCCGGGGTCGGGCCTCGCCAGCGCAACGTATCGACGTCGGTGAACAAGTCAGCGTCGGTGCGGAGTGTAGCGAGGCGCTTGAACAGCAGCGCGTTGGCGCGGTTCCCCTTCAGCACGTCGGGGGGGAAATCCTCCAGCGCGCCGTGTTGCTCGATCAATCGCGCGGCGGTCTTGGGGCCCAGGCCGCGAATGCCCGGATAACCATCGGCCGCGTCGCCGACCAGCGCCAGGTAGTCGGGGATGCGTTCGGGATCGACGCCGAACTTGGAGCGCACGCCGGCGGCGTTGCGGATGGCGTTCGAGCGCCGATCCACCTGCACGACACGGTCGCCGACGACGCTCTGGCTGAGGTCCTTGTCGGGGGTCCAGATGCACACCTTGTCCACGCGCTGATCGGCCGCGGCGAGATGGGCGGCGGAGGCAAGCGCGTCGTCGGCCTCGAGCTCGACCATCGCCCAGGTGACGACGCCCATGGCGACCAATGCGTCTTCCAGGGGGTGGAATTGGTCCCACAAGGCGGGCTCGATGCCCTCACCGGTCTTGTAGCCGGGCCACAACTCGTTGCGGAACGACTCGATGAGGTGGTCGGTGGCGACGCCGATATGGGTCGCGCCGTCCTCGATCATCTGCACCACGGTGCCGAGCACGCCCACCACCGCGCCAAAGGGCTTGTCGGTGTCGCGAAACCGGCGGCCGCCAAAGAAGTGGCGGAACAGCTCATAGGTGCCGTCGACGAGGTGGACGATCATGGAGTGGTCCCACTATGGTTCGCCCCGCCATGCTCCCCGAACAACTCGCCGAAGGCTACCGCGCGTTTCTGCGCGAGCGCTTTGCTCGCGAGCGGACGCGTTACCAGCGCCTGGCCGAGGGCCAGAAGCCCGAGATCATGGTCATCGGCTGCTGCGACAGCCGCGTCTCGCCGGAAGTCATCTTCGACGCCAGCCCGGGCGAGATCTTCGTCGCCCGCAACGTCGCCAACCTGGTGCCGCCCTATGAGACCGCGGGGCTTTATCATGGTGCCTCGGCGGCGGTGGAGTTCGCGGTCCAGGGGCTGAAGGTGAAGCACATCGTCGTCCTGGGCCATGCCAAGTGCGGCGGCATCCAGGCATATGCCGGAGCCGCGGCGCCCCTGACGTCGGGCGACTTCATCGGCAACTGGCTGTCGCTGCTGGCACCGGCCGCGGCGGCAATGGAACCCACCGGCGACGCCAACGAGCGGCTCAGGCGGCTGGAATTGGCCACCGTGGACATGAGCCTGAGCAATCTCATGACCTTCCCGTGGCTGCGCAAGCTGGTCGAGGCCGGCAAGCTGACGCTGCACGGGGCGTACTTTGGCGTCGGCGACGGCCTGCTGCTCGTGCGCGACCCGGAGACCAAGGAATTCCGCCGCATGGTCGAGAACGAGTCCCTAACCGGACGGTGAAGTGACCCACGGGCGCGGGGGGGAGTACCATCCGGCCCATGATCAGACTTCTCGCGCTCCTGATATTCGCTCTGCCGTTCGCCGCCTCGGCCCAAGGCGTGACCCCGGCAGAGGCCGGGCTGGCGCTCTACAAGGCCGACAACGTGGACTGCGAGCTGTGCCACGGCTGGCTGGGCCTGGGGCGCTACCACGACACCGGCTACAGCGACGTCACCGCCGGCGGGCCTGCGCTGGGCACCAGTACCAAGACGCGCGAGCAGATGATCGAGATCATCTCGTGCGGCCGGATGGTCGAGGGGCGCATCGCCGTCATGCCGATGTACCGCAACGACGTGTGGACGCCCGAGCACAAGTGCTACGGCAAGGTGCGCGCCGAAATGCCGTTTGAGGAGTTCCCGCTGCCCGGCATGAAGCAGATGACACCGGCGCAGATCGAGCAGGTCGTCACCTTCATCCAAGAGGTCTACGTCGGCAAGGCGATGACCATGGAGTGGTGCCGCAAGTACTTCTCGGTCAACCCGAAGGCGTGCGACGCGCTCATGACGCAGTAACGTGTGGACGATGTGCCGCAACATTCGAACGCTATTCAACTTCGCGCCGCCTGCCACTGACGACGAGGTGCGCGCGGCGTCGGTGCAGTTCGTGCGCAAGCTGTCGGGGTTCACGCGACCGAGCCAGGTGAACGAAGCCGCGTTCGAGCGCGCGGTGGAAGAGACCGCGGCGGTGGCGCGCAAGCTGATCGACTCGCTGGTGACCCAGGCGCCGCCGAAGGACCGCGAGGTCGAGGCGATGCGGGCGAAGGAACGCAACCGCGTGCGGTTCGGCACGTGAGACTCGCGGCGCTGCTTCTCGTTCTGCTCTTTGCGACTCCTGCCCTGTCTCAGACCGCCGAGGAGGCGCTGATCGAAGCCGGGATGCGCATTTACAAGACGGATGGGGCGAACTGCGAGCACTGCCATTACTGGAGTGGGCGCGGGTGGCAGCACAACCAACTGTACTCGGCGGTGCCGGCGGGCGGGCCGAGCTTGGTGGACAGCAAGATGACGCGCGAGCAGATGGTCGAGATGATCGCCTGCGGGCGCTATGGCGAGGGAAGCATCATGCCGATGTACCGCGGCGAGGCGTGGACGCGCGAACGTCCATGCTGGGGCCAGGTGGCGGCGGACATCAAGGCGCCGCTGCAGAAGCCGCTGTGGGGCTATCGGATGTTGAGCTACGACGAGATCAATGCGGTCGTGGCGTACATCCAGGCGGTGTATCAGGGCAATGGGATGAGTCGCGATTGGTGCCGGAAGTTCTTTCCGGGGACGCCGCGGGCTTGTGAGGCGATGAATTAGCGGCGTGACTCCTATTCGGCGGGTTGCATCACGACACGCGGGGCCGGAGTCACGCGGGTGAGGGCCAACGCGCCCAACGCGCAGACTGCGATCACGGCGATCATGGGCAGGGCGGTGCCGTCGAAGAAGGCGCTGGCGATGGTGATCGTGACTGCGCCTGTCATGAACTGCAGCATGCCGCCCAAGGCGGAGGCGGTGCCGGCGATGGGGCCGTGGTCTTCGAGGGACAGGACCATGGTGGTGGGGATCACCAGGCCGAGGCAGGCGAAGGCGACGACCAGCATGGCGATGAGCAGCCACATGTTGTCCACGCCGGCCAGGGTGACGCCGAGCAGCACGAGGGACATCGCGGCGTAGGCGGCGACGGCGGCGCCCATCACGGCGGCCATGCCGAAGCGTTCGCCGAGCTTGGCGGCGAATTGCGACGCGCCGATGAAGCCGACCGCATTGACCGAGAACGCCAGGCTGTATTGCGTCGGCGTCAGGCCGAAGTGGTCGATGTAGACGAACGAGGAGGAGGCCAGGAAGGCGAAGAAGCTCGCCATGCCGAGGCCGCCGATGAACGTCAGGCCCATGAAGCGCGCGTCCTTGAACAGCGTGCCGAAGGCGCCCATGGCGGTGCCGAAGCGCAGCGGCACGCGCTGGGACACGGGTCGCGTTTCCTGCAGCGAGAACATGACGAGCAGCAGGCCGAGGATCGCCACGACGGTGACGGCAACGAACACCGAGCGCCAGCCGAACGGCACGATGAGCGCGCTCCCCATCAGCGGCGCCAGAATCGGCGACACCGAGAACACCAACATGACGGTGGACATCAGGCGCGTCGCATCGTTGCCGGTGTAGAGGTCGCGGATGATGGCGCGCGGAATGACCATCACGGCGGCGGCGCCGACGCCTTGGACGAAGCGGAAGAAGATGAGCCATTCGATGGTCGGCGCGAAACCGCAGCCGATGCCACCGGCGGCGAACACGGCGAGACCGAAGTACAGCGGCCGCTTGCGCCCGAACATGTCGGACAGCGGACCGTAGGCGAGTTGGCACACGCCGAAGGTGACGAAGAACACCATCAGCGTCATCTGCGTCGCCGCGGTGGACGCGTGCAGGTCGCTTGCGATCGCCGGTAGCGCCGGCAGGTACATGTCGATGGCGAACGGACCGACGGCCACAAGCAGGCCGAGCACAATGGCGTTGCGCAGGAAGCTGGATTGCATGAACGAACCCCGGGGGCGATCGCGATTGATGTTGTTGGGCGCGGGCGGTTGGGACGGCGCGCCGAACCGCTGCATATAGACCGTCGCCGAAACGCGTCCAGCGAAGCGGGTCACAGAAAATGGCCGGTGCGGTGGGTTGTCACACCCGGCGGGGGCGCCGTTGAGGCGACCGATGCGGCCGTAGCGGGGAGCGCGGCAAGGGCGGCGGCGCCCGCTGATCGACCGTAGGCGCCGTATCTACGGGCGATTCGCGCCGCGGGCAACCGGTGGGCCGTTGTGCTCCGTAGGTACGGGGTTTTGCTGGCGAACGGGGCGAGAGGCGCGGAAAACTGCCAAAGGCCGGTGGGCAGAACGGCGCAAAACGGGCCGGAACGGAGGGGGGTGTGGGGGCTGGTCATGGCAGTGGGCGGCTCAAAACGATGGTTGCTGATTGATACGAAATGTAGCATACATGACGTAGGAATCAAGGCCCTGCCGCGCGCCAAACCGCCCCAGCGCGCGCGGTTGGAACGCATCCCTGTCCCTGGGGACGGATCGGCCTATCTTAGGGACTGGGCGGACGCGACGTGCCGAACCCGGAAAGCGAGCGCACTATGACCTTCATGCCGACCCCGGCCGACGCGCCCGCGAAAGACAAGTGGAGCTTCAACGCCGACAACGCCGGCAAGTGGCGCTGGTCGCTGACGACTCCCGACCGCATCGTCCTGCGCGCTTCCTCGGAGGCATACGCCACCCGCGGCGACGCCGTGAAGAACGCCAAGCAATACGGCTACACCGAAGCGTCCACCGGCACGGGCTCGTTCCCCGGAATGAAGCGCGGCAAGCCGCGGCGGTAGCCGCCGAACACGCACCCGGTAGCAGACACCGGCTTCCGCGCTAGAGCAGCGCGCGTATTTGTTCCGTTCGGTCTGCGCCGGTGCCGTGAAAACGGTCGATCATCGCGGCCAGCCAAGGCGCCGGCCGTGCCTGGGGACACGGCGTCACTGAACTGCGTGTGCGCGCCCCTGACCGTACTTCTGGCCGAGGAACCGACGACGCTCCGCGGCAGAAACCTTGTTGGCCTCAAACGACCGAAAGTCCGCCTCGAGTTCCGGAGGCATCCGAATTCCTTCAACGGCGCTGATCTGCGCAAAGGCGCACCTTCCGAGCGTAAGGGTTCCGCTCGCCGTTGTGGTGACTCTCGTCGCTTTGGGCTTCATCGATTGGTCCGGTGCAGTAGCTACATCTTGCGCCAATTGGGGTCGGCGCGAAACCATTCCGGGTCGCGAATGCGGGTGGGCCGTATCGATGACACCTTCTGGCGCGCTCCTCGCCGTCGCTCCCGCAACCGCCGCGGCCCTGTTCGAGGTGCCGTCGCTGGTTGTGTTGGAATTGGCATGACGCGGTCTCCGGTAGGTTGAAGGTATCGGTTCAGGCGGCCAGGTCAATCGGCCGGTCGTCGGTCTTGGTGGTGAGCGTCTGCCAGCCATCGACCTTGCGCATGTTGATCTGGC
>CAMDCA010000075.1 GCA_945889645.1 Rhizobium sp. Q54
GCACGTCGATTTCCGAAACGGCGGAGAAGCCTTCGACGAGCGGCTTGCCGCGCCGGCGGCGCGGGCCGTCGGGAATCTCGGGTTCGGTGTCGCTGCGCGGCTTGCGTGGCGGCACTTCCGGATGACGCAGCTCGACTTCGTCGACATCACGAAATCTGGCGAGCGCCTCGCGCACGTCCTCCGGCAGCACCTTCGGCGTGCCGCGATAGATGAACTGGTGCACGTAGGCCGCGTTCTTGCCGAGCGCGAGCGAGGCATTGAAACAGATCGGCCCCTTCGTTGCGCGGCCCGGCATCCATCGGCGGCCGACCGCATGGCGTGACCGAGAGAGCGGTGTCCTCGTCGAACTGCTCACCCCCAATGAAGGACCTGACCGCGACGAGCCATTGGAGCTGCCGGCGCTTGGCGCCTATGCCCTGCCGCTCCGGTTCCTCGACTACCTTATTCACGAGCCGACACAAGCTGTCGCCCTCTACCGGTCGGGCGTTCTCCTTAATGTTCCTCAGCCGGCGCGCTACGCGATCCACAAGCTCATCGTCGCCACCCGACGAGCCGCTTCAGCCGCAGCAAAGGCCAGGAAGGACATCGAACAATCTGCAGCACTTATTCGTGTGCTGGCTGAAGATCGCCCCGATGAACTTGAGGACGCGTTCGCTGCGGCACACGACCGGGGTCCGTCATGGCGTGAGGCCGTGAACAGGGGAACTCGACGCCTACCTTCGGACGCGAAATCTGCGCTCAAAAAAGCGGCCGGAGGGCGCGTCGGAGAATGACCAGGATGTCCGTCGATACCCAGTCTTTCGCGGAAATGCGCGGTTCCACGTGGAGAGGGTTGGAAGTCAGGTTCTTTCCCTCCGCCAGTTCGTGGTTATTTAGTATAATAACTACAACTGGTTAGATCGCCTTTTCGGCGCCTCACCGGCCGCCACCCCACAAACAGACCCATGAACATGCTGGGCTTCAAGCCTCCGGCACTGCCTGCGGCGCGCTGGCCGTGCGCCTCTGCGCGTGCCGGCCGCAATGCGACCCGTCGCGCGCTGCGATAGCCGCGGAACTTCTAGAACGCATGGGCACAGCGGCGGGCCTCGCTTGGAATGGGCGTATATGATGGTAATATACAGACGTGTGGGATTTCTCGCTCGTCGTTGGCTTCGACTGGGATGACGGCAATCGCCGCAAGAACATCGACAAGCACGACGTCGGCCAAGCAGAGGCGGAGCAGACGTTCTTCAATGAGCCGCTACTGATCGTCGCTGACAGCGGCCACAGCGGCCAAGAGCCGCGACTACAAGCGCTGGGGCGAACGGACAGCGGCCGCTTGCTTCACATCAGCTTCACGCTGCGAAGCAACGGCACGCTCATCCGAGTGATCTCTGCCCGGCCCATGCATCGAAAAGAGAGAGCTTTCTATGACAAAGCGCCTTAGGCCCATCCCGAAGTTTAACAGTGAGCCAGCAGAGCGGCGCTTCTGGGAGGCGCACTCTTCGAGCGGCTACGTCGACTGGACTCGCGCTGAGCGCGTGACGCTGCCGAACTTGAAGCCGTCGACGACGTCGATCTCGTTGCGCTTGCCCGTCGCACTGCTCGAACGCATCAAGACTGCAGCCAACAAGCGCGACGTGCCGTATCAGTCTCTAATCAAGACGTGGCTCGCTGAGAAGGCAGAGAAGAACTGAGCGACTGGCGGCCGGTCTACGGCGAGAGCCGCCCGCGTAGAGCCGCACGACATAACCCTGGATAGCGTCCTCCCGTTCGGTGACGGTGAAGGGACTCTTCCCGCCATCGAAGATCGGCAGGAACGCCAACACACCTGGGTCCGACTGGGCGCTCGCGCCGAGGAGCGTTGCGCGCTCCGTTACAGCGACTGCTGCCGCGCTAAGCGCCGCGGCCATCGCCGTGCGGCGCTCGCGAGTGGAAAGAAGATCAAAGCCCAACAGAGCCTCGTTGCCCGCGAGTGGCTCGATGTACAGGCGCGGGTAGTAGACGGCGCGTTGATCGGCGGCGACGAAGTCGCCATTGCGCGATTGCTGCTTGACGTCAAACCCTGCAAGGCCGTCCTGGCGGGCCAGGGCAACGACGGCGGAACGCTGGTCGCCCAGGACCTTGGGCGCCCACTCCACCGAGTGAATGCCGGGGAACTGTTCCAGCACCTCGGCCGCGAAGGTATGAAACTCTTGACGGTCGACCGCCGCCGACGCGTTGAAGAACGCCGCGATCGTGTGCAGGGCCGATTGATGGCGCTCGAAGGTCTCGACGATCGCCGACTCAAGGTGCGCTGCCGGGAGATCGAATCGGTAGTGCGCCGCGGCGTCACCGATGTAGGTCTTTAGGCCGGCGAAGGTGATCGCGGCCAACACAACACCCAGGGCGATGATGCCGACCGGCTCGCCATGCCTGGCAATGAATGCTGCCGCACGTCGCGGGCGCGCCCCGATCCCACTCTCCTTGGAGGAGGCCCCCGCGCCAGCGGGCTCCCCTGGTCCGCGACCTTCGGCGTCTGCGTCCATGCGCGGTCTTGCTCGCAAGTGCGATCGGATACCGGCATCCGGCACGCGCGCCGGAGCCGATCCTGATGGCAGATTCATCCTATCGCCTCTTCGTCGTGGACCACGACGCCTTTCCGTCGCCGCAACGGGCATGGATGCGATCAGCGTCCTCGCAGGCGCTGGCGCCGCGCCGTGCCGCCTGAGCGTGGTGATGTCCTTCGCTGGTGGCGATGACAAACGTCTGCCGCGCTCGAATCCGGGCTCGTATTGCAAGGCCTAGGCGGCCTGCCCGGCGCACCAACCGGACGACCAGGCCCACTGGAAATTGTATCCGCCGAGCCACCCCGTCACGTCCACGACCTCGCCGATGAAATACAGGCCGGGGATGGCTTTGACCGCCATGGTCTTGGAGTCGAGGGCGGTGGTGTCGATGCCGCCGAGGGTGACTTCGGCGGTGCGATAGCCTTCGCTGCCAGCCGGACGCACGCGCCAGGAATTCACCCGCGCGTCGATCTTGCGCAGCATCGCGTCCGAACTGTCTCCCAGGGTTCCGGTGGCGCCCTCTTCTTCGGCCACCGCGCGCGCCAGCCGTTTGGGGAGAAGGTCCGCTAGGGCTGTGGACAGCGTCTGGCGGCCGTTGACCTTGCGCGCGGTGCGCAGCGTGTCGAACACATCGAGCGACGGCAGCATGGCAATGGTCAGGTCGTCGCCTTCGCGCCAGTAGGACGATATCTGCAGGATCGCCGGGCCACTCAGGCCGCGGTGGGTGAACAGCATCGCCTCGTCGAAAGTCGCCACGCCGCATCGCACCTGCGCGGCAACGGCGATGCCGGCCAGCGGCTTCAGGCGCGCCAGCATCTGTTCGTCGAAGACCAGCGGCACCAGCGCCGGGCGCGTCTCGGTGAGCGCCACATCGAAGCGCGCGGCGAGCCGATAGCCAAAGTCGCTAGCGCCCATCTTGGGAATGGACTTGCCGCCTGTTGCAACGACCAGGGACTGGCATTCGACCTGGCCGGCGCCGGACGCAAGCGTCAGCAGAAAGCCGGTATCGGTCTTGTCGACATGGGCGACTGAGGTCGCCAAGCGCAGCTCCGCGTTCGCCTGGTTCATTTCCGCCAACAGAAGATCGATGATCTGTTGCGCCGAACCATCGCAGAAGAGTTGGCCCAGTATCTTCTCGTGGTAGGCGATCCCGTACTGCTCCACCAGGGCAATGAAGTCGGCAGCGGTGTAGCGACGCAGCGCCGAAATGCAGAAATGCGGATTCTGCGACAGAAAGTTCGCCGGCGCGGCGTGCAGATTGGTGAAGTTGCACCGCCCGCCGCCGGAGATGCGGATCTTTTCGCCTGCCGCGGGGGCATGATCGAGGATCAGAACGGAACGGCCGCGCCTGCCGGCCTGCGCGGCGCACATCATGCCCGCCGCGCCCGCGCCGACTACGACGACGTCCCAACGATCCACCCGCACGCCTCCCGCCATTTTCGGTGATATAGCGTACTCGGGCGACACATGCTGCGACTGACCGAAATCAAACTACCGCTCGACCATGCGCCAGAGGCGGTACCGGCCGCGATCCTGGCCCGGCTGCGCGTGCCGGCGCGCGATCTTGTCAGCCACGCGGTGTTTCGCCGCGCCCACGACGCCCGCAAAAAGTCGGCGATCGCGCTGATCTACGCCATCGACGTCACCCTGCGCGACGAAGCGGCGGTGCTGGCGCGCTTTGCCGAAGATGCGCGGGTCCAGCCAACGCCGGACATCAGCTATCGATTTGTCGGGCACGCGCCAAACGGCCTTACGTCGCGCCCATTGGTGATCGGCGCGGGTCCGTGCGGGCTGTTTGCGGGATTGATCCTGGCGCAAATGGGCTTCCGGCCCATCATCCTGGACCGCGGCAAGGAGGTACGCGAGCGCACCAAAGACACATGGAAGCTGTGGCGCCGCTCGATCCTCGATCCGGAATCGAACGTACAGTTCGGCGAAGGCGGCGCCGGCACGTTCTCCGACGGCAAGCTGTACAGCCAGATCAAAGACCCGCGGCACTTGGGGCGCAAGGTCCTCACCGAATTCGTCCTGGCCGGTGCGCCACCCAACATCCTGACGGAGGCGAAGCCGCATATCGGCACCTTCCGCCTGGTGACGATGGTGGAGCGCATGCGCGCCTCCATCGAGGCGCTCGGCGGCGAATACCGCTTCCAAAGCCGGGTCACGGACCTGGATATCGAGGTGGGGCCCGACGGGACCCGCCGGATGCGCGGCGTGTGGCTGGCGTCCGGCGAGCACATTGCGGCCGAGCAGGTCGTTCTCGCCATCGGGCACAGCGCGCGCGACACTTTCCAGATGCTGTTCGAGCGCGGGGTCGATATCGAGGCCAAGCCGTTCTCGATCGGTTTTCGCATCGAACATCCGCAGTCGCTGATCGACCGGGCGCGTTTTGGACAGTCAGCCGGCAACCCGATCCTGGGGGCGGCCGACTACAAGCTGGTGCACCACTGCTCCAACGGGCGCGACGTCTATAGCTTCTGCATGTGTCCGGGCGGAACCGTAGTGGCCGCTGCCTCGGAGCCCGGCGGCGTCGTTACCAACGGCATGAGCCAGTACTCGCGCAACGAGCGCAACGCCAACGCCGGGATCGTGGTCGGAATCACGCCAGCGGACTATCCAGGCGGCGTCCTCGCCGGCATCGACTTTCAGCGCCACTGGGAGCGGCGCGCATTTGCCGCGGGCGGTGGCACCTATGCCGCGCCAGCGCAGCGCGTGGCCGATTTCCTCGCCGGCCGCCCGTCGGTGGAATTGGGCGCGGTGGTGCCCTCGTACCGGCCGGGAGTCCATCCGACCGATCTGGCGAGTTGTCTGCCGGACTACGCCATCGCGGCCATCCGCGAGGCCCTGCCGGTATTCGGGCGGCAGATTCCGGGCTTTGCTATGGACGACGCGCTTCTCACAGGCGTGGAAACGCGCACGTCGTCACCGATCCGCATCCGGCGCAATGCGGACTTCGAGAGCGTCAACACGCGCGGCCTGTATCCGGCCGGCGAGGGTGGCGGCTTCGCGGGCGGCATTCTGTCAGCGGGAGTGGACGGCATCAAAGTAGCCGAAGCCGTTGCGCGCCGCATGCTGGCGACGAACTAGATCGGCGCGGAAGCTCTACGTCTGGATCGGGCCGTCCAACTGGTAGCGCTGCTTGGGGTCCTCGATCTCAACAACCCACAGGTCGGAGTCGCGCGACAGTTCGCGTGTGATGTAGGCCTCGGCGGCCAGGCCCTCGACCTCGGCCTTGCCGGCAACGATCATCCACGCAGAGGCGCCGCCGGCCGTGGTGACGCGCCGCAGCAGCAGAGAACGATCTCCGTCGCGCAACAGACGCAGGAGCACGGCGCCGGCGTCCGCGTCGCCGCGGTGGCGGATGGCGATGGGGATGAATGCGATATCGCACAGGCGAACCTGTGCCTGGACCCACAGGTCGGACTTTAGGCGCGGTTCCGTCACGTCTCTGCGTAGCGTTCGACCAGCAGGAGGTTGTAGCGCATCACATCGTTGATCGATTCGAAGCAGGCGGAGCTGCCCGCGTACCACGTGTTGCGCATGCCCTGTTCCTGGAACAGGCGCCAGGGCACTCCCTGCGCCACGGCGCTGGACGTGAAGCGGAAGAAGTACGGCCACACGTGGCGGCACACGATGCGTAGGCCGCGGAAGCCGATATCGTTCATCTCGGACGCAAAGCGGCGCTCGAACTCGGCCGGGTCCGCCGGACCGAACGGCCGGTCCGCGTACTGATAGGCAACGGCGGCGCAGCCGGGACCACCGGCCTCCGGGAAACGGAAGCGAATGTCGCGCAGCCCGGACAGGGTGAAGGCGCCGCCGGGCTGGAACGGATCGATGACATAGGCCATGCCGGCGGCGACGGGCCAGCGCTCGGCCTCGAACAGCGTCGTCACGAAGGTGGATGACGTGAGCGAATTGGCGGCGGTGCGCTCGAATTCGGTCGCGTCGTCGAGCGACTGCACCGCCTCCGGCAGGTCCGTGGTGAAGACGACCTGATCGAAGTCCTGGCCGGGTCCGTCAGCGAACGAGAGGCGCACGCCGCCGTCACGGCGCGCGACGTGCGTCACGCTGACTCCCGTGCGCACATCGAGGCGATCGGCCTCGGCAATGCGAGCGAACGCCTTCTGGTTGCCGACGTCGAGCATCTCGTAGATCGGCCGGCGATTGATGCCGAAGCGATTCTTGACGAACGCCATGACGATCTGCGGCACGTTCCACAACAGCACGTAAAACGTCGGAATAGTCTCCAGCACACCGTAGCCTTGGGCGGATTGTGCCAGGCGGAAGTATGGAAGCATCACTTCGAGACGGTGCTGGCGCGCGACTTCGAGAAACGGGCGCGCGAGTTCCGCGGCGGCCTGCGGCGCCGGCACCGTGCCGAACGGATAGACATCATTGCTGCCGAGCAGGCGACGACGCAGTCGAAAGTAGCGGCGCAGCGCGCCAACCAACTGCAGAATACGGCCAAGGCGCGGGACCGGCCTGAGCAATCCGGCCTTCTCCAGCGCCGTCATCAGCTTGCCGCTGTAGTCGGCCACGGGATATTCGCGAATCGCGCCGTCGAACTCCGACGAATAGATGCTGCGGTGATAGGACTTGGGAGCGCCGAGCGTGCCGACCCGGTACGTGCGGACGAGGCGGCGGTACTCATCGTAGTGGTCGGGGATGTAGCAGGCGCCCATCTCGTGGGCGAAGCCCTTGTGCTCCACCGACAGGACTCGTCCGCCGACGCGATTCTCGCGTTCGAACACGGTTACATGGGAGTAGCGACGGGCGTTCAGCAAATGCGCAAGGTGGATGCCAGCAGGCCCAGCCCCGACGATGGCAATGCGGTCCGCTTTGCGCAGGCGCCGGCCCGTTGCCGGCCCCACCTGAGCCCCCACCAAACCGTCCATACCACCCCGCATCGTCTATCGCGTGAGCGGACAATGGCGGGACATCCCGCAACCGTCCACCCAAAGCTGCCGTTCCGGGCAGGCTTTCGCGCAGAACGGCAAAGGTGTTGGGCCTGCCGGGTGGATTGTGTATGTAGAACCGGGGAGAGGACCAACGGGTCAGCACTGTGAACGAACTCGATCCAATCGCCTGCCTCATCGAATCGGGATTTTTGGGCAGCCTGCGCGAGGCTGAGCTGCGCGCGATCTCGCCGCCCCCGGAAATGGTCACGTTGCGGGCCGGCGACGCCCTGATCACCCAGTGTACGTCGTCAGAACTTTTGAGACAGGTGGGGTCCGGATTTAGCGGAGAGGTGGCCTCATCTTGGGTTGATATTTAGGCGGCGATTTTGCGGTGCTGCAAGCGCCGATGTTCGATGGTCTTCCGTTTGATGCGGGCCCGCTCGCGC
>CAMDCA010000076.1 GCA_945889645.1 Rhizobium sp. Q54
CCGTCCAACACGATCCTAATCTTGTCTTCTGCGGAAAAGTGGCGGCGCGTCGCGCGCCGGATATCCTTCGCTACCCGTTCACCGGGCGTCGTCTTATGGGGCAAGGGTTTTGGTCTCATCTTCGTTCCTACGTCACTGCGATGAGACCAGAACCCTCCGCTAGCGGGAACCCTCAATCTGTCTCATTGGCGCTGACGGCGGACACGCCGGCCGTGCCCGTCAGGAGTCCGGTCGAGTTGATTGTCGTTGGGCGCAGACATTTGTCGAAAGAACCAGAGCCCGGCGAACCTAAGCGCCCACCGGAGTGAGCGTTCGCGGCCCCCAAAAAGGGGACCATCGACCCATCTAGGCGGCCGTGGCCGTCGCTGTCCACGAAATTTGGCGGAATTCTGCGCCTTACAGGCCGTAAATGACCGCCGAGCGCGTTGGCGGTGCGGGTAGTCAGCCGCGAACCGCTCTCCGACACGGCCTTTCCCTGCTAAGCAGGGAAAGTGGAGGGAATTCCGCCTTTCCCAAACACGAATCTATCTGGTTTGCGCACAAGAAAGGCCGTGCACCTTGCCTCTCCGCCCGAATTCCCTGCATCGCCAAGCAGGGAAATTCTAGAGGCCCAGCACGGAACTTACTGTGATGAAGCGAGCATTGCAGGGACTGATCTGCCCGAAGGTCGCAGCGCGCTCCGCGTCGTCGACGATCCGTGCCCGGTCCAGGCGGCGAACTCGAGCGCTGCCCGGGTGAGGCCCTGCCGACCTTGCTGCGCCAATCCGTCGCCACGACGGCGAACGCAACAGAATGGGACCAAGCGTTGCGCACAAATCTGCAGTGATTGTGACGCCCCTTTCGAGATCCACCTCGCCGTCCGCATGTTCTGCCGCCTGCCAGTTGTTGGGTGCGATTGTCCCAAGTAGGGGGTTGCCCGGATTGTTCAACTTCAGTCGTTAGCCCAGCCTCCGTCCGTCGTAACCGCCCGACCCCGGCCCTCGGGGATTACCCGAACGTGACGCCCCCGGCAGTCACTATTGATGGAGCATCCAATGGAATTCAGGCACTTCGCCGCCGCGCTGGCTTTCGGCCTCGTCGTCGTCTCGTCGGCATCCGTATTCGCCGCAGAGCCCAAGGCAAAGGTTCTTGCGGTTCCCGAAGACCCCACCGAAAAGGCCGTGCTGATCGGCCGCGTCAACACCGGCACCCTTGTCTTTCAACTCGAACTGGAGGGTGCCGAGGCGATGTGGATGCTGATGGAACCTCCGATGGGCGGCGCAATGGGACCGGCCATGGGCGGTCCAGGTGGAGCGATGTGGGGAGAAGATCGGCCCGCCGCCGACGAGCGCTACCATGTCGAGTTTAAGCTCGACGATCCAAAGTCCGGCACACGGGTGTCGTACTCCAAAGTCACCTTCGAGGCGGTCAACACGACCACCGGAAAGAAGGTGTCGCTGATCCTGCCGCCGATGTGGGGCTCATCCGGCCTGCACTACTCGGCCAATGCGGCTCTCGCCGGTGACGGAGTCTACGCCGCGACCGTAACAGCCGATGTTCCCGCGTTCGCGCGCGAGATGGCGGACAAGGGGCTGTGGTCGAAGCCGGCCGCGGCGAACTTCCACTTCAGACTCCAGGGCGGGAAGGTCACCGAAGTTTCGGTGATTGACTGAATCTCGGGCCAACGAATCCGAGGTTCACCAAGCCTGTTTGGTGTGCCTCGGCATATCCATGCCAATCGCATCAGAATGCGAGGACCACATGTATCGGCAAGTTCTTCGATTCACGGTAGGCGGCGCCGCAGTGCTAGGCGCAGGCGTTGCCTTCGCCCAACAGCAACCCCCTGTCTATTGCGGACACATGTGGGACAGCGGTTGGGGGATGATCTTTGGCCCGCTGTGGATGGTCGTGATCCTTGCGCTGATCGTCGGCGTGGCGATTGCGATCGCGAAGCGACTGGACGGCGGGTCTGTTCGCTCGAACACAGAGTCGCTCAACATATTGAAAAATCGCTTTGCGCGCGGGGAGATCAACAAAGAGGAGTTTGAGGAGCGGCGGCGCGTGATTGGCGACTAGCGGACGGGAGGACCCTCCTTCTGAACAAACGGCGGTCGTCGAAGTCGCAAACGCTAGCTGCATCGGAGCGTCTGCGCGCTCAAAGGTGAGTCCGGCCCGGCGCCCTGCCGTCTTGTGTGCGGAAGGCGCCCACGGCCCCGCTCTCACGCGTCCCAACGCGCCGCACGACCGTGGAGTGCATCCCTAGCGAGCCGCGACCGCGGACCTCATCTTCTGCGCGGGAAGCATCCAGCCCTTGATGAGACCATAGATCGCCGGAATAACGATCAGCGTGAGCAATGTGGACGAGACCATTCCGCCGATCATCGGCACCGCGATTCGCTGCATGACTTCGGAGCCGGTCCCAGTGCTCCACAGGATGGGCAGCAGGCCCGCCATAATGGCCACAACCGTCATCATCTTGGGGCGCACCCGCTCGACCGCGCCGAGCATGATCGCCTCGCGCAAGTCCTCCCGGGTGAACGCGCTACCTTCGGCAGCACGCCTCGCCTTCAACTCTGCCAGGGCGTGCTCCAGGTAAATCAGCATCACCACGCCGGTCTCGGCAGCTACTCCCGCAAGGGCGATGAAGCCGACCGCCACTGCCACCGAGAGGTTGAAGCCGAGCCACCACAGGAGCCAAAGGCCGCCCACCAGTGAGAAGGGCAGCGACAACATGACGATGAACGTTTCCGTCAGGCGGCCGAAGTTCAGATACAGCAGCAGGAAGATCACCAGGAGCGTGACGGGCACCACCACACGCAGGCGGGCTTCGGCGCGCGCCAGGTACTCGAACTGACCGCTCCAGGTGACGTAGTAGCCGGTAGGAAACTGCACGTTGGCTGCCACCGCCTTCTGGGCGTCGGCGACATAGCCGCCAAGGTCGCGGCCGCGAATATCCACGTAGATGTAGACAGCTAGCTGGCCATCCTCGGTACGGATCGTGGTGGGACCACGGGTCGGAATGATGGTCGCCACTTCGCCGAGGGGAACAGTGCCGCCGTTGGGCAGCGGCACCAGCACGTCGTTCGCCATCGCCTGCGGATCGCTGCGTAGGTCGCGCGGGTAGCGAATGTTGACGGTGTAACGTTCGCGCCCTTCGATCACCGTGGTGACCGGTTCGCCGCCGAGGGCGGTCGCCACTAGGTCCTGGACATCGGCGACCATCAATCCGTAGCGGGCAAGGATGTCGCGGTTGGGTGTGATGTCTAAGTAATAGCCGCCCATGACTCGCTCGGCGTAGGCGCTCGACGTGCCCGGAACAGTGCGGAGCACCTGCTCGATCCGGCGCGCGACGCGCTCTATTTCGGCAAGGTCAGTGCCGAAAACCTTGACGCCTACCGGGGTACGGATACCGGTCGAGAGCATGTCGATGCGCGCCTTGATCGGCATCGTCCAGGCGTTCGACACGCCGGGAAACTGCAGCGCCTGGTCCATCTCTGCGATCAGCGCGTCGACGGTGAGGCCGGGGCGCCAGGTTTCCTTCGGTTTGAGGTTGATGACCGTCTCGTACATCTCGGTTGGCGCCGGGTCGGTTGCGGTCGCGGCGCGCCCAGCCTTGCCGAACACCGACTCGACTTCCGGGAAAGTCTTGATGATGCGGTCTTGCGTTTGCAGGAGCTCCGCGGCCTTGGTGATTGAAATGCCCGGCAGCGTGGTCGGCATGTAGAACAGGGTGCCTTCGTTTAGGTTAGGCATGAACTCTGTGCCGAGCTGGCGAGCCGGCCAAACGCTGACCGCGAGCACGCCTGCAGCCACCAGGATCGTCAGCGTCTTCGCCCGCAACACCCCCTGGATGATCGGGCGATAGAGGGTGATGAGCAGCCAGTTGATCGGGTTCCTGCGTTCCGGAACGATACGGCCGCGGACGAAGATCACCATCAACGCCGGCACCAGCGTCACCGACAGGACCGCTGCCGCCGCCATGGCGAATGTCTTGGTATACGCGAGCGGGCCGAACAGCCGCCCTTCCTGCGCTTCCAGGGTGAAGATCGGCAAGAACGAGACGGTGATCACCATCAGGCTGAAGAACAGTGGTGGCCCCACCTCGGTTGCCGCTTCGATCATGATTTCCAGACGCGGCTTGCCGGGCGGCGCACGTTCGAGGTGCTTGTGGGCATTCTCGATCATGACGATCGCCGCATCCACCATCGCGCCTATGGCGATGGCGATGCCGCCAAGACTCATGATGTTGGAGCCAAGTCCAAGTGCCTTCATCGCGGCGAATGCCATCAAGACGCCGACCGGAAGCATCAGGATGGCGACCAGCGCGCTGCGCACATGCAGCAGGAACACGATGCAGACCAGACCGACGATGAGGCTTTCTTCGACCAGCGTGCGTCGCAAGGTGTCGATCGCCGCGTTGATCAAGGTGGAGCGGTCGTAGACGGCCTGGATCGTCACGCCTGCCGGCAAGCTGCCAGCGAGTTCGGCGATGCGTTGCTTGACGTTGTTGATGACGTCGAGGGCGTTGGCGCCGAACCGCTGCAGGATGATGCCGCTGACGACTTCTCCTTCGCCGTTCAGCTCGGTCACGCCGCGCCGCTCATCGGGGCCAAGTTCAATACGGGCAACGTCCTGGAGCAGGACGGGGGTGCCGCCCTCGTTCTTGAGAACGATCTTCTCGAGGTCGGCGATGCCTTTGAGATAGCCACGGCCGCGAATCGCGAACTCGAACTCGGCCAGTTCGACGGTGCGGCCCCCGACGTCCAGGTTGCTGGCGCGAATGGCCTGCCGGATGTCCGCGAGCGAAATATCGAAGCCGCGCAGGCGCTGCGGGTCGACCACAACGTTGTACTGCTTGACGAAGCCGCCGACGCTGGCGACTTCAGCGACGCCATCGGCCTTCGACAGTCCGTAGCGCAAGTGCCAGTCCTGAAGCGAACGCAGCTCGACAAGCGAGTGATGTTCACCGAGGAGAGCGTACTGGTAGACCCAGCCGACTCCCGTGGCATCGGGTCCGAGACTCGGCGTGACGCCGGCCGGCAGGCTGCGCGCGGCCGCGTTGAGGTATTCGAGCACGCGCGAGCGCGCCCAGTAGATGTCGGTGCCGTCCTCGAAGATCACGTAGACGAACGAGACACCGAAGTTCGAGAACCCGCGCACGACGCGGGAGCGCGGCACCGTCAGCATGGCGCTAGCGAGGGGGTAGGTGACCTGGTCCTCAACGACCTGCGGGGCCTGGCCGGGAAACTCCGTGTAGACGATGACCTGGGTATCCGAGAGGTCGGGGATCGCGTCGAGCGGCATGTTGAGGATCGAATAGAGTCCCGCCCCGACGGCAAACACCGTGCCGATCAGCACCAACATGACGTTGCGCGACGATGCGGCAATGAGGCGACCGATCATTGCGGGACTCGGGTGTCGGCAAGACCTCTCAGCGCCGCTTTGAGATTGCTTTCCGCATCGATAAGGAAATTTGCCGCCGTAACGACCTGTTCGCCGGCACTGACGCCTGATCGGATTTCGACATAGCCAGAGCCTCGCCGCCCGAGCAGCACGGGCCGCGGTTCAAACCTACCGTCTCCCTTGTCGATGATGACGATTTGGCGGTCGCCGCTGTCGATCACCGCGTTGTCGGGCACGCTCAGTACGGCGACGCCCGTGCCCGTCATGATCTCGGCCTCGGCGAACATGTCGGGACGCAGCAGGAGAGTCGGATTGGCCAGCTCGATGCGGACGCGCACCGTCCGCGTGCCTGCGTTGAGGTGGGGGTAGACCAAGGCGACCCGCCCGGAAAAGGTCCGGTCCGGGTAGCTGCGCACCTTGACCGATACGGCCTGGCCCGCGGCGATCGCCGCCAGGTCCCGCTCCGCCACATCGACCAGGGCCCACACGGCGCTGTGGTCGGCGATGCGAAACAATGCGTCGCCGGGCATCGCTCGCATCCCTTCCACGACACTGCGCTCGATGACGACGCCGTCGCGCGGCGCGATCCAGGTAAAGACGAGCGGCACCTCGCGGGTACGCTCGATCTCGGTCACTAGTTCGTCGGAAACGCCGTAGTTCAAGAGCTTCTGCCGCGAGGCGCGGCTTCCAGCCGTATCCGGGCGTGTCGCCAGGGTCGTGAGGAACTCCGCCGCCGCCGCCGCGACGGGCGGGCTGTAGATCCGCATCAATGGCTGACCCTTGCGCACCTGGGTGCCAGTTGTGACGTTCTCAACTGATTCGATGAACGCTTCGGCGCGCAGCGAGATGATCGAGACGCGATTTTCGGCGAGTTGGATGGTGCCTGGCGCGCGCACGAGCTGAACGATGGGCCGCTGCTGCACAGGCTCCGATTTGACGCCGAGGCGTTGGATTCTACCGGGGCTGATGCGGACCCCGCCGGTGTCATTCTGCTCCTCGCCCTCGTAGACGGGGATGTAGTCCATGCCCATGGAATCTTTCTTGGGCGTGGGCGAGATATCCGGCAGGCCCATGGGGTTGCGATAATAGAGGACGCGTTTTGACGCGGCACCCGCTGCCACCAATTGCACCGGCGGTTTCGGATCGAACGTCACGTCCTCGCTGGCGAGGACTGCGCGATACGATCGCCCATCGGGCGTACGTTTCGGTTCCAGCGAATAGAACGGCTTGCCGTCGGGATCGCCGTAGTAAATGACCGATCCGCTCGGCGGCGCTACAGCAGGTCTTGTTTGCCCTGTGAGCGCGAGCAGAGACCCGGCAAGATCGCGCTCGCCCGCCCAGTAGCCCGTGAGACCTACCGCCGCAAGTATTGCCAGCACGAGCAAGGTCGCGAAGATGCGGGGGATCATGGCACGGCCGTGATCAAGAGCTTCGCGGTGACGGTGCCTTCTTCGCCCTGCACCTTGGCAGCGAGCGACAGCTCCCATCCGCCATCCATCAACAGCGCGGTCGCAAACCGATAGACCCCGGGCTCTTCGGGCGGCAGCACCTGAAGGGGGGCATCCATGGTCGGCATTCCGTCGGGCGCCATGTCGATGCGCCGGGCGAAGATCACAGCGTCGGAAACCGGAGTCCCCGCGCGCTTGTCGATGAGGCCGACCTTGATGACGACGTCGTCGCCCGCCCTAAACTCGGTCTGCAGCAGCAGGAACTCGTAGTCCCGAACGGCCGCCAATGCCGGCGGTGCGGCTACTACAAGCTTGCACGCCACGAATGCCGCGAGGGCAGCGCGCCGAATGCTTCGCTTCAACATGTTCGCTCTCCAATGCCAAACGGCCGCGCCGAGAAAAGAGTCGGCGCAAGCAGGCTCGGCGGCGCAACGATCGCCGCAGGCGGTGGCTGGCGCCTCGCGGCGCCGCGAAGCGAACTAGGCTCTTGGAGGTTTCGGTAGAGGCGCCTGAACCAGACGTGGTGGTGCAGCGTCATCCTGGATGACACCGTCCGCTAGTCGGACTGACGCCGGATGGCTACCCAATGCGGGGGGCAGAGTATGGGCCACGCATATCGCCATGAGTGGGCAGTCCTTGGCGCAACCGGTGGCGGGCATCTGCTCGTGGCACCCCTCCGGCATCGCGGCCGCCAGCGCGGCGTCGCTTGCTGCGCCAATCACCATCGCCGTACTCGCCACCGGGCCAAGCAATAGGCCGAGCAGACCGAGGGACGACAGAATGACGCGAAGATGGCGCAGGAGTTTCACGGCGTCAGTGTACCACAGACGCGAAGTGCGGCTGTCGGCCGGTCCCGCCGAGTGCCGAGGCGGCCGCTAAGAGCCTGACCCGAAAGTTCTTGAGTCCGTGGAATCGGTTGTGATTCTGTGTTGGGCAGCCGAAACGGCGCAGAGGGCTGCCATGTGGAGCGAGGAAGCGCGCATCGCGCATGCGCCGCGGGACGGACGCTACCCGAGCGATCTGA
>CAMDCA010000077.1 GCA_945889645.1 Rhizobium sp. Q54
GCCAGGTGATCAGCGGCGCCGGCTCGTTTGGCCAGCAGGTCTGCACCGGCAGCAGGCCGAGGTCGATGTCGGCGCCGGTCAGCACGACTTCCTGGCATGGCGCGGACCCCTTGCGCGTCGATGGCCGCATCGCCATGGCCTGGCGCACCAGCGGCAGCATGTCCCACGCCTCACGCCAGCCCGACGGTGGTTCCGGCTGGCGCAGGAACGCGAGCGTCTCGCCCAACGCGCGCAGCTCGTGCGGCTCGCGCTCCATGCCCCAGGCGACGCGCTCGACGGTGCCGAACAGGTTGACCAGCACCGGCATCGGCGAACGCGTGCCGTCGGCGCGGATCGCGTGCTCGAACAGGACCGCGGGTCCGCTCTCGGCCAGCAGGCGCGTCTGGATTTCCGTCATCTCCAGCACGGTGGAGACGGGCTCCGTCACGCGCACCAGACGGCCGCTCTTTTCCAGGCGCGCGACGAAGTCACGCAGTGACGTGTACGCCATGTCAGATCAGAAACATGAAGAAGCCGCCGTAGACGTTGGCGACGACGATGGCGGCGAACACGAACAGGCCGAACATGTGGTTGGAGCGGAACTTCGCCAGGCAATCGGCGGGATCGTCGATCTTGAGGTCGACGATCTGCCACAGCAACTGGACGCCGAAGGCGAGCGCCAGCGTGCCGAACGGCAGCGTTGGTACGCCCGCGAGCCACGCGGCGGCGCAGATGCAGACGAAGGCGGCGCCATAGAACAGCGCCAGCATCGGCTTGGTGCGCGGGCCGAACTTGAGCGCGGTGGACTTGATGCCGACCAGCGCGTCGTCGGCCTTGTCCTGGTGCGCATAGATGGTGTCGTAGCCGATCACCCAGGCGACGCAGCCGACGTAGAGCACCACCGGCGCCCAGCCGAGTTCACCGGCGAACGCCGCCCAGCCCATCAGCGCGCCCCACGAGAAGGCGAGGCCAAGGACCGCCTGCGGCCAGAACGTCACGCGCTTGGCGAACGGATAGATCGCGACGATCACCAGGGAGGCGAAGGCGAGCCCGATCGCGAACCGGTTGAAGCTGAGCAGCACGGCCAAGCCGACCAGCAGGAGCGCGATGAGCCACATGGTCGCGCTCCGCACCGACACCGCGCCCGACGCCAGCGGCCGCGTCGCGGTGCGCGCCACTCGCGCATCGATGTCGCGATCCACCAGGTCATTCCACACGCAGCCGGCGGCACGCATGGCGAATGCGCCAATCAGGAACAGCACCATCAGGATCGGATCCGGCAGCCCCTCGCCGTTGGCGCCGGCGCCGGTCACCGCCCAGCGCCAGCCGGTCGGCGCCTCCCGCGCTGCCATGGCGATCGACCACCAGCAAGGCCATAGCAGCAGCCATGCGCCGATCGGGCGGTCGAGCCGGGCCAGGCGCAGAAAGGGGCGCCAACGCTCGGGCGCCGCGCCGTCCACCCAGTTGCCGGGGGAGGCGTCGGGGGCCGGCCGGGCGGACGCGAGCGTCTCTTTGTATGGCTCCACCCCATATGTGTACCGGGAACGGCGGGGGGGCTCAAACCGCCGCCATCTCCCGCCCATGGGACCCCCGCTCACGATCTACGGTTGAGATTCCGCTTCGGCGCCCTTACCTCTCGCACGGGCAGTCCTCTTCCCGGGGATGGTCGCTACACTGGAGAACAGAGCCACGCATGGGAATCATCCAGTCACTCTCTCCGCCGGTCGAGTCGAAGGCCGACCTCATCGCCCATATCGCGGCGGGCTCGAAGCCGCGCAACGACTGGCGTATCGGCACCGAGCACGAGAAGTTCGGCTACCGCACCTCCGACCTGTCGCCGATGCCCTACGAAGGCGAGGACGGCATCAACGCGATGCTCGAGGGACTCATCGAGCGCTATGGCTGGCGGCCGGTGCGCGAGCGCGGCAACATCATCGCCCTGTCGTTCGGCAAGCAGACGGTGACGCTCGAGCCCGGTGGCCAGCTCGAGCTGTCCGGCTCGCCCCTCAAGACCATCCATGACACCTGTGTCGAGGTGAACACCCACCTGCGCCAGGTCAAGACGATCTCCGAAGACCTAGGCGTGGCGTTCCTCGGTGTCGGCTTCCAGCCGAAGTGGAAGCTCGCCGACATCCCGGTGATGCCGAAGCAGCGCTACGGCGTCATGCGCAAGTACATGCCGACCAAGGGCGCGCACGGTCTCGACATGATGTTCCGCACCTGCACCGTGCAGGTGAACCTCGACTTCGCATCCGAAGCCGACATGGTGAAGAAGTTCCGCACCTCGCTGGCGTTGCAGCCGATCGCGACCGCACTGTTCGCCAACTCGCCGTTCACGGAGGGCAAGCCGAACGGCTACCAGAGTTTCCGCAGCCACATCTGGCAGGACACCGATCCCGACCGCACCGGTATTCCGGCGTTCGTGTTCGAGAGCGGCATGAGCTTCGAGCGCTACGTCGATTGGGCGCTGACAGTGCCGATGTATTTCGTAGTGCGCAACGGCACCTACATGCCGATCTACGGCAAGCAGACCTTCGCCGACTTCATGCAAGGGCGCCTCGACGTGCTGCCCGGCGAACGGCCCACACTCGACGACTGGGCGACGCACCTCACCACGCTGTTCCCGGAAGTGCGCTTGAAGCAGTTCCTGGAGATGCGCGGCACCGACGGCGGGCCGTGGGGCCGCCTGTGCGCGCTGCCCGCCCTGTGGGTCGGCATTCTCTACGACACCACGGCGCTCGACGCTGCCTACGACCTCATCAAGGACTGGACCGCCGCCGAACGCGAAGCCCTGTATCGCGCCGTGCCGCGCCTCGGCCTCGACGCGCCGGCCCCCGGCGGGCGCAAGGTCCTCGATCTGGCGCGCCAGATGCTCGCCATCGCCGAGGCGGGACTGCGCGCCCGCGACTGCTGCAGTCAGCGCGGCCGCGACGAATGCATCTATCTCGATCCGCTCAAGGAGATCGCCGCCAGCGGCAAGACCGCCGCGACCAACCTCCTCGAGAAGTTCCACGGGCCGTGGGGTGGATCGGTCGATCCGCTGTTCCGCGAATACGCCTACTAGGCCCCGATGGACGGCGTGCCCCCGGCGATACCGAAGTGGAGCGAGGACCCGTCCGATAGCCCGCACCAGCGCGGCAACTCCGGCTGCTTTGTCGTCACCGACATCGAGACCGATGGCCCGCAGCCGGGCGAGAATTCCATGCGCAGCTTCGCCTCGGTCGCGGTCACCGAGCAGGGCGAGGTGATCGGCACGTTCGAGGGCTGCCTTGCGCCGCTCGAAGGCGCCACGCCATTGCCGGCGACGCTGGCTTGGCTGCGGAGTCAGCCCGGCGTGTGGGCGGATCTGACGCGCGACCCGCGTCCCGCGGTCGAGGTGATGACCAGGTTCGCCGAGTGGGTGCGCGCGCTGCCGCACGAGCCGGTGTTCACATCGCATCCGCTCGCCTTCGACGGTTTCTGGATCGACTGGTACCTGCGCCGCACGCTCGGCCTGCGCCTGGATCGTGGTCCCTATCCGGGCGAGCGCCTGTTCTACGGCGCGGGACTCGACCTCCCCAGTCTCATCATGGGCGTCACCGGCTGGGACTATGCCCAGTGCCGCCGCCAGAACTATCCGGACGCATGGTTCGGCGGACATCCGCACAGTCATCGCGCCATCGACGACGCCATGGGCTACGCGAGCATCCTCATCGAGATGTTGCGGCGCATGCGTACCAAGGTGCCCGAGGACGCGCGTACGTGATCGAGCCGGAAGCGTTCATCCGCGCCCATACCACCGTCGGCACTGCGGCGCTCGTTCCCGAAATCCAGCTCTGCCTCGCCAACGAGATCACGCCGCTGTGGCAGGATCTCGAGGCGTGGCTCGGCACCCCCAACATCTCACCGCCTTACTGGGCGTTCGTGTGGCCAGGCGGGCAGGCGCTGACGCGCTATCTGCTCGACCATCCCGAATTGGTGCGCGGCCGCCGGGTCCTCGACCTCGCTGCAGGCTGCGGCGTCAGCGCCATCGCGATGGCGAAGGGCGGCGCGCGCGTCGATGCGAGCGAGATCGATCCGGTCGCGGCGGTGGCCATCGGTCTCAACGCCGCGCTCAACGGAGTCACGGTCGATGTATTGATGGAGGACCTGACCGATCGCGAGGCGGCGGCGTGGAACGTCATCGTCGCCGGCGACGTCTGCTATGAGAAAGGGATGACCGAGGCGGTCTTCCCGTGGCTGCAACAAGCGGCGCGCAACGGCGCCACCGTGCTGATGGCCGACCCTGGACGCGACTACGTCCCCCGCCACGGGCTCGTCGAAGTCGGACGCTATCTCGTGCAGACCAGCCTCGACCTAGAGCGCGGCGAGCGCCGCGACACGATGATCTACCGGGTGGGCGACTAGGCCGACCGGGCCCGTCGAGCGGGAGGCGCGCTTAGCGCCCCATTGCACCGGCCGCGTTGGAGACCTTCTTCGCCTCGCTGCGTGCCGCTGCAGTGCCGCCGACGGTGAGCCCGCGGATCAGCATGCTCGGCTGGCCGACGTTGGTCGGCACGCTCTGGCCATTCTTGCCGCACGTGCCGATGCCGCGATCGAGCTTCATGTCGTTGCCGATCGCCGCGACCTTGGTCAGCGCGTCGGGTCCGTTGCCGATCAGCGTCGCGCCCTTGATTGGCCGGCCGACCTTGCCGTCCTTGAGCTCGTAGGCCTCGGTGCAGCTGAACACGAACTTGCCCGAGGTGATGTCCACCGAGCCGCCGCCGAAGCCGACGGCGTAGATGCCGTTCTTCACCGAGCCGAGCAACTCCTTGGGATCCTTGTCGCCGCTCAGCATGAAGGTGTTGGTCATGCGCGGCATCGGCATGTGCGCGTAGCTCTCGCGCCGCCCGTTGCCGGTCGCCGCCGTACCCATCAGGCGCGAGTTCATGCGGTCCTGCATGTAGCCGGTGAGGATGCCGTCCTCGATCAGCACGTTGCGCTGGGTCGGCGTGCCTTCATCGTCCACGGTGAGCGAACCGCGCTCCTCGTTGAGCGTGCCGTCATCGATGACCGTCACGCCCTTGGAGGCGACGCGCTTGCCCATCAGCCCTGAGAACGCGCTGGTCTTCTTGCGGTTGAAGTCGCCTTCGAGGCCGTGGCCGACCGCCTCGTGCAGCAGCACGCCGCACCAGCCGGAGCCGAGCACCACGTCCATCTCGCCGGCCGGAGCCGGGATTGATTCGAGGTTCACCAGCGCGATGCGCAGGGCCTCGTCCACCTCTGCCTGCCAGGCCTCGGGCTCGAGGTAGCGCTTGTAGCCAATGCGGCCGCCGCCGCCCGAGAAACCGCTTTCCTGGCGGCCGTTGACCTCGACCTCGACGGAGACGGCGAAGCGCATCATCGGACGGATGTCGGCGACCCGCAGCCCGCCGGCACGCACGACTTCGACCACCTGCCAGCTCGCCGCCAGCGACGCCGATACCTGGCGGACGCGCGGATCCTTGGCGCGCGCGTAGGCGTCCACCGCCTGTAGCAGCTTCACCTTGTCGCCGAACGCGACTTCTTCGAGCGGGCTCAGATCGGTGTACATGGCGCGGTTGGTGCCACGCGGAGGCGACGAGTACGTGCCGCCGCGCCCGGTCTTCACCGACTGCACCGCCGCCGCAGCGCGCTTGATGGCGTCTTCGCTGAGGTCCGAGGCATGAGCGAACCCGGTCGCTTCGCCGACCACCGCGCGCAGGCCGAAGCCCTGGGAGGAATCGAAGGTCGCCGCCTTCAGCTTGCCGTCGTCCCAGGCGAAGGTCTCGGTCTGGCGGTGCTCGAGAAAGAGTTCGCCGTCGTCGGCCCCGTGCAGGGATTCATCGACGATCGACTGGACTTTGCGCTGGTCCAGGCCTGTGCGGCGGAACAGCAATTCCTCGGCCTTGGCGAGGTCGGCCATCAGGCGGCTCCTGGGATGGAAGGGGTAGGCGACTCCGCCAAAGATAGGGAGTCCATGGCCGCTTTACCATGACGGGAGGGGCTCATCCCGGCGGGCGCGCGGCCGTCCGGCCAACCCCCGAGTTCAAGACCTTCCCACCTGCGATGCGACACTATGTCGCAATAGTGAATCGCCTTGAATTCCCTCGCTTTTCCGCCGTTCAAGAGGACGTGCGCGGGGCCCGCCTGGGCCTGCGACACTAGGGAATGTGGTGCCTTGGGGACAGACCCTGATGTACTCTCGACCGCTGTCTGCCGGCGTGCCCTCGGGGGTGCGGCCGCGCGGACGTCGGCGGTCGGGCTACGCCCACGGTGGGGGTGCGGCAAGGCTGAGCTTGGGCTGAATCGGCGCGTCCGCTCGGGACGTGGCCGGCGGCGCAAGGCTAAGGATGGTCAGCTCAGGACCAAGGGGAGAGCGCGTTCATGATGATGGTACGTAAGGCAGCGGGCGCATTTGTGGCCGTTGCGGTCGCGATGCTGGCCATGGCCCAGTCGGCTCTGGCGCAGGCCGGGTTTGGTGCACCCACACCCTGGCAGATGAATTTCCAGGAGCCCGCCACGCCGGTCATGGCCGAGATCGTGACGTTCCATAACTTCCTGACCGTTCTGATCACGGTCATCTCGCTCTTCGTGCTCGGGTTGCTCCTCTACATCATCTGGCGCTTCAACGCGAAAGCGAACCCGGTCCCGTCGAAGAACACCCACAACACCATGTTGGAGGTTGTATGGACGGTGATCCCGGTCGCCATCCTGGTGATCATGGCGATCCCGTCGTTCCGCCTCCTCTACAAGTCGGACGTGGTGCCTGACGTCGCGAAGGTTCGCCAGTGGTACCCTGAGATCAACGTCGCCGCGAATCCGATCGACATCAAGGCGACCGGCAACCAGTGGTTCTGGTCCTACGAGTATCCGGCCGAGCGCGTCCGCTTCGACTCGTTCTGCGGCATGGGCCCGATCGAGGGCGCCTGCTTCGAGCAGCCGGGGCCGCAAGGTGCTCCTGCCAACCGTCCGCGCCTCCTCGAGACCACCGAGCACGTCTTGGTCCCGGTCAACACGCTGGTGCGTCTGCTGGTCGTCGGCCAGGACGTCATCCACGCTTGGGCGATGCCGGCGTTCGGCGTGAAGATCGACGCCGTGCCGGGCCGAACCAACGAAGCTTGGTTCGTCGCAACCCGCGAAGGCACGTACTTCGGTCAGTGCTCCGAGCTTTGCGGCCAGGGTCACGGCTACATGCCGATCACCGTCGAGGTCGTCTCGCGCGCCCGCTACGACGCTTGGGTCGGGCAGAAGCGCGCTGACCTTGCGGTCAAGGACGGCATCAAGTTCGCAGCGAACTAATCAGGTTTAGGGCGAGGGAAACCAACATGAGCAGCGCATACGGCGGAGCGCACGACGCACACGCCCATCACGGCCCGACGGGCTGGAAGCGGTGGGCCTATTCGACGAACCACAAAGACATCGGCACGATGTATCTCATCTTTGCCTGCATCTTTGGCATCGTCGGCGGCCTCATCTCGATCCTCATCCGGTACGAGTTGCAGGAACCCGGCATGCAAATGCTGGCGGAAGGCGACTACCACCAGTTCAATGTGTTCACGACCGCCCACGGCCTGATCATGGTGTTCTTCCTGATCATGCCGGCGCTGATCGGCGGCTT
>CAMDCA010000078.1 GCA_945889645.1 Rhizobium sp. Q54
GCCAGATCAACATGCGCAAGGTCGATGGCTGGCAGACGCTCACCACCAAGACCGACGACCGGCCGATTGACCTGGCCGCCTGAACCGATACCTTCAACCTACCGGAGACCGCGTCATGCCAATTCCAACACAACCAGCGACGGCACCCAACAGCGTGACCTCACCCTTCCGGGTGAAAATGCCGCCAGATCGTGTCGGCTAGCTCGCTGCTGATCCCCTCGACTGATTCCAAATCCGCCAGCGCCGCGCCCGATACCGCCTTCGCGCTGCCGAATCGGTTGAGCAGGGCGCGCTTGCGGCTCGGCCCGATGCCTTCGATGTCGTCGAGTGGGCTCATGCCGATGCGCTTGGAGCGTTTGGCGCGGTGGGCTTCGATGACGAAGCGGTGCGCCTCGTCGCGCAGGCGTTCGAGGAAATACAGCACCGGGTCGCCGGGCGACAGGCGGAACGGCTCCTTGCCGGGCACGAAGAATCGCTCGATGCCGGCGTTGCGGTCCGGCCCCTTGGCGATGCCCACCAGCGCCACTCCCGTCACGCCCAGGTCGGCGAACACCTGGCACGCCGCCGTCAATTGTCCCTGGCCGCCGTCGATCAGCACCAGGTCGGGCCACCCCGCGCGCCCTGAATCCACCGCACGCTCGGCCTCCACCCGTTCGTTGTCGTTCGCGACCGTGTAGTCGGCCGGGGGCTCGGCGGCCTCCGCGTAGGTCACCTCTGCGGGCTCGACTTCCGCCGCTTCCTCCTGCTCCTTCAGCAACCGCCAGAACCTGCGGCTCAGCACCTCGCGCATCATCCCGAAGTCGTCGCCGGGGCTCAGCTCCTCCGACTTGATGTTGAACTTGCGGTACTGGTTCTTCACGAAGCCCTCGGGCCCCGCGACGATCATCGCGCCCACCGCGTGCGCGCCCATGATGTGGCTGTTGTCGTAGACCTCGATGCGCTGCGGCGTGCTCTCCAACTCGAACGTCTTGGCCACCGCCTCCAACAACTTGCGTTGGGTGGCACTCTCCGCCACGTGCCGCTCCAGCGCCGCCTTGGCGTTCGAGCGCGCGTTGGCCACCAGCGTCTTCTTGATGCCGCGCGCCGGCACGCTCAGCGTCACCTTGCGGTCGGCGCGCAGCGCCAGCGCCTCCGAGAGCAGCGGCGCGTTCTCCACCTCGGCGCTCAGCAGCACCTCCGGCGGTGGCGTCGCGCTCGCATAAAATTGCCCCAGGAACGCGGTCAGGATCTCGCTCTCGCTCGCCTCGTCGGCGTGCGCCGGGTAGTACGGCCGGTTGCCGTAGTTCTGGCCCGAGCGGAAGAAGAACACCTGCACACACGTCTGCCCGCTCTGCGCGTACACCGCGATCACGTCGAAATCGCCCAGGTGCGGCAGGTTGATACCCTGCTTGCTCTGGATGGCCGACAGCGCGCGGATGCGATCGCGCCAGATCATCGCCGTCTCATAGTCCAGCGCGCCGCTCGCCTCCTCCATCAGCTTCGACATGCTGCCCTGGATGTCGTGGCTGCGCCCGCGCAGGAACTCCGCCGCCTGGTCCACCACCTTGTTGTAGCCATCCCTATCGATGCGCCCGACACACGGCGCCGTGCAGCGCTTGATCTGGTACATCAGGCACGGCCGCGTCCGGCTCTTGAACACTTGGTCCGAGCAGTTGCGCAGCGGGAACGCGCGCTGCAGCGCATTGATGGTGGCGTTCACCGCGCCCGCGCTGGCGAACGGCCCGAAGTACTGGCCCTTCTTCTTGCGCGCGCCGCGATGCTTGGTGATCTGCGGCCACTCGGTGTCGCCGGTGATCAGGATGTACGGAAAGCTCTTGTCGTCGCGCAGCAGGATGTTGAAGCGCGGCTTCAGCTTCTTGATCAGGTTCGACTCAAGAAGAAGCGCCTCGACCTCGGTGTGGGTCTGGGTGAACTCCATCGTCACCGTCGCCGCCACCATGCGGCGAATGCGCGCGTCCGGCCCGCTCAGCCGCGTGTACGACACGACGCGCTTCTTCAGGCTCTTGGCCTTGCCGACGTACAGAACCGTGCCCTTGGCATCCAGCATGCGGTACACGCCGGGTGCATCCGGCAGTGTGCGCTGGTGCTTCAAGATCACCGCGCGCCCCTCGGCCGTCGTCGGCTTCGGCTTGCCTTTCTTCCCACCCTCCCTTGCGGGGGAGGGTGGGGTGGGGGTGGGTGCAGCGGACTCGGTTTCAGCCGAATCCGGCCCTAGCGGCGGCTCTGCAACACCGCCTGTACCTTTGCCGTCACTCATTCGTCATGATTTCCACGGCAACCGTGGATAACCCTGTGCACAAGCAACACCGAGTCACTGCCACGCGACGGAAATGCGGCACTTCCTGCGACTTGGCGCAAATTTGGGCAAATCCGCCAAGTCATTGCTTTTGCGCCTAAAAACAAAGTCAAGCGCCAACCTCTCCGTGCTGTGAACGCCTAACAGCGGCGGTTGTAGGGGTAGCCAAACCCTCGCGCGCCCATGTGCACAACCGCTAGCGGAAAGGGCCTTATCGGGCCCCGGAATCCGGCCGTTTTGTGACTTCGCACCCCACCCCTGCGGCTTCGGCGATGGCGTGGAGCTTTTCCAGCCGCACTGTCGCCTCGGTCACGCCGGCGAATTCCAGGCACAGGCCGGCGATGCGGTCGGCTAGGGTTTCGACCAGGTTCACATGCCCCCGGGCGCACAGCGCTTTCACCTGGGCGACCACCGTTTCATAGGACACGACGTCCTCGATCCGGTCGCCTACCGCGGCCGTCCCCACGTCCAGGCAGATATTGATGCGGATCATCTGCGCGTCCATGCGCTCGTGAGTATAGATGCCGATCTTCGCCCCCAGCTCCAGGTCGCGAATCAGCACGCGGCGGCTCACCAAGCGGCTCATGAATCTGCCTTTGTGCGCTTGAACGGTTGGAGGTGTTGCCCGCCATCGAGCGCGATCATCTGCCCCGTCAGCGACGGCGTCTTCAGGATGAACCGCACCGCCCCGATGACGTCGTCCAGCGCCGCCGGAATGCCCAGCGGCGTCGCGGCCGCCTGCGCCGCGAATTGCGCCGCCGTCTGTTGCGTGCTCGGCAGCACCGGCCCGGGCCCGATGCCCATGACGCGAATCTTCGGCGCCAGCGCCAGCGCCATCGTTTGCGTCAAGGTCCACAAGCCCGCCTTGCTCACCGTGTACGACACGAACTCGGTCGTCAGGTTCCACACCCGCTGGTCCAGCAGGTTGATGACCACGCCCGCTGCGTCTTTTTGCGCCGCAAACTCCTGCATCAGCACAAACGGCGCCCGCAGATTCGGCTCGATGTGCCGGTCCCAGCTCTCCCGCGTCGCCGTGGGCACGTCGTCATGCTCGAACGCCGACGCGTTGTTCACGAGCAACGTCAGCGGGCCACCCAACGCTTGCGCCGCCCTCCCGACCAGCCCGACGACCTCCGCCTCGACGCTCAGGTCGGCGGTGACCAACGCCCCGCGCGCCCCCAACGTATTCAGCGCATCCCGCGCGTACTCATCCGGCCGCCGCGCATGCACCGCCACGCCCCAGCCATCGCCGGCCAAGGCTTCGGCAATCGCCCGCCCAATCCGCCTGCTGCCGCCCGTGACGAGTGCGTTGCCGGGTTTCATCGCCAGTACGTCATGGCCGGGCTTGACCCGGCCATCCACGCACCGCGCGCAGCGCTAAACCAACTGGTCATATAGATCAGCCCACTCTGGGTTGGTGCCGAGGATCAGCCGCACCTTCCAGGCGCGGCTCCAGTGCTTGAGGTCCTTCTCGCGCTGGATGGCGCCAAGCATATCGTCGTGCGGCTCCGCGTACACCAGCCGCTTGAGGCCGTACCGCTTGGTAAAGCCATCGACTACGCCTTCCGGGTGTTCCCAGATCCGCCGCGACAGGTTGCTGGTGACGCCGACGTAGAGAACGCCATTGGGTTTGTTGGTGAGGATGTAGACCCAGCCGCCCATGGTGCCCGCCCCCCTATTCGTCATGCGCGGGCTTGACCCGCGCATCCAGGTAGATGGCCGGGTCAGGGCCCGGCCATGACGAGCCAGGGAGCAGGGGCGCACCTCGTCGCCCATCGCGCCTCGCGCGCAACCCAATCCACTTTGTCGTCAGAGCGCAGGACGAAACCGCAAACTCACATCCGCAGCGGCCGCGCCGTTTTCCCCTTCGCCTGCCGCGTCCCCGGCCGTCCGCCGATGCTGCGCGGCTTGCTCCCGTCCGTCAGCGATGGCGGCCGCTTGCCCGGCGTCCCGAGTTCCAGGTCCGCCGCCTCCAGCCGCCGGATCTCGTCGCGCAACCGCGCCGCCTCCTCGAATTCCAAGTCCCCGGCCGCCGCCTTCATCCGCTTGTCCAAATCGGCCAGGTGCGATTTCAGGTTGTGGCCGATGCGATGCAGGATGTCGTTGTCGCCCGTCGCGACCGTGACGTAGTCCATCTCCGCCACGTCCTGCAGGACGTCGCCGATGTTCTTCTTGATCGACTCCGGCGTGATGCCGTGCGCCGTGTTGTATTCCACCTGGCGCGCCCGCCGCCGGTTGGTCTCCTCGATGGCGCCGGTCAGGCTCCTGGTCATCACGTCGGCGTACAGCAGCACGCGCCCGTCCACGTTGCGCGCCGCGCGCCCAATCGTTTGCACCAGCGACGTCTTGGACCGCAGAAATCCTTCCTTGTCCGCGTCCAGAATGGCGACCAGCGCGCACTCCGGAATGTCCAACCCTTCGCGCAGCAGGTTGATCCCCACCAGCACGTCAAACGCCCCCAGCCGCAAATCGCGGATGATCTCGATGCGCTCGATCGTATCGATGTCCGAATGCAGATACCGCACCCGCACCCCGCTCTCGTGCAGGTACTCGGTCAGGTCCTCCGCCATGCGCTTGGTCAGCGTCGTCACCAGCACTCGCTGGCCCTTCTTCGCCGCCTCGCGGCACTCGTGCATCAGGTCGTCCACCTGGCTCTCGACCGGCCGGATGATCGTCACCGGATCGATAAGCCCGGTGGGCCGGATGATCTGCTCGACGAACACGCCGCCGGTGCGGTCCATCTCCCACGGCCCCGGCGTCGCCGAGACGAACACCGTCTGCGCGCGCATCACGTCCCATTCCTCGAACGTCAGCGGCCGGTTGTCGGTGCAGGAGGGGAGCCGGAACCCGTACTCCGCCAGCGTCGACTTGCGCCGCAAATCGCCGCGCGCCATGCCGCCCAGTTGGGGGAGCGTCACGTGGCTCTCGTCCACGATCACCAGCGCATTGGTCGGCAGGTACTCGAACAGCGTCGGCGGCGGCTGCCCGGCCGCGCGCCCGGTCAAATACCGCGAATAATTCTCGATGCCGTTGCACGTCCCCATCGCCTCCAGCATCTCGAGGTCGAAGTTGGTGCGCTGCTCCAGCCGCTGCGCCTCCAGCAGCTTGTTGTTGGCGGTGTACCATTCCAGCCGCTCGTCCAACTCGCGCCGGATGCTGGTGATCGCCTGCTTCAACGTCGGCCGCGGCG
The DNA here is from genome assembly GCA_945889645.1 of Rhizobium sp. Q54. Classification (GTDB taxonomy): domain Bacteria; phylum Pseudomonadota; class Alphaproteobacteria; order UBA2966; family CAIVPW01; genus CAIVPW01. Next base: position 5,487 of record CAMDCA010000078.1, read on the forward strand.
TGACGTAGTGCGAATTGGCAAAGATTCGCACGTACTCGATCTTGTCGGTCTTTGCCCCCGTCAGCGGATCGAACTCGGTGATCGCCTCCAGGTCTTCGCCGAACAGCGTCAGCCGCCACGCCCGGTCTTCCAAATGCGCCGGCCACAGCTCGACCGTGTCGCCGCGCACGCGGAACGTGCCGCGCCCGAACGCCGCGTCGTTGCGCCGGTACTGCAGCTCGACCAGTTGGCGCAGCAATAGCGTGCGGTCCAGCTTGGTGCCGGCCTGCAGCGGAATCGTCATCTTCTGGTACGTCTCGACCGAGCCGATGCCGTAGATGCACGACACCGACGCGACGATGATGACGTCGTCGCGCTCCAGCAGCGCGCGCGTCGCCGAATGGCGCAACCGGTCGATCTGCTCGTTGATCGCCGAATCCTTCTCCACGTACGTGTCGGTGCGCGGCACGTACGCCTCCGGCTGGTAATAGTCGTAGTACGACACGAAGTACTCGACCGCGTTCTCCGGAAAGAACTCCTTGAACTCCCCGTACAGTTGCGCCGCGAGAGTCTTATTCGGCGCCAGGATCAACGCCGGCCGCTGCGCCGCCGCAATGACGTTCGCCATCGTGAACGTCTTGCCCGACCCGGTGACGCCCAGCAGCACCTGGTCCCGCTCGCCGCTGCTCACCGCCTCCGACAACGCCGCAATCGCCGCCGGCTGATCCCCGGTCGGCTTGAACTTCGACACCAGCTTGAACGCAATGCCGCCGCGATCCTTCGCGGCATGCAGCGCATCGTGTCGTTCCGGGACGAAGACGGTGTCGTTCATGGCGGGCACTATGCTACAATCTTACGAGTTGCCGATCGATGGGAGGAAGGTAGTGAAACCCAGGGACACGGCCAAGCTTTCCACCAAATTCCAGATTTCGATCCCCAAGGCCGTCCGGGCGGCAAAGCGTTGGCAGGCGGGCCAGGTATTCGCCTTCATCCCCAAGGGCGAAGGCCTGCTTCTGGTGCCCGTGCCCAAGCTCGACGACCTCGCCGGACTGGCGCGCGGGGCCAAGCCCAAAGGCTATCGCGACCGCACCGATCGCGTCTGATGCGCCTGGTGGATACCTCGGCCTGGATCGAGTGGCTGATCGCCTCGCCGGTTGGCGCCACGGTGTCCGCCAACTTGCCCGAACGCACGCAATGGCTGGTGCCGACCATTGTGCAGCTCGAACTGGCCATGTGGCTGACGCGCGAGGCCGGCGAGGACAAGGCCGACCAGGTGATCGCCTTCACCGAAACCTGCGTCGTCGCCGATCTCGACACCGCCGTCGGCGGCGGACCTCTGTGCCCGGCATAAGCTGGCGACGGCGGACGCCATCGTCTACGCCACGGCCGTGGCCCATGGCGCCGACCTGCTCACCTGCGACCGGCACTTCGACAACCTGCCCAGCGTTCTCCTGGTGCCCAAGACGGCGAAGCGCTGACGCGTCCGCGCCGAACGGCGCAGCCGGCCGACCTGTGCGTGGATCGCTGAATCCTCTTCGAGATCGGGCGAGGGCGCGCCGCAGCCTCCGACATCAGATAGTGGGGGTGCCCTTCATACACACGAAGCAACCGAACTCGTGGAGTCGGGCGTCGCGGTCTAACAGGCTGTTGAAGAAGTCACCGCTTCGGCGCCCTGAAGGGGGCATCGTCGCTGCGGTGGACTGAAGTGGGGCGGATTGGGCCGTAGAGTGTGATGGCAGCCCAGCCGCGGTCTGTGTTCCAGACGTCCATGTGGACGTCCGGGGACGGTTTGGCGGCTGAGCCCATGATCACGTTACTCCCAGCAACTTCGGCAACCGGATCAGATTGTACGCGGC
>CAMDCA010000079.1 GCA_945889645.1 Rhizobium sp. Q54
GCGAGGGCGAGTGCATCTGCACCGCCACGCCCTACGTGCTCGCGGCGGGCGTGGACTTTGGCTGGTTGTCGGAGGGCGTCGTCATCACGGTGACGTACACGACCGAGGGCGGCGTCAACACCATCACCAAGATCGCGAAGTAGGCTTTCTCCGCGGGAGGGACCGCCGGACGGCGGCTAGTGCTTGGCGCTGCCGCTGGCGATGCGATCCATCAGGGCGAGGAACACGCCGCTGACCACGAAGGTCAGGTGCAGGCCGATCAGCCAGGCTAGTTCAACTTTGTCGTACTCGCGGATCTGCAGGAACGCGGCGAGCAGCTGAATCGCCGAGATGGCGACGATCGAACCGATCACCTTGAGCTTCAGATCGGTGAAATCGACGTGCCCCATCCACTCCGGCCGATCGGTGTTTTCCGGCGTCTCGATCTTGGAGACGAAGTTCTCGTAGCCGGCCAAGATGATCATCAGCACCAGGCTGGCCACCAGCGTCAGGTCGACGAGCCCGAGGATCGCCAGGATGGTTTCGCTGGCCGTGATCGTCAGGACCTGCGGCACTACATGCCAAAGTTCCTGGCCAAACTTTATCAGCAACACCCCGAGCGCAACGATGAGGCCGACAAAGAACGGCGCCATCAGCCAGCGGCTGCGGAAGATGCCTGTTTCGAGCGCGTACTCGATGCGGCGGTTTGGTTCGCTCATCAGCGTTCTACTTCCTGGCTACCGGCGCCCGGTTGGAGTGGGACTTGGCCGCCACTGTCCCCTGCCCGGCCGGAACGGCCGCTGCGGCTTCGGCGGCGGAGGCGGACGGAAGGTCATCGACGCCGGTTCCTTCGACGCGCCGCCAGGTCCCGAAGGCCCCTGAGGCGCACCTTGGGGCGCCGTGGCGATCTGCGCAAGACGCTCGGCAAGCCAACGCACGCCGTCAAGGCGGTCGCGCTCGAACGCCCAGTCCGCCAGCACCACGACGGTTTGATCGGGGCGCAGTTTCATCTGGCCGCGGCGTGAGGCGATGAACTCCAAAAGGCCTGTTGGATTGGCGAACGTCTCGTTACGGAACGCGAGCGTCGCGCCCTTGGCGCCGGCGGTCAGGCGCGCGACACCAGCGACTCGCAGCGAGCGTTTGATGGCGACGATCTTGAGCAACTGCTCGGCTTCTTCCGGTAGCGGACCGAAGCGGTCGATCAACTCGGCGGCAAAACCTTCCGCTTCGGTATCGGTCTTCAACTCGGCAACGCGGCGGTACAGCCCGAGACGCACATCGAGATCGGTGACGTAGGCTTCCGGAATGAGGACGGCCGCTCCGACGTCGATCTGCGGCGACCAGGTCTCCTCCTGCGCGGCGCCATCTGAGGCGCCCGAGCGCGCGGCGGCGACGGCCTCCTCCAGCATGCGCTGGTAGAGTTCGAAGCCGACTTCCTTGATGTGGCCGGACTGTTCGGAGCCCAACAGATTTCCGGCGCCACGGATGTCGAGGTCGTGGCTTGCCAGGGTGAACCCGGCGCCAAGCTGGTCGAGCGACTGCATGACTTTGAGGCGCCGCTCGGCGTTGACGGTCGGCGTGCGCGTATCCGGCACCGTCAAATAGGCGTAGGCGCGCGTTTTGGAGCGGCCGATACGTCCGCGCAGCTGATACAGCTCCGCCAGGCCGAACATGTCGGCGCGATGAATAATCATCGTGTTGGCGGTGGGAATATCCAAGCCCGACTCGATGATGTTGGTCGCGATCAGAATCTCGGCGGCGCCGTCATAGAACTGCACCATGACGTTCTCGAGTTCGGTGGGCGACAGGCGGCCGTGGGCGACGGCGATCTTGGCGTCCTTGATGTGGGTGCGCACGAACTCGGCAGTGTGGTCGAGGTCGGAAATGCGTGGGCAGACGTAGAACACCTGACCGCCGCGCTGGCGCTCGCGCTGGATCGCCTCACGCACGACGACGGCGTCGAACGGCAGGATGAACGTGCGCACCGCCAGACGGTCGACCGGCGGCGTGGCGATCAGCGACAGCTCGCGGATACCGGCCAACGCCATCTGCATGGTGCGCGGAATCGGCGTCGCCGTGAGGGTCAGTACATGAATGTCGGCGCGCAGCTCTTTGAGGCGCTCCTTGTGCGTGACGCCGAAGCGCTGCTCCTCGTCGATGATGAGGAGCCCGAGATCCTTGAACTCGATGCCTTTGGCCAGCAGCGCGTGGGTGCCGACGACGATGTCGACCTCGCCTTTCGCCATGGCGGCTTTGATCTCCGCGGCCTCGGACGCCTTGTTCAAGCGCGACAGCTGGGCGACGCGCAGCGGCCATTCGGCAAAGCGCTTCTTGAACAGCTTCACGTGCTGGCGCACCAGCAAAGTGGTCGGCGCGACCACGGCGACCTGCTTGCCGGCCATCGCGGCGACGAACGCGGCGCGCAGGGCGACCTCGGTCTTGCCGAAGCCGACGTCGCCACACACGAGGCGATCCATCGGCCGGCCCGACGCCAAGTCTGCGATGACCTCGCCGATACTGCGCTCCTGGTCCTCGGTTTCCTGGTATGGGAAGCGCGAGCAGAACTCGGCGTACAGGCCGGGCGGCACGCTCAGCGTGGGCGCTTCCTTCAGCTGGCGCTCCGCCGCGATCTTGAGCAGCTGGCCGGCCATCTCGGTGATCCGCTGCTTGGCGCGTGCCTTGCGCGCCTGCCACGCCTGGCCGCCCAGCTTGTCGAGCGTGACCTCGGCCGCGTCGCCGCCGTAGCGCGAGATGACCTCGATGTTCTCAACCGGGATGTAGAGGCGGTCACCACCGTCGTAGAACAGCGTCACACAGTCGTGCGGACGGTCCTGGATGTTCAGGGTTTCGAGCCCGATGAAACGGCCGATGCCGTGATCGACGTGGACGATGACGTCTCCGGGCGACAGCGACGAAAGCTCGCGGATGAAGTCCTCGGCCTTGCGCGAGCGGCGCGGCGAGCGTGCCAGGCGCTCGCCGAGCAGGTCGGGCTCGGCGAGGACCGACAGATCGTTGGTGTCGAAACCGTGGTCGAGGCCAAGGATCGCCAGCGCAATGGTCTTGGGTGCGAGTTGCTCGACCTGCTCCCACGACGTCGTAGGCGCCATGTCTTCGACCCCGTGGTCGTGCAACAGGCTGCCGAGGCGATCGCGCGCGCCGGCCGAGATGGCGGCGACGATAATGCGGTGCCCGCGCGCCCGCAGGTCGCGGATGTGGTCGCGCACCGCGTCGAGGACCAAGCTGCCGGTCGCCGAGGGTGCCGCCTGGGTGCGTTCGGCGGCGAAGTCGCGGCCGGGGCGGCCGCCCAGGTCGATGTCGCTGCTCGACGCGCCGTCTGCGGCACTGAACGGTGAGAACGCGCCGACGGCGCGATCGCGCAGGAGGCCGGCCAAATCGGTGTCGGTCAGGTACAGATGCTCCGGCGGCAGCGGGCGATAGATGGCGCCCTCGCCTTCCCACGCGACCTTGCGGGCCTGGAAGTTCTCGGCGATCAGGTCGGTACGTTCGGCCCGCGCATCGTCTGCGCGGTAGTCGAGGGTGACCGCGGCGCCTGGGACGTAGTCGAAAATGGTTTCCAGGCGCTCGTGGAACAGCGGCAACCAGTGCTCGGCGCCCGCGTGGCGCCGGCCCGCGCTGATCGATGCGTAGAGCATGTCCTCGTCGCCGATGGCGCCGAACTGCGCGGCGTAGCCAGCGCGGAACCGGGCGATCGAGGCGGCGTCGAGGAGCACCTCGCTGACCGGCTGCAGCGCGAGTTCGGAGGCGGTGCCGATGGTGCGCTGGGTGAGCGGATCGAAGGTGCGGATCGATTCAAGGTTGTCGCCGAACAGATCCAGACGCAGCGGCTCGTCGCGGCCGGGTGGAAACACGTCGATGATTCCGCCGCGCACCGCGTATTCACCGGGCTCGCGCACCGTGCCGACGCGGTTGTAACCGTCGCGCACCAGGTAGTTGCTCAGGGCCTCGACATCGACGCGCCCGCCGGGCTTGGCGACGAAGGTCGAGGCCGAGACCACGGCGCGGGGCGGCAGCCGCTGAATTGCCGACGCGATGGTGGTGAGCACCACCCTGCCGTCGCTTCCACCCGCCGCCAGGCGCGAAAGGCCGGCCATGCGCTGGCTCAGCACCACACTGTTTGGCGACACCCGGTCGTAGGGCATGCAGTCCCACGCCGGGACGAGAACTGTCTCGATGTCGGGGGCGAAGAACGCCAGCCCTTGGGCGGTCGCCGCCATGGCATCGTCGCCGGCCGCGAGGTGAAGCACGCCGCCGCGCCGCCCGCGCGCCAGCTGCGCCAGGGCCACGGCGTCGAGTCCTTCGGGCGCTCCGGCGATGCGGATGCGGCCCGGCCTAGACAGTTTTTCCTGAATGTTCTTCAAGTGCTTACGGGGATTACTTGAGCCTTACGGAGAAGGGCCAGGATGTCCGAATCAAATGCGGCCGGCGGCGGCGCGCCTTCCATGATCCAGGCGTACAGATCGGGGTCGGTGTTTTCGAGCAGCGCCTCATAGGTCGTGAGTTGGCGGGCGTCGAAGCGGTCCAGCCAAGCATCGGCAAACGTACCCAAGAGAAGGTCGATTTCCTTGGTGCCGCGATGCCAGCTGCGGAATCGCAAGCGCTTGCGCTGCTCCGGAAGGGGGGCCTCCCGTGCGCTGTTGAGGGGCACGGTCATTACCCACCCCCTATACGAACTCCTTTCGCTGCTGTCAGCAGCCGGAGATATGGTAGCCGCAGGTGGCCTGGGCCAGGGCCTTTGCTAGAGAGACCGCGCCGAACGGAGTAAGGATCGCGCGCGTGCGCCCTGAAATCCTCTTTCCCCTCTTCGCCCCCCTGACCAGCCTGCCCGGAATCGGCAAGCGGTTCAGCGCGTTGCTGGAGACCGCCGTTGGCGGGCCGCACGTGGTCGATCTGCTGTGGCACCTGCCGGCAGGGATTGTCGACCGCCGCCTGGCGCCCAAGATTGCCGAGGCGCCGGACGATACTCTCGTGACGCTGACCGTCCGGGTGGACTCGCACGTCGCGCCTAAGACCAAGCGCCAGCCATACAAGGTGTGGGCGTCGGACGAGACGGGCCGCATCGGCCTGGTCTTTTTCCACGCGCGCGCCGAGTACCTGGAGCGGACCCTCCCCGTCGGACAGATCCGGGTGGTGAGCGGCAAGACCGAGCGCTTCGGCGGCGAACTGCAGATGACCCACCCGGATCACATCGGCACGCTGGAAGAGTTGGAGCGCCTACGTTCGGTGGAGCCGACCTACCGCCTGACCGGCGGCCTGCCGCAGTCCACGGTGCAGAAAGCGCTGCGCGCCGCCCTTGAACGTACGCCCGTCCTGCCCGAGTGGCACAACGGGCCCCTGGTGGCGGCACAGGGTTGGGCGCCGTGGCGTGAGTCGCTGCACGCGGTACACGCGCCACAGTCGGAAGCCGACCTGTCGCCTACCACAGCGCCGCGCCGCCGCATTGCCTACGACGAACTTCTGGCCAACCAGTTGGCGCTGCTGCTGGTACGCCGCCGCCTGCGCGCGCGGACCGGTCGCGCCGTCAAGGGTGACGGCAGGCTGCGCGGTGCGGTGGTTGCCAATCTGCCCTATGGCCTGACCGCGGCGCAGAAACGCGCCTTGGCGGAGATCCTGGCGGATATGGAGCGGCCCCACCGGATGCTCCGTCTGCTCCAGGGCGATGTCGGCAGCGGCAAGACCATCGTTGCCTTGCTGGCGATGCTGGCGGCGGTCGAAAGCGGCGCTCAGGCGGTGCTGATGGTGCCGACGGAAATTCTCGCCCAGCAGCATTTGCGCACCATCACGGCGCTGGCCGAGCCGGCCGGAGTCCGGGTGGGCTTTCTCACCGGCGGCGGCAAGGCCAAGGTGCGCGAGGAGACGCTGCAGCGTATTGCGGCAGGCGACCTCGACGTCGTCATCGGCACCCACGCGCTCTTTCAGGATGGCGTGGAGTTCAAGAACTTGGCCTTTGCCGTGGTCGACGAGCAGCACCGATTCGGTGTGCACCAGCGGCTTGCACTGACGGACCAGTCGGCCGCGGACGTGTTGGTCATGTCGGCGACGCCCATTCCGCGCACCCTGACGCTGACCGTGTACGGCGACATGGACGTCTCCCGCCTCGAAGAGAAGCCGCCGGGCCGGCGTCCCGTGACGACGCGGGCGTTGCCCAACAGCCGCCTGGACGAGGTGGTCGCCGCGGTCGGGCGCAAGGTCGCAGCCGGCGAACGCGCCTACTGGGTCTGCCCGCTGGTCTCGGAATCCGAAGTGGTCGATGCCGCGGCGGCCGAAGAGCGCTTCGCCCAGCTGCGCGAGCAGTTCGGCGACAGCGTCGGTCTGGCGCACGGCCGCCAGAAGGCATCCGATCGCGAGCGCGTCATGAGGCAGTTCGCGAGCGGGGAGATTTCGATCCTGGTGGCGACCACGGTGATCGAGGTTGGCGTCGATGTACGCGAGGCGAGCCTCATGGTTATCGAGCACGCCGAGCGCTTCGGGTTGGCACAGCTGCATCAATTGCGCGGCCGGGTCGGCCGTGGCGAGGTCGAGTCGTCCTGCCTCCTCCTATACGCCGCCCCTCTGGGCGAAGGGGCTCGGGCGCGCCTGACCATCCTTCGCGAGACCGATGACGGCTTCCGCATTGCCGAGGAAGACCTGCGCCTGCGCGGCGCCGGCGAGATCCTGGGCGTGCGCCAGAGCGGCATGCCTGAGTTCCGTGTCGCCGACCTTGCGGCGCACCAGGACCTGCTTCTGGTTGCCCGCGACGACGCAACCGCATTCCTGATGCAGGACCCCGAGCTAAAGTCGGCCCGCGGCGCGGCGCTGCGGTCCCTCCTCTACCTGTTCGAGCGCGACGCCGCGACTGCCCTCATTCGCTCTGGCTGAGACTCTGAAAGCCGATCCAAGAAGATGTTGAGTCTGGGGAATCGGTTGTGATTCATTGTCGGGCACCCGAGTCGAAGCCATGGGGTGCCCGATGTGGAAGCCTGAACACCGCGCTGCCGCCGTGCGTCGCGGCCTTCGTTATCCGAGCGACCTGAGCG
>CAMDCA010000080.1 GCA_945889645.1 Rhizobium sp. Q54
TGATCTGGCCGGTCGGCTCGATGGCGCCGACGGGGCAATCGGCCTCGCAGATGCGGCACTGCGTGCCGCACTGGGGCTTGCGCCGCAGCCACTGGAACATGTGGATGCGACCGAACACGGCCAGCGCGCCACCCAGCGGGCACAGGAAGCGGCAGTAGAAGCGTTCGATGAACAGCCCGGCGCCCAGCAGCGCGCCGGCGTAGAGGACGAACGGCAGTTCGCGCATGAACTTGACGTTGATCGCCGTCTTGAACGGCTCGAGTTCCTCGAGCTGGTTGGCCATGTCGACAGAGTAGAGGCCGATGCCCAGGATGCCGACGGCGGCGACGTACTTCACCACCCACAGGCGCTCCTGCACGCCGCGCGGGATCTTGACCTGCGGAACGCGCAGCAGAAGCGCGAGCTTGTTCGATAGCTCCTGGAGGGCGCCAAACGGGCACAGCCAGCCACAGAACACGCCGCGGCCGAGCACGAACAGGGTGACGGCGATGTAGATGCCGAGAATGAAGAACAGCGGGTCGAGCAGGAACGTGTCGATTCCGGTGCCGGTGAACGGAGCCTGCAGGTACGACATGATGTTGATGATCGAGAACTGTGCGCCGACCCACCAGCCGAGCCAGCCGAGCGTGAACGACAGAACGCCGATGCGCACGACGTTGTATGCCATGCGGCTGTGCGCCAGAACGTCCTGGAACACGAACACCAGGGTCACCACCGTGAGCAGCGCCGCGAGGATGCCGATGTCGAGCTTTTGCGCCTGCCACTGCTGGAGCCACACCGGCACCGGGGGCGGAGGCGGCAGCAGCTTGTGGATGTCAGGCAAGTCGTAGAAGAGCGGCACCTCGAGTGTCATCTCCGCGCCGGCGGCGTCGATGCCCGGAATCGTCAACACTGCCGTCCACGGCTTGAGCGGATCGAGTCCGCTCGTCACGGGCAAGTAGAACACCAGAGTGTCGCGACGCGGCATGCCCTTCAACGCGCCGCCGACAGGCATGCGTTGGTGGTCGTCGCGGGTGAAGCGGAACTCCTTGCCGTCCTGCAGCACCTTGAGCTGGTCGAACTGGTAGCCGGTGGCGCGATTGAAGTGGCTGTTGGTGACGATCGAGAAATGGCCGTCGCCGCCCATGAAGATGGCGAAGCCGTCGCCCTGGCGCGTTGTGATGCTGCTGAAGGCCGGGCCAAACAAATTGCTGCCTACCGACGCCGGAGTCGCCAGCGCGACGGCAAAATGGACGAAGACATCGTCGAGCGAACGCGCCATTTGCAGCGACTGCGTCGGGCGCGAGCCTCTGCCACCCTGGCTCTCGAGCAGCCGGACGACGTCGCGGATGGTGAGCTTGATCTCCGCCACCGAGCCCTTGGCGAGCAACTCCTCGCCCGTCAGGGCGATGAAGCCGGTACGGTCGAGCATCGGCTCAGTCACCACCTGGAAGGCTTCGCCCTTGATGTGGGTCAGGTACACGCGCTCCGCGGCGCGTTGCATGCCGTCCTTCAGCAGGCGGCCGCTGACGGAGGCCCCGCGCAACAGATCGGGATTGACGGCACGCCACGATTCCAGGCTCGCGGAGGCGAAGCCGGCGACGAATTGGTGCAAGCGTTCCTCCGGCACACCGCGGCCGATGATGGTCTCAGCGTGCCGCCGGAGCACGGATCCGGTGAGCTTGCCATCCAGCGTCATGCCCGCAATGAAGTCGAACGGCATGCCCGAGTAGCCGGTGGCATTGACCACGTCGAGCGTCGAGAAGATGTAACCCTTGAGCTCGCCGCCGACGTACACCTCGAGGGCGAGCGGGCGCCCTGGTGCCGGCACCACCTTCTCGGCACCGGGAAACAACATCTGAACGATCTCGGGCGTGAGGCGCGGGCTAAGCGTGTCCCTGTCAGCTTGCTGCGCGAGTGCGGGCGAGACAGCCAGCAAACCGACCGCCGCCACCCCCCACAAAAGGCGCCGCGCGGCACCCATCAACCATCCGGATGGCGTCACCTGACCCCCCTCAGCGCGCAAGCACGCAGTTCGCACGGTAGCACATGCACCCTTCAGCGATACCCGCGGCGCCACTCGTCGGGCAGCAGAAAGGTCCCCTGCCATAGGCCGACGTTGTCGCGGTTGGCCTTGGCCTGCAGCTCGAGGTATCCGGGACGCGGAAAGGCGCGGTCGGCGACCGCCCAACCGGCCGCCAGCATCTGCTCGTTCAAGGTCGGCACGTCCGTACGCATTGCTGTGCCGGGAGCGTCAGCTTCGCCGCAGACGCCGAAATTGCGGTCATCTCCGGCTCGGCGCTCGATCGTACAAAAGATGCGCTTGCCCATGCTTAGGTTGGACAGCATGCCGCGCACGAAAATGCCGCAAGAGTACGACCCCCGCCCCGCCCCGGCGCTGCACGATTGCGGCCCTTCGGGCGCGTCCATACCGGCGAGCCGCACCAGGACGCCGCCGATGCGAAGGGCTGTGCCGTCGAGAATGAAGGCCGGGCCCAACACCGCAGCCGGCGGCGCGGCATCCACCGGCGGCGTGGCGCCGGCCCACAGGCCTCGGGCGGCGGCGCGAGCCGCTACCTCGTCTGCGACGAGGCCATCGCTGTGCAAGCGATGGGCAAAAGCCCAGCCCGAGCGAACCCACGCAGCGGCGAGATCCTGACCGCTGTCGGAGACGCAGGTGCCGTAGCGGCGCACATCGCCGGGAAACTCGTGCAAGGTGCAGGTGTAGCGCATACCTGCGGCGAGCGCGGCGAGCCGACCTTGCGCGATCAAGCCGCACTGATAGGGCACATGGCCCAGGTGGCAAGCCTCGTCGCGCTCGAACGTGGCCGCGCCTAGCAGGTGGAACCACTGGTTGAGCACCTGCACGACGCCGGCGCCGCGCACGCGGATCTCGCCGACCACGGTGTCTCCCGCGGCCTGGGCGAGGGCCGGCTGTGCTGACGCGCAGGCGATCAGCGCCAACGCCGCCAGCGCGGCGCGCACGTTGCGTTCACCGCTTGCCATTGCGCCACTCCGCCGGGCGGATGAATTCGCCGGCCCACAGGCCGCGCTTGGCCGCGCGCGCCTCGTCCTCGGCGGCAACGTAATCGGTGCTGCGGGCGCGGTCGGCGAGCGCCCAGCCCGAGCGCACCAACAACTCGTTGAACGACGGGACACCGGCGCGTAAACCGGAAACGCGCTCGTTGGGGATTCCGCACTTGCCCCAGCCGCGATCGTCACCCTGCGCCTGGGTGACGACGCACAAGATCCTGCCCTGGCCGGTGATCATCGTGACGAGTTGCAGATACGCCTGCAGGCCGCACGCGTAGGGAAGGCCGTTGAGTATGCATTCCTGGTCGAGCTCCGGCGCGTCGATGCCGCGCAGCCGGATGCGCGTCTCCTCGATCTCCACCGTGTTTGCATCGTTGATCTCCGGATTGCCGAACAGGTTGCCAGTGGCAACGCGATGCGTAGCAAAAGGCCCCGCCCACATGCCGACTTGCGCGTCGCGGGCGCGATCGCCGAGGGCCTGAAAGCTAGCGCCTTGCTGCTTGTTGGGCAGCGCCCACCCCGCCAGCAGTAGCTGGCCGTTGATCGTGTCCTCGAGCTTGTCGCTGCGCACGTCCGTGGCGCGGCAGAGGCCCCAATTGCGATCATCATTGCCGAAGCGATAGATGTCGCAGCGGAGGGTCTTGCCCGCGACTAGCTCCGCCAGCTTGCCCGCCGAGATCACCGTGCATTGCACGACGGCGCCGCCGGCTCTGCGGCAATCCGGCTCCTCCCGCGGCGCAACCAATCCCATGAGATGCACGAGGTGGTCGCCAACCTCGATCAGGCCGGTGACCTGGACCACCTCGCCGGTGGGCACCTTGGCGTAGCCCTGCACGGACTCGCCACGCTCACCGGAGAAGAGGAAAACGCCCCCAACTAGGGCAAGCACGGCGACCACCGCTCCGAGCCCAGCGAGAAGCCACTTGCGGCGGGAATGCATCGACGGCCCCCCCAGTCAGACTAGAGGGGATGGTGGCGCACTCCGGGGCGGAGGTAAACCTGCGTCGCGCTGGCGCGCCGGCGGCGCCTTTCATCGTCTGCTCGCCAACGCGCCGTGCTGGTGTTGACGAACGAGTAGAAGCCCTCCGCTCCCATGCCGATGGCGAGGGCGTTGCCCTGGCACGCAGTCACGCTCGAAGGTGTGCGATGTGTTGCGGTGGGGGCCGCCTAATTCGGCTTCCAAAGGCGCGCGAGGCGTTGCGCTTCGGTGATCTCCTCCGGCGTCATCAGCTCGGCGGTGATCTGGCGATTGGCAACGGCGGCGCCGATATAGCTGGGATCGCGCCGCGCCACCTCGAACCACATGTAAGCCTGCACGTAGTCGCGCTCGATGCCGCGGCCCTCGCCGTACATGGCGCCCAGCTGCAGCGCACCGTCGGCGAAGCCTCTGTCCGCCGCCATGCGGAAGAGGCCAACGGCCTGGGGCTCGTCGAGCGGTACGCCGCGCCCATTGGCGTATAGCTTGCCGATCTGCACGTAGCCGACGGGGCTGCCCTGGTCGGCGGCGCGCGTGTACCACACCAGCGCTTCGGCGAAGTCTTGCGGCACGCCGCGTCCGATCTCGTAGAAGTGGCCGAGCGCCGTTTGCGCGCCGACGAAGCCCTGATCGGCGGCGCGGCGGAACCAGATCGCCGCTTCGGCGTTGTCCTGGAAGACGCCCATGCCCTCCATGTAGAGGATGCCGAGGTTGTTCTGTCCTAGGGCGTACCCCTGCTCCGCCGACCTGCGGTACCACTCAGCGGCGGCATCGAAGTTCTGCCCGACGCCGGTGCCGCGCTGGTACATCAGCCCAAGTGCCCATTGCGCGACCGCGTCGCCGCCCTCGGCGAGTCCGCGGAAGATCGGCAATGCAATGGCGTAGTCGCCCTTATCGTAGACGGCGAAGGCGTCGTCGAGCGGCGCCGCGACGGAGGCGCGCGCCACGCCGAGCGCCAGCACGAGGACGAGCGCCAGGCGAACGGATCGCGTCATGAACTCCCCCTGAACCCCCGAGGGATCGCCAACGGCAGTGAACTGCCTGCTCTTGGTGATCCGGGAGCCATGTTAGTCCCAAGCACCTGCTGAGGCCAAGCTGGCCGGCTGCGGTCGCTTGCGCTGGGTCGAGCGGTGCTGGCTGTAGGCGGCGGTGGAATAGTCGGCCACTGGAGCGGCGGCGTAGTGCTGCTGCCTGGCGGAGCAAAATTGGACTGCCTGCACTTAGTGGTCCAGGCGCAATGTTAGTCCAAAGCGCCCGCTGAGGCCAAGCTGGGCGGCAGGCGTAGCGGAGCGGAGCCGAACTGGTCTGCCCTGTCGAAAGTGGTCCGAGTCCAGAGTTAGGATTGGCCCACTTTTGAATGGAGAACGGCATGCCGCGTCAGAGATTTACGGCTGAGCAGATCATCGGGAAGCTGCGTGAGGTTGAAGTTCTGGTGGCGAAGGGCGCGTCGGTGGCCGACGCCAGCCGACAGATCGGCGTTGCTGAGCAGACGCTGTATCGGTGGCGGAAAGAGTACGGCGGGCTGCGGGTCGATCAGGCCCGCCGGATGAAGGACCTGGAGGCGGAGAACGTGCGGCTGAAGAAGCTGGTCGCCGATCTCAGCCTCGACAAGATGATCCTGGTTGAGGCGGCCAAGGTCAGTTTTTAAGTCCCTCCCGCCGCCGTGTTTGCATTGAGCAGGCGCGCCAGGTTCTCGGAGCGTCCGAGCGGCGCGCCTGTTCGGTGATCGGCCAGCACCGCTCGACCCAGCGCAAGCCCCTGAAGGATGACGGCGACGAGCGCCGCCTGACTACCGACATTGTCGATCTGGCCAAGCAGTATGGGCGGTACGGCTATCGCCGCATCCACAGCATGCTGGATGTGGGCTGGGACGTCAGCCTGTCGGTCGTTGAGCGGATCTGGCGGCGGGAGGGTCTCAAGGTCCCCAGGAAACAGCCGCGGCGGCGCCGGCTGTGGCTGAACGACGGGTCATGTATCCGGCTTCGGCCGGAGCGGCCCAAGCACGTCTGGTCCTACGACTTCGTCGAGGACGTGATCCACAACGGGCGGAAGTACCGGATGCTGAACATCATCGACGAGTTCACGCGCGAATGCCTCGCCATGGTTGCGCAGAGCCGCTTCCGGTCCGACGATGTTCTCGCCGTTCTTGCCGATCTCTTCGTCGAGCGCGGGCCGCCGGAGTACATCCGGTCAGACAACGGTCCCGAGTTCGCCGCCAAAGCGGTCCGGCAATGGCTGGCCAACGTCGGCGTGCGCACACTGTTCATCGAACCGGGCAGTCCCTGGGAGAACGGCTACATCGAGTCGTTCAACGCCCGGCTGCGCGACGAGCTGCTCAACGGCGAAATCTTCTACACGCTGGAGGAGGTTCGGATCATCACCGAGTGGTGGCGCGAGCACTACAACAAGGTCCGCCCGCACAGCGCGCTCGGCTACCGCCCGCCGGCACCAGAAGCAATCATCCCAAGCTGGCCGTTCGGCTCCGCTCCGCTACGCCTACCGCCCAGCTTGGCCTCAGCCGGCGCTTCGGGCTAACATTGCTCCCGGACCACCAACTGCAGGCAGTCCA
>CAMDCA010000081.1 GCA_945889645.1 Rhizobium sp. Q54
GCCAGATCAACATGCGCAAGGTCGATGGCTGGCAGACGCTCACCACCAAGACCGACGACCGGCCGATTGACCTGGCCGCCTGAACCGATACCTTCAACCTACCGGAGACCGCGTCATGCCAATTCCAACACAACCAGCGACGGCACCCGGCATGCCGTTCTCCATTCAAAAGTGGGCCAATCCTAACTCTGGACTCGGACCACTTTCGACAGGGCAGACCAATGCCGGGACTGATGCATTTGGCCGTTGCTTGCCTGTATAGCGACATCTTCCGATCAACAGTTGCGGCGGTCATCGCCGCGGTCTTGGCGTTGTTGGTACACCTGTCATATGACGTGTTGGTCTGGGACTTCGCGCACATGCCGCTTCTGGCACTCCTATTCATGAGTGCGTTCCCTTGGCTGGTCTTCTGGAGAGCAAGGCAAGGCGTCCGCTTGGATACAAACCCGATGACGGCACGCAGCGTTCCTGGCTTGGGTGGCGACGACGACTCACCCGCACGACTGCGGTTTCCTAACGGGCAGGCCTAACAGAACGATGCGGTGAGCGCCACTTTTCTGGGGTTGCAGCGGCGCCGGTACACACCGGGTTCGGCGGGGGCGAGGCTCTGCCACGGGCGCAGCATCTCGATGGCGCATGACCTGCGGCGAGGAAGTCAGCCAGCGGTTTGCAACCGCGGTGGACGGACGTAGACTTCACGCATGGATGCAGCCGCCACCCAGACCGAAGTCGTTTTCCTAGTCGAGGAGCCGCCCGAGGGCGGCTTCACGGCGCGTGCGCTGGGCGCTTCTGTGTTCGCCGAGGCCGACACGATTGAAGAGTTGCGCGGTGCTGTGCGCGACGCCGTCGCCGTCCACTACGACGACGACCTGCGCCCGAAGGTGATTCGTCTGCATTTTGTCCGCGACGAGGTCTTCGACGCGTGAGGCTCCCCCGCGACCTGAGTGGGGACGACTTCATTCGGGCGCTCGGCCGGTTCGGGTACCGGATCACGCGACAGTCCGGAAGTCACGTCCGCCTATCGACGGAGGAGGGTGGTACGCACCGCCTCACAATTCCACGCCACAAGTCCTTGCGCGTGGGCACCCTGGCTGCGGCGATCAACGATGTCGCGTTGCACTTCGCCATCTCGCGCGAGGCGGTCGCGGAGAAGCTCTTTTCCTAGCCCACTTTCAAGGTGGCCGCATTTCTGGGAAAGTCCGCGCCGTCGCCTCGTCAGACCCCGACGCACTCCTGTACGTCGAAGCGGACACCCGATCGTACGTCGGTCTCTGCGGCGTCAAGCAAACGCTCGGCCACCGCCTCTTCGACGTACTCTTCCCCGCCGTTTTCGCAGACCTGGGCGGGCACGCCGCAGATCACCAGAGTGAGGCCATCGCGCTCCAGCGTGACCGCGCTTTGCCGGAATCCGTCGCACCGTTGTTGCAGATGGAGCACTTCATTGTTTCCCCCGCCGATGCGTGTGTTCCGGCGCGCTGCCGTCCTCGCTACCGCCCAACATCCAACGTCAGCGAGATCGACCGGTACGGCACCTCTGGGCGCACTCGCCCGCGGTTGCCGCGATGCAGAAGCACGAATCCGTAGCGCTCCATCGTTCGCAAGGTGCGCGATAGATTTGACGGGGCGCGTCCCGTCGTCAGCGCGAGTTCCTGCAGCGATTCAGGTTGCGTCTCGGCGATCACGTCGAGCAGGGCGCGGTTCTTGTTCGAAAGAACGCGCGCAAAGCTCTCTGGCGACGTGAACCAAACCTTCGGATCACCCACCGCCGGCTTCAGCCGGCCACTGGCAATTGCCAAGGTTCGTGCCTTCATTGCCGCCGGGCTGGCGACGCCTACCTTCAACGTGGTCGTCATTTCATCACTCCGCGTTCCTTCAGCACTGCTTTCACGTCGGACCAGAAGTCGGTGAGCAGGGTCACGGCGTCGTTGTAGTCGTAGGCCAGGGTATCCAACGAAGCGTCGCGCTTCATCGTTGATCAGTATCACATACTGATAATCGACGAAAGCAGAACGCCGGAGGCCGCGCCTGCTGCCCGCTTACTGCTTCAACCGATACCCAGTCTGGAAGATCCGCGCCACGATCACCAGGCAGGCGCCCAGGAACACCAGGGTCATGCCGAGGCTGAGGCCGATGCTGACGTCGGAGATGCCGTAGAAGCTCCAGCGGAAGCCGCTCACCAGGTACACCACCGGGTTCAGCAGGGCGAGTTTCTGCCACACGGGCGGCAGCATCTCGATGGCGTAGAACGTGCCGCCGAGGAACGTCAGCGGCGTGATGATCAGCATCGGCACCAGCTGCAGCTTCTCGAATCCGTCGGCCCAGATGCCGATGATGAAGCCGAGCAGGCTGAACGTCCCCGCCGTCAGCAGCAGGAACAGGATCATCCACACCGGGTGCACGATGTGCACCGGCACGAACAGGTTGGCAGTCACCAGGATGATGAGGCCGAGCAGGATTGACTTGGTCGCCGCGGCGCCCACGTATCCGGCGACGATCTCCAGGTACGACACCGGCGCCGACATGATCTCGTAAATCGTACCGGTGAACTTCGGAAAATAGATGCCGAACGACGCGTTGGCCGTGCTCTGGGTCAGCAGCATCAGCATGATCAGCCCCGGCACGATGAACGAGCCATAGCTCACCGTGCTGCCGCCGTCGCCGCCAATCGACTCGCCAAAGCGCGACCCGATCGCCGCGCCGAACACCACAAAGTACAGCGACGTCGAGATGACCGGCGACAGAATGCTCTGCCCGACCGTGCGGAACCACCGCGACATCTCGAACTTGTAGATCGACTGGATGGCGATGAAGTTCATTTCTGCTCCCGCACCAGTCCGACAAAAATCTCCTCCAGGCTGCTCTGCTTCGTCACCAAATCCTTGAACCCGATCCCCGCCGTGGCCAAATCCTGCAGCAGCATGGTGATGTCGCTGTGCTCCGCCTCGGTGTCATAGACGTACACCAGCTCCATCCCATCCGCCGCGATCGCCAGCTTGTACGGCGCCAGGCTCCCCGGCACGGTCTCGATCTTCTGGTGCAGCCGAAGGTTCAGTTGCTTGCGCCCCAGCTTGTGCATCAGCGCGGCCTTGTTCTCGACCAGGATCAGCGAGCCCTTGTTGATGACGCCGATGCGGTCGGCCATCTGCTCGGCTTCCTGGATGTAATGCGTCGTCAGGATCACGGTGACGCCGCCGGCGCGCAAGGAGCGCACCAGGTTCCACATGTCCTGGCGCAGCTCCACGTCCACTCCGGCCGTCGGCTCGTCCAGGAACAGCACCTTGGGTTCGTGGGCCAGCGCCTTGGCGATCATCAGGCGGCGCTTCATGCCGCCCGACAGCATCATCACGCGGTTGTCCTTCTTCTCCCACAGCGTCAGGTCGCGCAGGACCTTTTCGATGTGCGCGTCGTTGCGCGGCATACCCCACAGGCCGCGGCTGTGGGTAGCGGTCTTCCACACCGTCTCGAACGCATCGGTGTGCAGCTCCTGCGGCACCAGCCCGATCAACCTGCGCACCGCGCGGTAATCGCGCACGATGTCGTGCCCGGCCACCGTCACCGTGCCCGTCGTGGCGTTCACCAGTCCGCAGATGATGCTGATCAGCGTCGTCTTGCCCGCCCCGTTGGGACCCAGCAAGGCGAAGATCTCGCCGTTCTGAATCTCCAAATCGATCGGCTTCAACGCCTGAAACGCCCCAACCTTCCCGCGCGGCCGGTACGTCTTCGAAATGCCCTGAATGGAAATGATCGGCTGCATGCTGGCCGTGCCGATAGCACGCCCCGGACTAGGACGCTAGGTCGCCCCCCTCTCCCGCCATCAGGCGGGGGAGGGCCGGGGTGGGGGTGCCCAAACGACTCGTCATTGCCCGAACTCGTCGCGGGCACCCACGCGCTTTTGAAGCGCCAGATCAAATCGCGTCGCGCACCTTGATCTTTGTCGCGCCCAAACCCAAGTCGCGCAGATGCACGCCGCGTCTCACAACTCCGCACCTTCGCCGCCGCGCGGTGCTCCGTATTTTTCAAATCCCCGTACCAACGGCGAATACGGCGCCGCGCCCCGCGCGCCACGAATCGCCCGTACCAACGGTGCCTACGGCGACTCTACCGACTCCACCGCCGGCAAGTGCGCCTCCACCCACACCGATTCTACGGACGCACCGGATCGCCGGACGCCGCCCGCTCCGGCCGCGACAACGGACTCGACTACCGCGTCAGCGCACCTCTACGGCGTACTGCTCCACCGGCAGCGCCTTGGGGATGAGTCCTTCCTGCACCAGGAAGTCGGCAAAGCGTTCATACCGGTTGCGATCCAGCGCAGCCGGCGAATGCGCGAAGCGGGGCAGGGTGTCGGCCCACGCGCGTCGGTTCAGCTCATCATCCAGGTCGCGATGGTTCTTGATGAACGCCGCCCACGCTTCCTGCGGGTGGTTGATCATGTACTGGGTCGCCAGCTCGATGGCGGTCAGGAATGCGCGAATGCGCGGATCGTCGGTGCGGTCCTTGTTGGCAATCAGGATCAGCTCGTCATACGCCGGCACGTCCTCTTCTTCGGGGAAGAACGCACGCCCCGGCTTGCCATGCAGCCCCAACTCGGTGAGCTCGAAGTTGCGGAACGCGCCGATCACGCCGTCCACCTGCCCCGACAGCAGTGCGACGGTCAGCGCAAAGTTGACGTTGACCAGCTGCACATCGCGCAGCGTCAGCCCATGCTTGCGCAGCATAGCCTTCAGCATCGTCTCCTCGAATCCAGCCACCGAGAACCCGATGCGCTTGCCCTCCAAGTCGGCAATCGACTTCACCGGCCCGTCCGCCAGCACGACCAGACTGTTCAACGGCGTCGCCACCAGCGTGCCGACGCGCTTCACCGGCAGCCCCTCGGCCACCAGCAGATACAACTGCGGCTGGTACGACACCCCAATGTCGGCTCGCCCCGCCGCGACCAGCTTGGGCGGATCGTTGGCATCCGACGGCGCAATGATCGTGACCTCCAAGCCCGCACGCGCAAAGAACCCCATCTCCTGCGCGACGATGATCGGCCCATGATCCGGATTCACGAACCAGTCGAGCACGACCGTCATCTTGTCGAGCGCCACCGCCGGCGACGCGATCAGCATGAACGCGATGGCGAGCACGAGGAGCTTCCCTCTCTCCACTTGAGGGGGAGGGCAGGGGTGGGGGGGTGTGCGAGTCACAGTGTTCAACTCCTTGTCTCGTCGAGGACAGTCTCCGGCTGCCACGGCAACGCCCGCCGCAGCCCCCAGTCGACCGCGAAATACGTGATCAGCGCCAACGCCGACAGCGTCGCCAGCGCCGCGAACATCAAGTCCGTCTGCGCCCGTCCATTGGCGTGCAGCATGACGAACCCAAGCCCCGCGCCCGAGCCGACCCACTCGCCAATCACCGCGCCGATCGGCGCCACGGCGGTTGCGACCCGCAGTCCGCTCGCCAGCGCCGGCAGCGCGGCGGGAATGCGCACCGTGCGAATGATCGCCCAGCGGTTCTGCGTCATCACCTGCGCCAGGTCGAGCCAACCCGGCTCCGTCCGGCGCAGTCCGTCGAGGAACGCCGCGGCGACCGGGAAGTAGATGATGAGGGTCGCCATCGCGACCTTGGACGCCATGCCGTACCCCATCCACAGGACCAGGACGGGTGCGAGCGCGAACACCGGCACCGCCTGGCTGACCACCAGCACCGGCATCAGCCAGCGCCGCGCCGGCGCCAGGCTGGCGATCAGGATGGCGCTGGCCGCCCCCAGCGCGCCGCCGAACAGCAGTCCGAGCAGCATCTCGGCCGCTGTGACCGCGGCGTTGGTCAGCAGGTAGTCGGGGCGCCCGAGCCATGCGACAGCAACGACGCGCGGAGCAGGCAGAATGTAGGGCGCCACGCCGGTTGCCCACACGACGGCCTGCCACAGCAGGATCAGTCCGCCGATGGTGACGATGGCGCGCCCGACGTTGCGCAGGCCGGGTCCGCGCCAGCGCTGGGTCCGCGCATGCGTGGTCGGCGGCAGCATCAGAGTGTCGCCGCCTGCTGGAGCCGCGCGATGAGGACTCGGTACAAGCCGACCAGCGCCGGGTCGGCCGGATCGCGCGGCGGCAGGCCCGGCGGCGCCACCGGCGTATCAAGCCGCGCCGGGTTGCCCGCTAGGACCTGGACGTGGTG
>CAMDCA010000082.1 GCA_945889645.1 Rhizobium sp. Q54
CGGTACCGGCGCGCCGCCTCTCGGCACGACAACGCCTCCGCCTCCACGACCGCGATCACTCGTCCGCGCAAATCACCAGAGTAAGGTTTCGGCATTCATGCTGGCCTCCATCTCCCAGCCAGCATCTTGAATCAAACCTGCGCCCTCACGTGAATCCCCCGCGATTCAACCCGATCTCAAAGTGCTCTAGTGCGTGTCCGGTGCAGCCGGCGGCGGGCGCGGCATCTCGTCGCGCAGCGGCACGATCTCCTTCATCACCAGCGTCGAGGCGATCAGGTCGTGCAGCCCCTGCCGGCGCGCCGTGAACGCAACCATGATGTAGCCGACGAACAGGATGAGCGTGGACAGGATCTTGGCGAAGTAGCGCGCCGTCGCACGCAGGAACGAGATGCGGCCGCCATACAGATCGACGACCGCCAATCCGCACGCGCGCTTGCCGGGCGTTCCGCGCCACGCCGACGACTCGAAGCCGGCGAAGTACAGCCACTGCAGGATGATGCCGGGCAGCCCTGCGCCGGCGCGATCGAAGCCGAGCGGATTGGGACCGATGCCGATGACGACACCGAGAAGGGCGCTAGCCAGCGACAGCACGATGATGTCGATGCAAAGCGCCAGCACGCGCCACCAGAAGCCGGCGTAGGGCGAGTCGGACGGGGTTGCCGCAGCGTCGAAGGTCGTCACCGGCACATCATCGGATGCCGGTGCGGCGGCGGTCAACGCCCCGCTGAAAGCCTACGCCGCCTGGCTGGCGGAGCGCACCAGACCGGCGCGCAGCGGGCGACGCACGACCAAGGTTCCGGCGACCACGTCGTGGAGCCCCTGCTTGCGCCGGCTGAACCCGATCTGGAGGAAGCCGACGAACAGAACCACGGCAGACAACGTCTTGGCCCCGTACCGCGCACTGGCGCGCAATAAGCTCAGACGGTTGCCGGCGAGATCGACGACGGCCATGCCGAGAAGCCGCTTGCCTGGGGTGCCCTGCAGCGGCGAGGACTCGAAGCACGTGAAGTAGACGCAATCGAAGACTAGTCCGGCGACGACGACGGCAATCATGCCCGCCGTGTCCTCGCCGAAGGATGCGAACACCGTGCCCAACGCAAGCCCGGCGGGCAGCATGACCGCTGCCTCAATCACTACGTCGATCCAGTAGGCGACGACCCGGCGCCCAAGGCCGCCGTAGGAAACGTTCAAGTCGGCCTGATCCATGCCCGTTCCATCACCGCGTTGTGGCGGAGGCTGTCGCGACGCGCAAGGTCTAGAGACCGGCGAAGCGAATTGGCGTCAAAACGATGCTGTCCGCTGCGGGCGTATCACCGCGCAGGAACGCCGTCACAGCCTCGGCAATCTGCGGCGAACCGGTCAGCAGGTCGCGATGGGTGGCGCCGTCGATGCTCAGGGTCCAGGCGGACAGGAACCCGTCGAGAATCTCGTTGATGTTCTCGGGCGGCGTGTCGATGTCCCAGGTCCCGCTGACGAACAGCGTGGGCGTGGCCGACAGCACCGGGTCACGATACGAGGCCGGCAGCAGCGCCGCCGGCCAGATGGGGCACGCCGCCATACGCACTAGGTTGACATAGTTGCCGAGCGGCGACGCGGGCACTTGTTCCGCCAACCGGTCGGCGCGCTCCGGCGCGTTCTTGCCGGAGCAATCGACGGCGATCTGCGCCAGAGTGGCGATGCGATTGTCGCTGCGCGACGGCAGCGCCAGCCCGGCGAGTTCGCGGAAATCGCCGACCTGCATGGCCGCCAGAACCCGGGGAAGCGTGGCGATGCGATCGCGATCGCGCAGGGCAAAGATCACGTAGCTGATGACGTCATAGGCGCCCAGCACGACCTCAACCGTCTCGCCGCCGGCAGGCACATTCACCGTCACGGGTGCCCGCTCGACCTCGGCGACTAGGTCGTCTACCGCGCTGCGCAGGTCGGGAAAGGCTCGCCCGACCGTCACGTCGGTGGCGATCGCAGTCGCGACGCGGTCCAGCACTGCCTCAACGTCCGCCGGCAGGACGTCCGCCTGATTGGGCGCCTGCGCCCCCACCATCACCGCCTGCTCGGCGCGGTTCGGATACAGGCGCAAGTAGTCGAGCGCGGCGCGGGTGCCCTCGCCCACCGCAACCAGGTTGATGCGTTCCGCGCCCAGGGCCCGGCGCACGTCCTCTATGTCATGGGCGGTGTCGCGCGGCGTGAACAGTCCGAGGTTGGTGCCGGCCCATGCGCGGATGCACTGCCGCACGTAGGCGGCAAAGAGCGGACCGCGGCGCTCGACGGTATTGGGCTCGTCTACCGGAAACGCATACGTGCCGGGGCACTCAAGGAACGGTTCGCTATACCGCGAACCGCGCTGGTCGAGCACGATGACTTCGCCGACGCCGCGCAGGGCTTGGATGAAGTCAAAGGTGGCGCCGGACGCGAATCCAACTGCGGTGTCCGAAGGGCCGTCAACCAACACCACGGTGGGCCACCCGTGGGCGTCGTTGGAGCTGGGCGCAAACCGCAGCAGGTGCAGTTCAACTGTGCGGCCATCCGGCCGCTCGTGGTCGAGGGGCGCGAACAGGCGGCCCTCTTCTCCGGCGACGTAGGTCGGCAGAAAGCGATAGCTGCGATTGCGCAGGCGGATCGGCGCGAGCGTGAGTTCGCCCTGGCGCACGGTTTCTCCGACCACCTGAAGGATGGGTCCTGGGCGGGCGACGGCCTGGTAGTACCAGGCGCCCGCTGCGGCGAGCAGGAGGACGGCCGCCAGCCAGATCCAGCGTGTCATTCGGGCGCCTCCTGTGCGGTGGGGCCACTGCAACGTCGAAGCTACCATATGTGGTGGTTCGTGCGGGCGGTGAACCCTATACTGCGCGCCCCATGAGTGATCTATTTTCCCGCGACAAGTCGCCCAAGGCGCCGGCCCGCAGTGCCGGGCCGAAAGATTCGTACACCGCGAGCGACATCGAGGTCTTGGAAGGCCTTGAGCCGGTTCGCCGTCGCCCCGGCATGTACATCGGTGGCGCCGACGAGAACGGGCTGCACCACCTCGCGGCGGAAATCCTCGACAACTCGATGGACGAGGCAGTGGCCGGGCACGCCACCCGCATCGAGATGCGCTTGGACGCCGATGGTTCGCTGACCATCGACGACAACGGCCGCGGCATTCCGGTCGACAAGCACCCGAAATTCAAGAACCGCTCGGCGCTGGAGGTGATCCTCACGACGCTGCATTCGGGCGCCAAGTTCAGCGACAAGGTCTATCACACCGCCGGCGGCCTGCACGGCGTCGGCGCCTCGGTCGTCAACGCGCTGTCATCGCGTTTCGATGTCGAGGTCGCGCGCGACGGCCACCTGTGGCAACAGTCGTTCGAGCGCGGCACGCCGGTCGGCAAGCTCAAGGACGCCGGCGCGGTGCGCAACCGGCGCGGCACGCGCATCACGTTCGTACCGGACGCAAAGATCTTCCCCGACGCGTACTTCCGCCCTGCCCGCCTCTACCGCATGGCGCGCTCCAAGGCATACCTGTTCCGCGGCGTCGAAATCCGCTGGCAGTGCGATCCCGCGCTGCTCGGCAAGGATGCGTCGGTTCCCCAATCCGAGACCCTGCATTTCCCCAACGGCCTTGCCGACTACCTCGCGGCAGAACTCGATGGCCGCCCCACCGCGACGCCGGCGCCGTTTGCCGCGCGCGTCGCGCTGCCGAAGCGCGGCGAAATCGAATGGGCCGTGGCGTGGCCGACCGAAGGCGAAGCCGGACTCGTCGCCTCGTATTGCAACACCGTGCCGACACCGGGCGGCGGCACCCATGTGCAGGGTCTGCGCACCGCGCTGGCCAAGGGCCTGCGCGCCTATGGCGAGCGGGTGAACAACCGCCGCGCCGCGCAAGTGACACCGGACGACGTGGTCGAGTCTGCCTCCGCCGTCCTGTCGGTGTTCATTCCCGAACCGCAGTTCCACGGCCAGACCAAGGACAAGCTCGGCAGCCCCGAGGCCGCCAAGCTGGTCGAGCAGGTGGTCGGCGACCACTTCGACCACTGGCTATCGGGTTCGCCAGACACCGCCAACGGTTTGCTGGAATTCGTCATCCACCGCGCCGAGGAGCGCATCGCGCGCAAGGCAGACAAGGACGTCGCGCGCAAGACCGCCACCCGCAAGCTGCGCCTGCCCGGCAAGCTCGCCGACTGCTCGCGCACCGACGCCAAGGGCACCGAGCTGTTACTGGTCGAGGGCGACTCGGCCGGCGGCACCGCCAAGCAGGCACGCAGCCGCGAGATGCAGGCAGTGCTGCCGTTGCGCGGCAAGATCCTCAACGTCGCGTCGGCCGCCACCGGCAAGATGCAGGCGAACCAGGAAATCTCCGACCTGATCCTGGCGCTCGGCTGCCAGCTTGGCGAGCGCTACCGTGAGTCCGAGTTGCGCTACGAGAAGATCGTCATCATGACCGATGCCGACGTGGACGGCGCCCACATCGCCTCGCTGCTAATGACGTTCTTCTATCGCCAGTTGCCGGGTCTGATCCGCGACGGTCACCTGTACCTGGCGCTGCCGCCGCTCTATCGCCTGACCCACGGCGCGACTACCATCTATGCGCGCGACGACGCGCATAAGGAACAGCTGCTGAAGACCGAGTTCGCCGGCAAGGGCAAAGTGGAGATCAGCCGTTTCAAAGGCTTGGGCGAGATGCCGGCCATGCAGCTGAAGGCCACCACCATGGACCCGGCGCGGCGCACGCTGTTGCGCGTCGGCATCGCCGACGGCCGCGAGCGCGAGACCGACGACCTGGTCGAGCGCCTGATGGGCCGCAAGCCTGAGTTGCGCCTTGAGTTCATCCAGCAGCACGCCCCGGAAGCCAAAGACCTCGATGTTTGAGACCGAGTCGCCTTCGACCACCGACCGTCTGCAGGACATCCTCGACCAGCACGGCGGCGACCTGCGCGGCGCCGCCGATGCACTTGCCGGCCTTGCGGCGATAGTCGCGAGCAACGAGGACGCGGCGCGCTTTGCCTCGGTGGTGACGCACGTCATCGGCGAAGAAGGTGCCGACTGGAACCTGGCCCTCACACTGCTGGCGACGTTGCAAGAGAGCTTCCATCACTCGGTCGGCGTGCAGGGCAACTACGCGGTCACCTGCTACCTCGACGACCAATGGATCGAAGGCCTGCGCGCCGAGACGCGCGCCGCCACCGCCGCCAAGGAAAGCGCCATGGCGGTCGCGGTGTGGATCCGCCTGTCCACGGCACATGCGTTCCAGCGCAAGCGCAATTGGGCCAGCTGCTTCCGCCTGCTCGATCCGGTGCTGGAACTGGCGCGCGGACTGGAGACAGCGTCGCGCCACGACGCATCGATTGCGGCCGTCGCCAACAGCATGGCAAGCGACATCCTCGACCTTGCGGTGCGCACCGCCGAACAGGACGTTGCGTTGGAGAAGTCCGCGCTGTTGAGCCGAGCTTTCTGGCAGCGCGCCGGGACGTGGATCCACCAGGAGCGCGCGGATTATCTGCTGTCCCTCGCCTACAACGCGCTCGGCCGCCACGAGGACGCCAGGCAAGCCGCGACTCGCGCGCTTGCCACCATCGACGCCCACGGCGACGAAGCCATCGACCGCGCCTTCATCAACGTCGAGCTCGCGCTGGCGTCAAGAAAGCTTGGGCGCGCCACCGAGTTCACCAACGCCCGCCAGCACGCCGAGACAATCGCCAAGGACTTCGACGATCCCGGCCTACGCCAGTGGTTCGACGCGCGCTTCGCGCGCATCGCCTGACCCTTAGAGCCGATCCAAGAAGTTGAGATTCAGCGGCAAGGGATTGGCCTGGTCAGGCGCCGGAGCATGATGCGGATCATGGCGAGGCGAACGAAGGCGACGACGGTTCTGGCGTAGCGCTCGAAGTCGCGGGCGAGGCGGCGGTTGCG
>CAMDCA010000083.1 GCA_945889645.1 Rhizobium sp. Q54
CGGCAGGGCCACCGGTTCGCACAGGTAGCGCAGGGCCTCGCGGGCCGCGTCGAGCGCCTTCTTGCCTTCGGCCAGCCAGTCCTTGAGGTGGACGTTGTTCTCGGCGTCACTCCCGCCTTCGATATCCAGCTCGTCCGAGCTGTAGACCGCAATCGCTTCCTGCACCTCGCCGAACAGCTCCTTGAAGTCGACGATGTGGCCGTAGTCCTTGTCGTCGCCGTCGAGTCGGTTGGTGCGGCAAATGGCCTGAAACAGCGTGTGGTCGCGCAGTTCGTTGTCGAGGTAGATGTAGGTACAGCTCGGCGCATCGAAGCCAGTCAGCAACTTGCTGACGACGATCAGCAGCTTCATGTTGGCCGGCTCCGCGATGAAGCGGCGCTTGGCTTCGTCTTCGTACTGCTTCGTCGTCTGCCCCTGCTTGAGGACGTGCTGGGTGTAGGTGTCGAACTTGTAGCGCTCATCGCTGTTGGCGGGCTCGCGGGAGATCGCGTTGTGGTTCGGCTCGTAGGACGTGATGACCCCGCAGTACTTGCCGAAACTCGTGTTCTGCAGCAGCCGGTAGTAGTGGCAGGCGTCGTAGATCGAGGCGGCGACCAGGATCGCCGTGCCCCGGTCGTTGTTGAGCCGCGGCTTGAGGCTGAAGTCCTCGATGATGTCGGCGATGATGCGCTGTTTGCGCTCGCCGGCGCTCATCAGCTCCTCCATCGTCGCCCAGCGCTTGCGCACGAGCGCCTTCTGGAAGTTGTTAAGGCCTCTGGTCTTCTGCTCGAACCACTGGTCGATGGCGGCCCGGGTCGTGAGCCGCTGCGGTACGTCGCGCGCCTCGTACTTGAGGTCGAGGATCACGCCGTCGGCCACGCCCTCGTGGAACTTGTAGGTGTGGATGTAACTGCCGAAGACGTCCCGCGTCAGCAGCTTGTCCTTGCGCAGGAGCGGCGTGCCGGTGAAGCCGATGAAGATCGCGCCTTCCAGCCAGCGCTTCATCTGGCGGTTCATGTCGCCACCCTGCGTGCGGTGGCACTCGTCCACGAACACGTAGAAGTGGCCGTTCACGGGCGGGGGCGGGCCATTCAGGTCCGAGGCGTCGAACTTATGGAGCAGCGCGCACAAGAGGCGCGGCGTGCGGCTCCCGAGCTTCTCCACGAACTCCGCCCGCGAGGTGATGCGCGGCGAAGGTGACTCGGGGCCGATGACGCCGGCGTTCTTCATCACCCCTTCGATCTGCTTGTCCAGCTCGTCGCGGTCGGTAACGATGAGGATGCGGGCGTCGGGGTCGTGCTCCAGCAGCCACTTAGCGATCAGCACCATCAGGATGCTCTTGCCGCTGCCTTGGGTGTGCCAGATGACGCCGCCCTCGCGCCGGGCGATGCGCTCCTGCGCTGCCCTAACGCCGAAGAACTGGTGCGGCCGAGGCACCTTCTTCTGTCCGGCGTCGAAGAGCATGAAGTTGCGGATGAGATCCAGCAGCCGCGCCTTGTGGCACAACTGCGCGAGCGGCCGGTCGAGCAGCGCGCCGGCGGTGGGTGCGGCGGCGGGGCTATCGGCCGGCGGGGCCTCGTCCTTCCACGCTACAAAGAACTGCTCCGGCGTACCGGTGGTGCCGTAGCGCAGCCCCTGCGAGTCGCTGCCCGCCAGCACGAGCTGCACGGTGCCGAAGAAGCCCTTGTTGAAGATCTCCTCCTGGTTGGTGATGAGTTGGCGCACGCCGTCGGCCAACTCCACCGAGCTACGCTTGAGCTCGATGACGGCGATGGCCAGGCCGTTGAGATAGAGCACGATGTCTGGCCGGCGCTGGTAGCCGCCCGTCAGCGTCACCTCCTCGGCCAGCGCAAAGTCGTTCTTCTCCGGGTGTTCCCAGTCGATCAGGTGCACCGTCTCGTGCGCCTGCCCCGCTGCGATCTGAACCGGCACGCCGTAGCGCAGGAGCTGGTAGGTGCGCAGGTTGGCCTGGTAGAGCGTGATCCCCGTCGAGTCGGCGGCGGTCTCGAGCTTCTGCAGCGCGGCGGAGATGTGCGCCGCCGAGTAGCCGCGGGCCGTAAGGTTGTCGCGCAGGATCACGGTCTCGATACCGCGATTGTTCTCGCGCTTGTTCCACTCGCCGAGGTAGCGGAAGCCGAGGTGGTCCGTCCGCGCCGGGTCGGTGAACAGGGCGATGACGCGGTTCTGCGTCTTGCGCTCGGAGCGGGGTTGCTCAGGCATGGGCCGCCTCCGATTTCACGAGCCGCGTCTTGCCGGTGAGCAGCTCTTGCATCATGGCCTGCTTGAGGTCGCGGGTCTTGTCGCGGCGGGCTTCCAGCGCCGCTAGCTCGGCGTCCATGTCGGAGAGGACGGTGGCGATGGCGGTCTGTTCTTCGAGCAATGGGGCGCGAAAAGTCAACTCCGAGAAGGCGGCCTTCGAAATGATGCTCGTTGCCGTGATGCCCGCGTTCGCCAAGAGATACTGCTTGCTCGCCTCGAAGAGGTAGTAGAGAAATCCCGCGTCGCTGCTTCTGTTTGGTATCACCGCGTTGATTTGCTGGTTGCACGCGCCGGTGGTTCTTAGAATCGCGTTCTTGCCGATGCTTGCGATGCAGGTGACAAGGACGGTGTTTGGCGGCAATTCCCGGACTGCATCCAATCCCTTTTTGGTCAACCACCGATCAGAAGAGAACATGTCTCTGCGCGTTGATATGTCTGTCGGCGTCACCCATGGGTATTCGTCGCCCCAGAACTCCGCAACGTCGGTTCGAGGTGTGCCGCCAGTGACGACATCCCCAAGTTCAAGAACCCGCTTCACCTCCCACGCCCCGCTGAAGCCGGGGAGGCGGGTCTGGCCGGTCAGGAGCTGCTGCATGGCGGCCTGTTTGAGGTCGCGCTTCTTGGCGATGAGCCGATCCAGCCCGCCCAGCAGCGCATCCACATCGCTCAACGCCGCCGCGATGGCGCGTTGTTCGGGGAGGGGTGGGTTAGGGAACCTCAGTTGCTCAAACGCGGCCTTGGAAAGGATGCGTGTCGCCGTCATGCCCGCGTTGGCGAGTAGATACTGCTTACTGCTCTCGAACGAATAGTAGAGGAACTCGGGGCTCTGCTCCTGTAGGGGAACAACAGCGTTAATCTGTTGGTTGCAGCCTCCAACGCTTCGCAGAATCGCGTTCTTTCCGATACTCGCTATGCAGGTCACCAGAACAGAATCCGCGGGCAGTTGCCGGATTGAGCGAAGGCCGGACTCCGAAATCATGCGTTCCGAGGCCCACATATCTCGCTGATCAGTGATGTCGGTTGGCGTGACCCAGGGATAGCTACCGTTCCAATACCCCTGAATCTCCGTTCTCGGGGTGCCGCCGGTGATTACTGAACCAAATTCGCACACCCGCAGCGCGCTCCACTCCTCTGGAATGACGCCCACCTCCGTGTGCTTATATCCGGGCTTCACTTCCATACCGCCCCCATCTTCTTCAGGTGCTCGTCCACCCGGGCGGCGAGCGTCTCCACCTCGCCGCTGAGCCTCGGCAGCGGCGTGGCGTAGCGCTCGGCCAGCTCGCGGATGCGGCCGGTGAGGGTGCGCGAGACGCGATCGAGCTCTCCCTGCACGGCGGCCGACAGCCGCGCCATCCACTTGCCGTCCACCACCAGCGTCTTGATCTCGGCCTCGGTCAGCTTGGGATACTTGGCGTAGGCGAGTCCGTCGAGCCCGGCCTCCTGATCCTTCGCCGCGCGCTTGGGCGTGGCCTCGTGCTCCGACAGATCCAGCCAGCGCTTGAGCACGGCGATCTCATCCTTCGCCTCTTTGTCGCCCTTGATCTCCTTGAGCCGGGCGTTGACCTCGCTCTTGGCGATCTTGTCGAGCGCGCCGAGGCAGCCTTCGTCGCCTCCGTGCTCCTCCTCCAGCTCGCCGAGAGCGGCGGTCGCGGTTTCCAGTTCGGCCTGCTTGGCCTCGAGGGCGGCCTGTTCCTTGGCGAAGTAGCGGGCCACGATGAGCGGCTTGGGGATGAGGTCGCAGGCCCAGCCTTTGTCCTTGCTCTTGCCCTTCTTGTCGGTCTCGACGATGCGCGCCGGCACCGCGACCCAGCCGTCGGCGGCGATGAGATAGGCGTCGTCCTGCATCGTGTCGGCCCAGTAGTCCATCAGGTGCTGGTAGATGTCGTAGGCATCGAGCAGTGGCGCCTTGCGGAACGCGGCCAGCAGGTCCTCGGCGATGGTCTCGATCAGGGCCTTGGGGTGACCGTCCTTGCCGAAGCCGGTGAGGTGCTTCGTGGTGGCCCTGCGCCAGTCCGCGAAAACCTTGGTCGCCTGTTGCTGAAAGGCGGCGAACTCGGCGTGGCCGAAGATCGCTGGCTTCACCTCGGAGAGCGCCGGCTTCAGGCGGGCATAGCCGGGGCGGCCACCGGTCTTGTCGAAGGCCTCGAACAGCAGGCCGCGCACGCCGGGGAGCACCTGCCAGTACGCGCCGAGCGCGTCCAGATCGCGCTCAGGGATACCGCCGCGGAGGTGGCCGTCGATGTCTTGCAGGTCCTCGGGCTCAGTGCTGTCGATGTAGCGCGGCAGATTGAGGTTGAAGTCGTTCTTCGGGTCGGCGATCTCGGAGAACGGCACCATGCGGGCATAGCGCGGAACGTCGGCCTGCCGGGTGAACGTGTCGACGATCTTGTGGAGGTCCTGCTCCCGCAGCCGGTTCTTCGGCCCGTCTTTGCGGAATCCCTTGGAGGCGTCGATCATGAACACGCCCGTGCGGGCGGCGGCGTTCTCCTTGTCGAGCACCACAATGCAGGCGGGGATGCCAGTGCCGTAGAAGAGGTTGGCGGGCAGGCCTATGATGCCCTTCAGGATGCCGGAGCGGACGAGCTGGGTTCGGATGGCGCCTTCCGCGCCGCCGCGGAAGAGCACGCCGTGGGGCAGGATGCACGCGCCCTTGCCCGCGCTCTTGAGCGAGCGGATGATGTGCAGCAGGTAGGCGTAGTCGCCCTGCTTGGTCGGCGGCTCGCCCCACGCGAAGCGCTGGAAGGGGTCGTTCGACGGCGTAAGGCCGGTGGTCCAGGCCTTGTCGGAGAAGGGCGGATTGGCGACGACGTAGTCGTAGGTGCGGAGCTGCTCACCGTCCTTGAACTTGGGCTCGGCCAGGGTGTTGCCCGAGACGATGTTCGCCGTGGGGAAGTCGTGCAGGATCATGTTCATGCGGGCGAGGCCCGCCGTGGTCACGTCCTTCTCCTGCCCTTCGAGCGTGATGTGTTTGCCCGCCTCGGCGGCCACCTTGAGCAGCAGCGAGCCCGAGCCGCAGGTGGGGTCGTAGGCGGTGGTTGAGGCCTTCGTGTTGTGCGGCGAGATCCCGATCGCCTTGGCGATGATGCGGCTGACCTCGGCGGGGGTGTAGAACTGCCCCTTGCTCTTGCCGCTCTCGGTGGCGAAGTGCCGCATCAGGTACTCGTAGGCGTCGCCGAGGATGTCGTCGTGCTCGGCGCGGTTCTGCGAGAAGTCGAGCTGCGGGCGGGCGAAGATGTTGATCAGGTTGGTCAGCTTCTCGACCTTGGCCTGCCCTTCACCCAGCTTGTTGGAGTCGTTGAAGTCGGGGAAGTCGCTGCGGGCCAGCCGTGCATTGGCGCTCACCAGCGGCGCGATGACCTGCGTGTTGATCTTGTCGCCGATGTCGCTCTTGCCGCGCAGGTCGAGCATGTCCTTGAAGCTCGCGCCCTT
>CAMDCA010000084.1 GCA_945889645.1 Rhizobium sp. Q54
GCGCGAGCGGGCCCGCATCAAACGGAAGACCATCGAACATCGGCGCTTGCAGCACCGCAAAATCGCCGCCTAAATATCAACCCAAGATGAGGCCACCTCTCCGCTAAATCCGGACCCCACCTGTCTCAAAAGTTCTGACGACGTACAAGAGGACACCGCCTAAGCGGGCGCCCCCCGCCCGGCCCGCTCTCGCCAGCGCAGACAAGAGAACCGCGCGGGCCCTAGAATGGCCGGCGCCCGTCGCTTCCTGTCCGACGTACTCACTCGTCATCCCAGGGATCAATGCTTCGTCTACTAGGCTTTCATCGAGCGTTCTTGGTGAACCCCGTCACGTGGCTGGTTGCGGCGTTCGTGGCAATCGCCTTCGTCCAGGTCGGGCGCGCCGACCGCAACTACACCCTTACCTGCACATTGGCCGCGCCCATGCACGCCAACGTCATCAACATTCCCGAGTACTACGTGCAGCCGTCCGACACCCTCGCCTGGCAAGCGTGCAAAGGCCGCGTGCCCATCAACTACGTCGCCCACTGGCCGCTGGCGGACTGCTCGCCGGGTGGAAGGGCGCGATTCTCGGACGGCCGCCTGGCCTTCTTCCCGCAGAAGTGCCGCGCCAATACCGGCAACTACTTCGTTTTCTAGCGACCCCGGACATCCATGCACGAGTCGAGCAAGTCGGTCTTCCACAAGATCAAGGATTCCCGGTACGCCACCCGTTACCTGGTCGGCGACGGCATCGACATCGGTGCCGGACCGGATTCGCTCGGCCAGTACCGCGAGTTCTTTCCGCTGATGCGGTCGTGCCGCGCATGGGACAAGCCCGACGGCGACGCGCAGTACCTGAAGGGCCTAGGCGACGGTACCTTTGACTTCGCCCACTCGTCGCATTGCTTGGAGCACATGGCCGATCCGCAGGTCGCCCTGACCAACTGGATCCGCATCCTCAAGCCAGGCGGATACCTGGTGTGCATCGTGCCGGACGAAGATCTCTACGAGCAGGGCGTGTTCCCCTCGACCTTCAATCGCGATCACAAGAAGACCTTCACGATCTTCAAAAAGGCGTCGTGGTCGCCGGCCAGCGTCAATCTCATCGACCTGCTGCGCGGCCTGGAAGCCGACGTTGAGATCAAGAAGATCGAGCTGCTCGACGCGACCTTCCGCTACGGCTTCAACAAGATGGCCAACAAGGACCGGTTCGATCAGACGCTCACGCCAATCGGCGAATGCGCGATCGAATTCGTCCTGCGGAAAAAGGCGGCGGCTGCGAACCCTGTCTAGACCTCACAGCGATGTCGTGGAACTTCCTCGCCAGCCAGGCCTCGCCAGCGAGTCACCAAGGGCCACGGCTCCCCCGCCCGATGTCGTCGATCCCTGCCCGCTTGTGCCCTCAGGGTGGCGCAAGCCGCCTACTCCTCCGCGAAAAAGTCCTCGTCAACCTTCTTGATATGGAATGTTTCGTCGATACGCGTTCCTACGTTGTGCCGAATCATCAACTCGCCCAACTGCTCCCCGTCAATCAAGACAATCCGAAACGGGTGGCGTTCCGCGAATGCGATGGCCGGTTGCGTGTAGTAGGACGTCGTCACGAACACGCCCTTGCTCGCCTTCGCGGCGCCTATGCTCCCGCTGAACGCATGGATCTCGGGAGCGCTCACAGCGTTCCCCGTTGCATAGCGCTTCGCCTGCAAGTAGACGCGATCCAGACCCAGCGCGTCCTGGTCGATCACACCGTCGATGCCACCATCGCCGGACCTCCCGACGACCCTGCCCGCCTCTCGGGCGCCGCCGTAACCCATTGCGACCAACAGGTCGACGATGAGCGACTCAAAAAAATGCGGAGGCGCCGCAAGAATCCGGTCCAGCAGGTCCTTCCGCAGGGCAGTTTCAAGCTCCTTCACCGTGTTTCGTAGCAGTTCGTCTGGTGTTGAACTTACTTGGTTCAGAATGTCTGCCGCGATTGCCCGCGTTTGCGCACCAACGTTTCCCCCGGCCTGCGCAGGCTCGTCGGTGCCGGCGTGGGTACGAGCACGGAACGCAGCAAACTCCGGAAACTGGAGCAGAAACTCAACGGTGATGCGCTCGGGCGGGGACTTCAGGACGTTCAAGCCACGTTCCGTAATCTTGAAATGCGCGTGTCGCGTGCTGACAAGAAGCGCCGCCTGCATCGACGACTACTACCGGATGTACGAGGACTCGGAACAGGACGAAGGATTCCCGGATCAAAAAAGAGTCCTCAAGCTGTTCGCGCAGACGTTGGAGCTCGTCGAAGACCTGTTCCCGGAGATCGAGGAGACCCGGTGGTCCAACAAAGCCGACTTCTATTCGCTGTTCGTTGCCTTCGCTGCCCACATCCACGAGCATGAGGAACCAGACGATACGGATGTCGCTACCCTTGAACCGGTGCTCGCCCAGTTTGCGCGCAGAGTTGACCGCAAGGTGGCCAACAGCGAAGCCAAGGTCCCGGAGGGCGTCGCCAACTATGCTGACGCAGTGCAAAAGGGCGTCAACGAGAAGGCGCGTCGAGCTGTGCGGCATCGCGCACTTGTCGACCTGATCGAAGATGCGCTCGGACTCCAGCAGCCCGCCGAAAAGCCCAAGCTCGCGCTCCACGCGTTGACCAAGAAGCCCGTAAAGAAGCTGAAGCTGAAGAAGTGAGGTGGCGACCCCGGCAGGAATCGAACCTGCGACCTAGTGCTTAGAAGGCACTTGCTCTATTCCGCTGAGCTACGGGGCCCTGAGACGGTTCGCAACGCGGTTCGCGCTGCGCTGGTGGCAGGCTTACCTCTTATTCTACCAGTGCTTTTTGGGTTCAGAGCCTCCGCTTAGAAGGCACTTGCTCTATTCCGCTGAGCTACGGGGCCCCGAGGCGGAGGATCGTTAGGATCTAGGTCTCGATGGTGCCGCCGGCACCTGATCGACGAGCGGCGCGGTCTGACCGGCGCGGGCCTCGACGCGGTCGAAGCGGAAATTGTCGGCGTAGGACTTCGGCCTCACCACGCGCTCGTGCGGCAGCTCGACCGTGAAGCTGATGCCCTTCTTGCGCGCGAACGCCTCGGCCGACTCGCGCGTCGGAAAGCGCAGGCGCAGCTCGCGATCCATGTCGCGAGTCGCAGTCCAGCCCATCAGTGCCTCGACCTCACGCCGGTACTTCTGCTCGAACTCGAGCGCCCATTCGGTCTTGGTGCGGCCCGACTGGGTGGCGGTCTTGGCGGGTTGGAAGATGCGCGCTTGCATGGTTTTCCAATCTAGCGTGGATAACTGGTCGGGGAGACTGGATTCGAACCAGCGGCCCTCTGCTCCCAAAGCAGATGCTCTACCAGGCTGAGCTACTCCCCGGCTTCGGCAACTCTACCGCGCCGCGGTGCCGAACGCAGCATGCAGGACCCGGTCGCCCGGCCGGATGTGCAGACGGGCGGCCGTGCCGGCGTTGATCTCCAGGACTCCGATGGCCGGAGCGGCCGACGGAATGGTCGCCAGGCTTTCCGGCACCGTCCGCTCGGCCACGTTGACGACGCGGCCCAGGGAATCGATGAACACCATGTCGAGCGGCAGGTAAGTATTGCGCATCCACATGGTGATGATCTGCGGGGTCTCGTAGGTGAACAGCATGCCGGCGTCGGGCGCCAGCTCGCGGCGGAACATCAGGCCGGTGGTCTTCTGCTCCTGCGTCACCGCCACCTCAATGTGGAACACCTGGGGACCGAGATCGGTCTGGATGGTCATGGTCTCGGTCGTCCGCCCAGGCTGGGTGGGGACCTGCTGCGCCTGGGGCTCGTCCGAGCAGGCGCCGAGCGACAGCGCGAAGGCGAGCGTCGCCGCCGCCCAAGCATTGCGGGACTCCATCACAGCCAGCCTCGCTTGTGGAAATAGAGGATCGGCAACGCCGCCGCCAACGCGATGGTCAGCAGGGCGACCGGATAGCCGAGCGGCGACGACAGCTCGGGCATGAACTCGAAGTTCATGCCCCAGATGCTGGCGACTAAGGTCGGCGGCATAAACACCACGGCGACCACCGAGAAGATCTTCATCACCTCGTTCTGCTCGATGCTGATCATGCCGAGGATGGCTTCGAGCAGGAACGTCAGCTTGTTGGACAAGAACGAGGCGTGGTCGGACAACGACTGGATGTCGGCCGTCATGGTCTTGAGGCTGGGCCCTGGCCCGCCCGAGTCGGCCTTGGCCATCGCCTTGGCGGTCGGGCCATAGAACGTCAGCAGGCGGCCGATGGTGACCAGGCTTTCGCGGCCCATCGAGGTCAGGTCGGCGATGCGCCCAACCTTGGCGAGCAACGTCTGATAGCCGCGGCCGCGCGGCCGCCGCGTGCCGTTGTCCTTGAACACGTCGTGCGAGATCGCGTCAACACCGGCGCCGGCGCGCTCGAGGATGTCGGCGAGGCGGTCGATGATCGCTTCGAGAATGCCGAGGAAGGCCGCGTCGCCGCTGGCACACGCGTTGGGGCGCCGCTCGCACACCTGGGCGAACATGCGGAACGGCTGCGGATTGGCGTGGCGCACCGTGACGAGGGTGCCGCGCACCAGTACGAAGGTGATGGCGGTGGCCTGGGGTGTGTCGGTCTCGGCCCCGGCAATGACCGTGGCGGTCATGAAGGTCGCGTCGGCCTCCTGGTATAGGCGGCTGGAGATCTCGATCTCGGCCATTTCCTCGCGGCTCGGCACGTCCACCTTGAGGGCAGCCTCGACCGCGTGTTCCTCGTCCCTGGTGGGGTTGAGGAGATCGATCCACACGGCGTTGCCCGCATACTTGGCGGTGTCGTCCTTGAGAATCCCGCCGACGCTGAGTCGATAGGTGGTGATCATTCCGGCGCTACAACTGCCCTCATTTGAGGATGCTGACAAGGCAGCTTATAGTGCGCCCGCTTCACTAGGGGGAGCCGTGCCACCCGGCCCGGCTGAGAGGTCCTTCCGGACGACCCCAAGAACCTGATCCGGCTCGTACCGGCGTAGGGATTAGTGCACATGAATACGTCCTTCTGGGGCGACGCCCCGACCATTGCGCCGCCCGTCGAAGGGGCGCTGTCCATCCACATCGAAGCGGCCCACGTCGCCTTTGGCGACCGCAAGCTATTCGATGCACTGGAAGCCGAGTTCTCGGGCGGCCTGTTCACCTGCATCCTGGGCTCGTCGGGGGTCGGCAAGTCGAGCCTGCTGCGCCTGATCGCCGGATTGCCGCCGCGGCGTGGGGAGGCGAGCGGCACAGTGCGCGGCGGCGACGGCAAGTCGCTGACCGGGCGCGTCGTGTACATGGACCAGCGCGACCTCTTGCTGCCGTGGCTGACCGTGCTGGACAACGTCCTGCTGGGCGCGCGGTTGCGCGGCGAGCCGCGCCAACGTGGACGGGCGCTCGGGCTGCTGTCGGCGGTCGGGCTGGCCGGATGGGAAGACTCGATGCCGGAAGACCTGTCGAGCGGCATGCGCCAGCGTGCCGCGCTGGCCCGTACGCTGATGGAGGACCGCGCCATCGTGCTGATGGACGAGCCGTTCTCCGCCGTCGATGCCATCACCAAGCTGGCGCTGCAGGACTTGTCGGCGCGGCTGCTGGCGGGGCGCACC
>CAMDCA010000085.1 GCA_945889645.1 Rhizobium sp. Q54
GACGATGCGCTTCTGCCGGTCGATGGTCCCGACCTCGCCCTTGCGCTCGGCCGCGAAGGCGGTTCCGACTGCCAGCAGTGCAAGCGTGCCAACCGTGGCCCACGCGACAAACGTCCTCATGAAATCCTCCACTCCGCCGGCCGCACCAGCGACCGCCGTGGCGCAGAGTACCATTCCCGAGGTGGTGTGAAACAGCCTCGAAGTGGCGGATGGGGTGGGATTCGAACCCACGAGGCCCATAGAGCCTGCCAGTTTTCAAGACTGGTGCCTTCAACCACTCGGCCACCCATCCGAGCGGGGATTTGCTCCATCCGCGGCGATAGCGCAAGTCTATCGGAGACGCCCTTGCGTCGGTAGCATGGCCGGGAAGGGCGGGAGACTTGCGGGCAACGGTGGATCGGGCAACCGAGTATTTTGATCGGCAGGCACCAGACTATCTTGCGGCCAGCGGGCGCTGGCCGTGGTCCTGGTTGCGCCGCGCCGAGAGCGCGGCCGTGCTTGGTCTGGTCGGCCGCATCTCTGGCAGTGACGTGCTCGAGCTGGGGGCAGGGGCGGGCTACTACACCCGCGCCCTTTTGGACTGCGGCGCTGGGCACGTTTGGGCGGTCGATCGATCGCCCGAAATGCTGCGCCAAATGCGCTCCGACCGCATCACCACCGTGCTCGGCGACGTCGCTGACGTCCGCGTGGCACATCAATTCGATGCGGTATTGGCCGCCGGCGTGTTCGAGTTCGTGTCGTCAGCCCAACAGGTTCTCGCCAACGCGTCGCAGCATGCGCGCGACGGCGCTTGGCTGGTCGTCCTGTATTCGGTGCCGAATGTGTGGGGGCGGGCATTCCGCGCCTTCCACGCGCGGCACGACGTGGACATTCACCTCTACCGCCGCGAGCAGTTCGATGCCGCCGCGGCGGCTGGTGGATGGCGTGCGGTCGAAGCGAAGCGTTGTGGCCTGTTCTGCACGGCCGCCCGTTACCGCAAGGGACCCGCGCCCGCATGAAGGGCGTCCTGTTCCTGGTCAACGGCCTCGGGCTCGGCAACTCGACCCGCTGCCACGCCATTATGCAGCGCCTCACCGAAGCGGGCGTATCCTGCTCGGTCGCCACGTCCGGTAACGGCCTGTGGTACTTCCGCCAACAACCCGGTATCGACGAGCCAGTTGAGCTCGGCGCGCTGCACTACGGCACAAGCAACAGCGGCAAGATCTCCGGCGTGCGCACCATCCTGTCGCTGCCTGAGTACCTCGGCACCATGCGCGCCAACGGCCGCATCATCGAGGAACTGACCGACAAGTTGCGCCCCGCCGCGATCGTCACGGACTCGACCTACCTGCGCCGCCGCGGCCGGGCCCGCGATGTGCCGCTGGTCGCGGTCAACAATGCCGACGTGGTGCATAGCCTGTATCAGACCTATGCCGACCGTCCGGCCTCGATCCGCCTGCAGTTCCACGCTGTGGAGGAGATGGATTTTCTCTACCACCGCTTCGTGCCGGACGTGGCGCTCAGTCCGTGCCTGACCGATGCGATGAATGATCCGCCGTCGCCGTACTTCCGTGTCGGCCCGATCGTGCGACCGGCCTGCCGGCCGTCCGCCACCAGCGGTACGCCGTCGCGCATCCTGGTGATGCTGAGCGGCTCCAAATTCGGCACACCCGTGCACCTGCAACGCACCCCGGCCGGATGCAGCGTCGACATC
Organism: Rhizobium sp. Q54; assembly: GCA_945889645.1. GTDB lineage: Bacteria > Pseudomonadota > Alphaproteobacteria > UBA2966 > CAIVPW01 > CAIVPW01. Next base: position 1,694 of record CAMDCA010000085.1, read on the forward strand.
GTCGGACGCTCGCCGCCGGCCAACAACAACGTGCCACCGGGCTGCCGCTACCTGGGGCGCGTACTCAACACCCCGGAACTCGCGGCGAGCGCCGAACTGCTGGTAGTCAACGGCGGCTTCAGCGCCGTGAGCGAAGCATTCGTCATGCGCAAGCCGTTGATCGTCATTCCGGTGCCCAACCACGCCGAGCAGTGGGTCAACGCGCGCACCATCTGCGCGCTCGGCGTCGGGATGATGGCGCGCGAAGAAGACCTCGAGAGCGCCATCGACACGGCCCTCGCCAATCTCGAGTCGTACCGCGCCGCTTACGCGCGCCTGCCCCTGGCAGCCGACGGTGCGGCGCAGTCGGCCGAGCGCATTCTCAAGGTGATCGCCTAGCCTCGTCGAATCGGCCTAGGCGCACGTTTGCTGCCGCCAAGTCGCCTGGCATTTCCTCGCCGCTGAAGTAGGCGAACTCGGCCACGCGGGCCGGGCCGATTGGGTCGCTGTACCCCGACGACCCAGGCATCGCCGGATGGCACAGCAGAATGGTGTTGTCCCGCGCGCCTCGCACGAAGCGCCGGAAGCGCTCGCGGTACGCAGTGCCGGTGCTGAAGTCGTACACCCCCGTGAAACCCTCGTTGGTCTGGCACCGCTGTGCCGCTAGCCGCTTCCGCACGCCGCGCGCCACCCAGGCGAAGGCCAGGGCCCGCACGGAATCGACACCGCGCCGCAGCACGACGCCGGTGCGCTCGGCGGCCGTGCGCACATACGGGCGCTCGCTGGCGGGCTGGCGCGCGACGAAGGCGACGACCGCGTCCCGCACCATCGGCAGCTGGTGGATGTGCTGATGCGAATCGATGTGGCTCGGCGGCCGGCCGATGCTGTCGCGCACCGCGCGCCACTGCCTCTCCAGTTCGTCGAGGACCGCGGCGCCGTCGAGGTCGCGCCGCCAGGCCCGCGACTGCACCTCGCCAAAGGTGTGCGGAGTGCCATCGGCGCGGCGCAGACCTTGGGTGCGCAGGGTCGGCATTTCCGTCAGCGTAAAGTGCAGACCGATGTCGGCCCGGTCGGCGTAGGCCGTGAGCTTGGGACCATTGGCAGCAAACAGAGGGCCGGTCGGCATCATGCTGACGCCGGTCAGGCGTCCTTTGGCCAACAAAGCGAGGATTCCGGCGTCGATCTCCGCCGACAGCCCAAAATCGTCGGCGTTCAGGATGATGCAGACCCGCCGAGAATCCGCCTGTTGCGATGCTTGCACGCGCCCTCCGGCGCCGATTCTACAGGTCGGCCCCGTTGCTGACCAACCCGCTCGGGGCCACATTGGAAGGGTGAACCGGACGTGGCTGTCTTTTCTCATTCCCGCCGTGGTGCTCGGCGGCATCGTGCTGTCGCTGATCTGGCGCTTCCCGGACGCCGTCGCCGACCCGCGCGACCGAGACCGACTCATCGCCGCGCTCCTCTGGGCGCTCTTGCCATTGTCCGCCCTACTCGTGCACCTGCGCGCCCGTCCCGGGAGCAGCATCAAGGCCGCCGGCATTTGGGTGGTGCTCGGTGCCGCGATATTGGCTGTCTACAGCGTCCGTTTCGAGGTCCAAGACCTCGGCCGCCGCGTACTGGCCGAGCTAGTGCCGTCCATGAGCGTCACCGGCGCCGGTGGAGGGCAGGTATTCCGCGCCGACCAGCGCGGCCAGTTCGTGGTTCAGGCAACGGTGGACGGAGTTTCGGTGCGGTTCCTCGTCGATACGGGCGCGACCGACGTGATGTTGTCGATGGCCGACGCCGAGCGCCTCGGCTACGAGCGCGACGATCTGCGGTTCGTTCGGCCCTATCGCACGGCCAATGGAGTGGTGATGGGAGCCAACGTCCGGCTGGACAGCGTCAGCATTGGAGACATCACCCTGGAGGACGTCGCGGCGTCCGTAAACCCCACGCCCATGGCCCAGTCGCTCCTGGGCATGAGCTTCGTCGGCCGTCTCTCCAGCTACGAGGTCACCCGCAACACGCTGACCCTGCGCCGCTAAGAGCGGGGGAGGGTGTAGGTGGCCGCGCGGTCTGCGCCCATCTCGACACCATAGGTCGCCAGGACGTTGTCTGGCGCCAGCACCGCGTCAGGCGGGCCCTCCGCCGACACCTTGCCGTCCTTCATCAGCACCAGACGCGAACAGAACCGCGCCGCAAGCGGCAGGTCGTGGAACACCGCCAGTACGGCTCCGCCGCCGGTGGCGATGCCGCGCAGCGCTTCCAGCACCCGCAGCTGGTGATACGGGTCGAGAGTCGCCGTCGGCTCGTCGGCCAGCAATAGGCGAGGCTGCTGGGCCAGGGCCCGCGCCACCATCACCCGGGCGCGCTCGCCGGCCGACAGGCGGTCGATGCTGCGGCGTGCAAACGCATCGGCCTCGGCACGCTGCATCGCGTCGTCGATGATCGACCAGTCCGCGGCCGACAGTCCCTGCCACGCCGGCTGGAACGGCAGCCGGCCCAAGCTAACCACTCGTTCGGCCGTCATGGCCCAGTGACACGGCGCGCCGAATGGCAGGTAGGCGACCCGGCGGGCCATACCGGCTGCACCCAATTCAGCAAGGGAAGCGCCTTCGACGCGGATCGATCCAGCTGCAAGAGGCACCAGTCCCGCTGCGGCCCGTAGGAACGTCGTCTTGCCGGCGCCGTTCGGCCCTACCAGGCCGACGAACTCTCCGGCCGCCACATTCAGGCCAACCGACTCGAGCACGCGGCGGCCACCGACCTGAACGGCGACGCCTTCCGCAGAGAGTATCGGCTCGCTCATGCCTGCTCCGTTCGCAGACGCAGCAGCAAATAGATGAAGAAGGGCGCCCCGACCAAGGCCGTCACCACGCCGAGCTTCAGTTCTGTCGGCCCCGACACCATCCGCACCAGGGTATCGGCGGCCAGCAGCAGCGCTGCGCCGCCGATCGCACTGACGAATAGAAGTCGATGCGGGCGATGGCCGACCAATGGCCGCAGCAGGTGCGGCACCACGAGTCCGACAAAAGCGATGCCGCCGGTCACGGACACCGCTGCCCCAACCGCAAGCGCCGTCCCAAGAATCACCCGTACCTGGGTGATCTTTAAGGAAAAACCAAGACTACGTGCGGCATCCTCACCCAACGTCAGAGCTTCCAGCGCGCGCCCCGACGAGAAAAGCAGCACCCAGCCGACCAGCATCAGCGGGAGGGTGAGCCAGACGTGCTCCATCGACCGGTCGGCGAGGGACCCCAGCAGCCACTCGACGATCTCCAGCGCAGCGTGCGGACTCGGCGCCAGGTTGAGGGCGAGCGAGGTGAGCGCGCCGGCAAAGCTCGAAACCGCGACTCCAGACAGAATAAGCGTGAGTACGGCCGGCTCGCGCCCCGCCAATGCGTACAGAAGTACGATGGCGACGAGCGCTCCGGCGATGCCACCGAGCGGTAGCGCCAGCGCGTAGGTCGCGGACAGACCGAAGTAGAACACCACGACCGATCCGAACGCCGCCGCCGCCGACACGCCGATCAGCCCGGGCTCGGCGAGCGGATTGCGCAGCAATCCCTGCAACGCGGCACCCGCGAGCCCGAGCGTCGCGCCGACCGTCAGCGCCAGCAACGTGCGCGGCAGACGAATCTCCAACAGGATCACCGACGGCACCGGCAGCTCGGCGTCGAACAGTCCGCTCCATGCATCTAGGAGGGAGATGCGTGCCGGGCCGATGGCAAGCGAGAGCAGAAAGAGTGCGACGACGGCCACGCCCAAGGCGGCCGGCAGAGCCCACGACACCGCGTTGCGGTCGCGTTCACGCTCAGAGATCATCTTGGCCTTGTATGGGTGAATCCCTTGCGCCACAAGGCCTT
>CAMDCA010000086.1 GCA_945889645.1 Rhizobium sp. Q54
CCGGATATCCTTCGCTACCCGTTCACCGGGCGTCGTCTTATGGGGCAAGGGTTTTGGTCTCATCTTCGTTCCTACGTCACTGCGATGAGACCAAAACCCTCCGCTAGCGGGAACCCTCAATCTGTCTCATTGGCGCTGACGGCGGACACTGGCGCACGGTCAACCGTGGCTCGTACTGACCGAGAAGCCCGTGTGGGTGTGGTCCAAGGGCTCGGCGCGCAAGAACGGTCCCAGCGCGCAGCTAGTCACCCTTACGCCCGCGTTTTTCGACAAGGGCTACGTCAAGATCATGGCGGCGCTGGGTAAGTGGCGAGAGTTGTACTTCGCCATGAAGCCGGGCTGTGACCTGTTCGATTTCTACAAACGAGAGAATCCTCCCGACGAGATCGACTAGGTTCCCGGTCCCGCCTTCCTCGATTGTCCCGCGCCATCTCTCTAGCCACTCTTCAGCGGCTTGGATCATCACAGCGGTAACAGCGACGTTCGCAACGCCCCCATTCTTAGGGGCAGTTTCATGCTGAGTCAAAGTGATAACTCCCCCTTGCAGGGGAGGGATTCTCCGCTAGGGCGTCATACCCCTGCGCATTGAATTGCAGGAGGCAGAAGCCATTGCCGAACGGGTCGCGCATCAGCGCCAAGCGGCCGTAGGGCTCGTCGGTGATTTTGCCTTCGCGGCGGGCGCCGGCGGATTGGGCGCGGCGGGCGGCGGAGTCGATATCGTCCACCACCACGTCGAAATGCACAGGCGTCCAGTGCGGGTCGTAGCTGCGCACGGACGGTGCGTGGGCGAAGGGTTCGCTGCCGGCGTCCTTCCGCAGCAGGTAGATCGGCACCGGGCCACCGAGCAGCTCGACGAACTCGGCGTTGAAGCGGCGGCCGAGTGTGAGGCCGAAGGCGTCGGTGCAGAAGCGGATGCCGGCTTCGATGTCGGGAACGTCCATGTTCAGCACAAATCTCATTCGGTCACCCAGTAGAGGCCCATCATGCCAACGAAGATCAGCGCGACGAAGCCAAGGCGCACCGGGCTCATCGATTCTCCGAAGAAGGCGATGCCGAAGGCGATGACGCCGATGGTGCCGATGCCGCCCCACACCGTGTAGGCGGTGCCCAACGGGATGGTCCGCATGGCCAGCCATAGGAACGCCAGGCTACCCAGCATGGCGGCGACGACGCCGGTGGCGATCAGGGGGCGCGACATCGCGGTCGGGTGCTTGAGCCCGACCGCCCAGGCGATCTCCATTGCCCCGGCAATTGCCAGCCAAACCCAGGCCATTCCTCATCCTCCGCTGTGGTTGCGTGCGTCGCGTCCCCATATACTCCCCGCATGGATACCGTTCGCAAAGGTTCTGTGGCCGACCCGGCGGTGCGCGCAGCGCTGGATGGCGTCGCGGCGGCGCCCGAGCCGGGCTGGGGTCCGGACTTCACCGATGATGCCATCGGCCTGGTGGCAGCGGGCGCCAAGGCCGATGAGCGACCGGGGCTGAAGGCCTATGTCGAAGAGGCCCGCGTGCGTTTCCGCCGCGAGCTGGGCGACCGGGCGCAGATCCCGCACCGGCTGGCGAACCTGCGGCGCCAATTGGAGAAGCGTGGCCTAGCCGGCTTCCTGGTGCCGCACGCGGACGAATACCTCGGCGAGTATGTGGCGCTGCGCAACCAGCGGCTGACCTGGCTGACCGGGTTCACCGGCTCGGCGGGCATGGCGGTGGTGCTGCACAGCATGGCGACCATCCTGGTAGACGGGCGCTACACGCTGCAGGTGCGTGAGCAGGTGGACGGCTCGCTGTTCGCCTATCGCCACGTGTCCGAGGAGCCGGCGACCGACTGGATCGCCGCCAACCTGCCCAAGGGCGGCAAGCTCGGCTACGACCCTTGGCACTTCACCGAGCGCCGCCTGGAGGCGTTCCAGACCGCGGCCAAGAAGACCGGCGGCGAACTGGTGCCGGTGGACAGCAATCCCATCGACGCAGTGTGGCAAGGCCAACCCCCTGCCCCGCTGGCGCCGATCGTGCCGCACACACTGGCCTTCGCCGGCGAGGCGCATGCCGACAAGCGAGCGCGCATCGCGGCGGTGCTGCAAAAGGACACTCTCGACGCGGTCGTGCTGACCGCCACCGATTCGATCGCCTGGCTGTTGAACGTGCGCGGCAAGGATGTGCCCAACACGCCGCTGCCGCTGTCGTTCGCGGTGCTGTTCGCCGACGCGACCGTGGATTGGTACGTGGACGGCCGCAAGGTCGGGCCGGAGACGCACAAGCACCTGGGGTCCAGCGTGCGGGTGCATGACATCGCTGCGTTCGGCGCAGGACTCGAAGCACTGGGCGGCAAGCGCGTGCAGGCCGACCCGGCCGCCACCAATTCTTGGGTGTTCGACCGCCTGACGGCCGCCAAGGCGACCATCGTGCGCGCCAAGGATCCGGTGCAGCTGCCCAAGGCACGCAAGAACGCGACGGAGCTTGCCGGCGTGCGCGCGGCGCATGTGCGCGACGGCGCGGCGCTGGCCAAGTTCCTCGCCTGGCTGGCGGTGGAGGCACCGAAGGGCGGCCTCGACGAGATCGCCGCCTCGGACAAGCTCGCCGGCTTCCGCGCCGAGGGGCAGAACTTCCGCGGACTGTCGTTCGACACCATTTCGGGCGCCGGACCCAACGGCGCCGTCGTGCACTACCGCGCCATGCCGGGGACCCAGCGACGCATCGAGAACAACTCGATGTACTTGGTGGACTCCGGCGGCCAGTACCTGGACGGCACCACCGACGTAACGCGCGCCGTCGCCATCGGCAAGCCGACCCCGGAAATGCGCGAGCGCTTCAGCCGCGTGCTCAAGGGCCACATCGCGCTCGCGATGGCGCGATTCCCCGAAGGCACGGGCGGGCCGCAACTCGACGTGCTGGCGCGCTTCGCGCTGTGGCAGGTGGGGCTCGACTACGACCACGGCACCGGGCACGGCGTCGGCAGCTACCTTGGCGTGCACGAGGGGCCGCAGGGCATCTCGGCGCGGGCCGACAGCCAGCCGTTGCAGCCCGGCATGATCGTGTCCAACGAACCCGGCTACTACAAAGCCGGCGCCTATGGCATTCGCATCGAGAACCTTGTGGTCGTCACCGAGCCGTCGGTGGCGCCGGGCGGCGACAAGAAGATGCTCGGCTTTGAGACCCTGACGCTGGTGCCGATCGATCGCGCGCTGATCGAGCCGAAGCTGCTGACTGCTGACGAGACGGCGTGGCTCAACGCCTACCACGCGCGCGTGCGCGAAACGATTGCGCCCCTGGTGGACAAGACCACGGCGGCGTGGCTCAAGGCCGCGACCGCCCCGATTTCCTGATTCCCTACTCGCCCAGAGCACGAACAAGGTCGCGCGGAGAGCGCGCAAAGGAGAAACATGGAGCAGCGCCTCAGCATCATCACGCTCGGCGTCGCGGACCTGAAGAAGGCGCGCAAGTTCTACGTCGACGGCCTCGGCTTCGTACCGTCGTCGGCGAGCCAGGAAGGCATCATCTTCATTCAGATGGGCTCGATCGCGCTGGCGCTGTTCAACCACGACGCGCTGGCCGAGGACGCCACCGTGCCGCCCAGCGGCGGCGGCTTCCGCGGCGTGACGCTCGCCTACAACACGCGCACCAAGGAAGAAGTGGACGAGCTAATGAAGCTCGCCGTGAAGGCGGGCGGCCGCGCCATGCGGCCGGCGGCAGAAGCGAACTGGGGCGGCTACGCCGCCTACTTCGCCGACCCGGACGGCCACCTGTGGGAAGTGGCGTGGAACCCGAACTTCAAGCTCGGGAAGAACGGGGAGCTGATCCTGCCGAAGTGAGGCGCGCGGCAGATGAAGATCGATGATCACGAGTTCACCTTCGTCTGCGAGTTGCGTCCCGCACGGGACGAACATGGCGCCGTTCTCCAGATGATGCCGCAGGAAAAATATGCAAAGCGCGAATCGACCCGGCTCAACCGATATGGGGCCGGCACGTTCTGCAAATTCAAGATTCCGAATGGCTTTCAGACGGCCGGCGTATACGTCACCACGTTGGCCGAAGAGTGGTCTACGTCGGCGAGTGCGTGAACCTTTCTGCGAGGTTTAACGCCGGCTATAGCAACATCTCTCCCAAGAATTGCTATGTCGGCGGCCAGGAGACGAACTGTCGGATAAACAACTTGATACACGACGCGGCGTCCGCCGGTCGCCAGCCTTCACTCTGGTTTCATCCCACGGCGGCTCACAAGATAGTCGAGGCGGACCTGCGTTCGGTCGGCCTCTCCAGTTGGAACCGAACCTAGCGGAGCTACTGCCCCGCCAACTTCAGCCACTCGTCCTCGTCGATCGTCCTGATGCCGAGGCGTTCGGCGTCCTTCGCCTTCGAGCCGGCGCCGGGGCCGAGCACCACCAAGTCCGTCTTCTTCGAAACTGATCCAGCGACCTTGGCGCCCATCGCCTGGGCGCGCGCCTTGGCCTCGTCACGGGTCATTTTTTCCAACGTGCCGGTGAAGACGATGGTTTTGCCGGCGATGGGGGAGTCCGTGGCTGGTTGCACGGCCTCCACCACGGTGACGACCTGGGCGAGGTCGTCGAGGACCGTGCGGTTGTGCGGTTCGGCGAAGAAATCGATGAGCGACTTGGCGAGGACCGGGCCGACCTGGTCGATGCTTTCGAAGGCGGCGTAGGCGTCCGAGGTCTCGTCGCGCGCAGCGTCCATGGCGGCGCGGAAGTTGGCCAGCGAGCCGAAGTGAACGGCCAGCAAGTGCGCGGTGGATTCGCCGACGTGACGGATGCCGAGCGAATAGAGGAAGCATTCGAGGCTGACCTTGCGGCTCGCCTTGATGGCGCGGAACAGGTTGGCGACTTTGGTGTAGCCCCATCCGAGGCGTTCTTCGAGCGGGGGCTGCAGGGTGCGGTTGCGCTGCGGCAGGGTGAAGATGTCGGCGGGTTCCTTGATGTCGCCGTTCTCCCACAGCTGGGCGATCTGGATGTCGCCGAGGCCGCGGATGTCGAACGCGAGGCGGCTGCTGAAGTGGATCAGGCGTTCAACCGCCTGTGCGGAGCAGATGAGGCCGCCGGTGCAGCGGCGGATCGCCTCGCCCTCTTCCCGTGTCGCGGCGCTGCCGCACACGGGGCACACGTCCGGCATCTTCCACTTGCGGGCGCCCTTGCGGCGCTTTTCCAGCACCACGCGGACAAGCTGCGGGATGACGTCGCCGGCGCGCTGGATGATGACGGTGTCACCGACGCGCACGTCCTTCTCGGCGACGACGTCCTCATTGTGCAGGCCGATGTTGGAGATGGTGACGCCGCCAACGAAGGTCGGCTGCACCTGGGCGAGCGGCGTCAGTGCGCCGGTGCGGCCGACGTAGACGACGATGTCGTTGACGACGGTCTCGACCTGCTCGGCGGCGACCTTGTGGGCGAGGCCCCAGCGCGGGGCGCGCG
>CAMDCA010000087.1 GCA_945889645.1 Rhizobium sp. Q54
CGGGTAGCGTCCGTCCCGCGGCGCATGCGCGATGCGCGCTTCCTCGCTCCACATGGCAGCCCTCTGCGCCGTTTCGGCTGCCCAACACAGAATCACAACCGATTCCACGGACTCAAGAACTTTCGGGTCAGGCTCTGAGATCGGCGACCAGCTTCTTCAGCCGGACGTTCTCCGCCTCCAGGTCCTTCATCCGGCGGGCCTGATCGACCCGCAGCCCGCCGTATTCCTTCCGCCACCGATACAGCGTCTGCTCCGCAACGCCGATCTGTCGGCTGGCCTCGGCAACCGACGCCCCCTTCGCAACCAGAACTTCAACCTCACGCAGCTTCCCGATGATCTGCTCGGCCGCAAATCGCTGACGCGGCATGCCTTTCTCCATTCAAAAGTGGGCCAATCCTAACTCTGGACTCGGACCACTTTCGACAGGGCAGACCAGGCGAACGCCAGTGGCGGCTGGGAGTACCCGGTGATGTGGGCTGCGGTCATGCTGGCGCTCGTCGGACTTGGCGACGGCCCGTTTGGCCTTATGCCGTCCAGACGTACGAAATAGCTGATTGGGCTGCGCCGCCGCTGATTTGGCGGCGGCGCAGTGGCTCGCCGGCTTCGCCACCAAACTAAGGTTCAGGCCTGAATCCTGTTGGGAACCTCGCTCCATCTAACTTGGCCCCGTCGAACCGCGCGTCCAAGAGCTTGGTTGCAGTCAGAGTCGCGCCGCGCAAATCGGCGTTTGTGAAGTTGGCTCGCTGCAGGTCCGCCTCGTCGATTTCGGCCCCACGCATATCGGCGCCGGTGAAATCGGCGCCCGTAAGGTGTGCGCCGTACAGCACGATCTTTTCCGCGGCAGCACCGGCGAACTGTGCGTTCTGCAGCCGCGCACTTACCAGCCATGTGTTGTACAGCACGGCGCCACGCAGATTCGCTCCGCCCATCCTCGCCTCCCACAGATCGGCCTGCGTCATGTTTGCGCCCGAGAGATCGGCGCTCAGAAACTCGGCTCGCTGCATCGCAGACGTAGTGAAATCGGCTCCTCTGGCATTCGCGCCGTCAAAACGCGCTTCATGCCCCATCGCGTCCACGAGCACGGCGTTGCTGATGTCGGCTCGCTTGAGATCCGCCTTGTTCAGGTTGGCCTCTCTAAGGTTTGCCCCGGCCAGTCTGGCACCTGCCAGGATTGCGCCGTGCAAGTTCGCGCCCTGCAAATTGGCGCCGGCCAGATTCGCGTTGCGCAGGTCTGCACGCTTCAAGTTCACCCCGGACAGGTCGCAGCCGGCACAGTCGCGGGCACGTATTGCCAGATCCGAAGGCGCGGGTTGCCATCCACGGTAGAGTTCAGCCTTGGCGGCGCGATCAGGAATTTCGGCCGTCATCACCTCTAGCAGGCGTGACTCACTGCGAAACTGGCCGGCTGTCGGAATCAACCCGGCGGTTCTCGGATCGAATGCCGTCTGCCCGGCCTTACGATAGTAATGCGACTCCACAAGTAGATGTCGTTCCGGCGAATCGCTGGAGCACAGTTCCTTGATAAATAGCGGGCCGGCGGGCGTTTCGTCCCCAGCCCGCTCGACACTCCGGCACTGAATGCCCGCGTCGGCATACGCGTTCAGAAAGAAGTGCAGCAGCGTCACCGACTTGCGCCGCATCTCTTCGTCACTACGGGGGTCGGTGACGATCCTGAGGCCGATCAGGAACCCGTCGTCGGTAAACAAGCCCGAGACAATGACCGGGTGGCTGAACACCATCGTCCCGCCGTAGACCTCGCGGCGCAGGTTGTTGGCGAGCGCCCAGTACTCGTCCTCATCATCGTAGCGGAAATAGACCTCGCGCAGCCCTGTCTCGCGCTCCGCGGGGCAACGGCCAAACTCATGCCAACCGGCGATCACCGTTGAAGGTGGACCGCCGTTGGTGCCGCAGGCAAAATCCGCGAATTGCGCTGTCGGCAACTCCGCTGCATGGCGGCCAAGCGGACGCAAATCCCAGATCGAGGGCTTCCCGCCGACCGCCGCCGTTTGCGCGCCGGACACAGTCACAACCAGCGAAAACAGCAATCCAGCTACCAGCGCGGCCTGAGTTCGGAACATCAGTATCGGTTGCAGAACGCGTTGGTCGGGCCGTAATAGTCGATGCACACTTCCTTCGTGACCGCGCCCCGATTCATCACCTTGGCCAGCAAGTAGGCCACGAGATTGTCGACCTGGGTGTCCGCTAGAGACACCTCGCCGGCCGGCGGCTTTTGCTGCCCGACCTGGGCGGCCGTCATTCCAAAGCACGCCATCGTCCCGTACGCATTGCGGCTAAAGCTTGGCATTCCCGAGCCCGGGACGCCGCACCGGATGATCTCCTTGAGCGCAGTTGCATCCAGCACGACCTTGCGCAGATTGGCACCTGCCGGAAAACCGGGGCCTTCGGCCGTCCCGTCACCGGCCCAGCCGTGGCAGCGTACGCATCCTGCGGTTTGGTTCCAGACACGCTTGCCTGCCTCGGCATCCGCCAGTGCCGCGGCCCCCTCGATCTCTGCGGCCCAGGAGCCACTAGCCGCAACCATTGCAGCCGTCGCCAGCGCGGCAAGCAACCCCGACCGCCTTACGTCACCCATGTGATCCTCGCCGTGTGGTTGTGTAGGCAGATCGGGGGGCGGTGCGCCGCCCCCCGCGTACTGCATCGCTACCGCGAGCTACAGCGCGAACACCCACAACTGAGCGTCGCGTTCTAGCGTACCGCGGTCTTTGTCGGAGACGGAGCCGCCCCCGGCGACTATGGCGATGTACTGTTTGCCTCCCACCGCATAACTGATGGGCGGCGCCTTAAAGGCATTGCCCGCAAAGAACGACCACAGCGGTGCGAGGGTGCGGTCATCGTAGGCCACGACCCAGCCATCCTGGTTGCCGGTGAAGAGCAACCCGCCCGCAGTCACCGTCACACCGGCGAGATTCGGGTACGCCAGCCGGACCTTGGCAACCTGCTTGCCCGTGGCGACGTCGATTGCGGTGATAGACCCTGCCGTGTACGCGCCGGGTGCATTTGGGCTGTTGGTCCCTTGCGCCTGAAAGACGGCTCCCGGGCCTTTTGGGTTGCCGCCTGCGGCGCCGACCGGGGCCTCTGGAGCGGTGCTGATCGAACTGCATCCTTCATGACCAGCGCCATACACGGTCCTGGTGTTTGGACTGTAGGCGGTGGGCTGCCACCGGATGCCGCCCAAATAGTTCGGACAGAACAGAACTTGCCCCCGGCCACGATCGACACGAGTGGACGGCAGGTACGCCTGCACGAGATTGCGCGGGTCATACTCCACCGGCTTTCCGGTCTTCGGATCAATGCCGGCAGTCCAGTTCAAGTCGTACGTGTATTGGGTGGCGTTGAGGAATTGCCCGTTGGTCCGATCCAGTTGGTAGAAGAATCCGTTGCGCCCGAAATGGCCAACGACTTTCTGAGATTTGCCGCCGATGTCCGCATCGTACAGCAGGTGAACGCCCTGCTCATCGAAATCCCAGGACTCGTTCGGTGTGTACTGGAAGAACCACTTGACCTTGCCGGTGTCGATGTCCCACGCCATGACAGAGTTCGTGTACAGGTTGTCGCCGGGGCGGAACGACGGATCGAACATGGGCACTGGATTCGCCGTTCCCCAAATGGTGACCCGCTGCTGCGCGTCGTACGAGCCTGTAGTCCACAGGGCGCCGCCGCCCGTGCGCCAAGCGTTGTTTGTGTCTTTCCAAGTCTCATGGCCGGGCTCGCCAGGCGCCGGAATCGTGTATGACCGCCACAGCTCGTTGCCATTGGTGGCATCAACAGCAGCCAGCCAGCCGCGCGTTCCCCAGTCGCCGCCCGATTGTCCAACCAGGATTTTTCCTTCGACGGCGAGTGGCGCCGCACTGAACATCTCGCCGATAGTGAAGTGCTGCTCGTTCGGACCACCCGGAAGATTGGGGTAGCCAAGCTTCGTGCGGGCGATTTGCTTCTCCCACACCACATCGCCCGTCGCCCGGCTGACCGCGGCAACGCGGCCGTCAACCAAGTTCGAATAGACATTGTCGCCCCACATCGCCTGGCCGCGAACGTAGTAGCGCTTCTCCGCCTCCTTGTTGACCTGCAAGTCGGTGCGCCACAAGACCTTGGCGCTATTGCCGCGGCTGACATCGATCTTGTAGTGCAGGCCATACGCGGTGTTCAGGTACATGGCGCCGTCATCGACCAGAGGCGTCATTTCCAGGTTGCCCGTGTTGGCCGGTATGCCCTCAAGGGCGTTGGTTAGCGGCAGCGAGAACGCCACCTTTAGGTTGCTGACGTTGTTGCGGTTGATCTGGGCGAGACGCGAGTAGCGGTGGCTTGAGTAGTTCTGACCCCACGTGATCCAGTTGTCGGCGTCGCCGTCGGCGTTCTCAAGACGCTGCTTTGTGACGTCCGCGGCCATCGAAGCGGAGCTTAGGAACGCCGCAATCGCAACAACCGAAACTCCCTGTGCAAATCGAGCAATTGAGATGATCATGTTGTTCCCTCCCAAGGCATGCCTGCGGACCGCCTGCTCTTGGGCGATCCGGGAGAAATAGTAGCCCATGCGTCTGCTGACGCCAAACCGCGCAACCAGCGCCAACGTCGGCGCCAATTTCCCTCACTGCGTCGTCCGCTGTCATCGAGAAATGAGGTACTCCCCGGAAATCGGACAGTGACCTAAGCTACTGGGTGGGTGTCTGCTGATCTCAACGAGAGGAGATCAGCGATGACGACGCGGAAGCTGCACAAGGCCGAGTTCAAGGCGCGGGTAGCGCTGGAGGCCCTGAAGGGCGAGCAGACGGTGGCCGAGCTGGCGAGCCGTTTTGATGTCCACCCAACGATGATCCACCAGTGGAAGAAGGCGTTGCTCGAAGGAGCGGCGGATATCTTCCAACGTGGCCGGCGTTCGGAGCCGGAGGCGGATGCGGCCCAGGTCAGGGAGCTGCACGCCAAGATCGGCGAACTGACGGTGGAGCGGGATTTTTTGGAACGCGGGCTGCGTCTGCTCCCCGGCAGGAGCGCAAAGCGATGATCCAGCCCCATCCCACCCTGTCGATCGCCCGGCAGTGCCGGTTGGCCGCGATCAGCCGTTCGACGTTCTATCGGGTGCCG
>CAMDCA010000088.1 GCA_945889645.1 Rhizobium sp. Q54
GTCGCTCGGATAACGAAGGCCGCGACGCACGGCGGCAGCGCGGTGTTCAGGCTTCCACATCGGGCACCCCATGGCTTCGACTCGGGTGCCCGACAATGAATCACAACCGATTCCCCAGACTCAACATCTTCTTGGATCGGCTTTAAGGAAGGTCAGCGCGATCCCGCAGATCAGAGCTCCAATGCCCACGGAGGATGGTTCCATATCCCCCAACACCTCTTCGATTCTTTTCGCAATCGACATTTGGCGTCTCCAAAAGTTCAGGGGTGCTCGCGCCGAATGAATCCAATCAATCGCGCGATGACAAAAATATTGAACGGAAATGTACCTGCCGTGTAGTGGCCGCACCGGAGTGTTACATGCTGAATACTATTGCGACCGGCCAGACGAACTCTCCCCACAAAGTCCGAGGCGTTCTCTGGCAGTACGATGCGATCCTGGCGCGCAGACACCACCAGCATCGGAATGCCGGATGCCGCGAACTCCGGGACGTAGGTGTTGAGGGCCAGGACGTTCCACGCGGATTGAAGCTGCTGGAATGTGATCCGGCCTTCGAGCGCCTCGCGAATGTGGCTCGTCGCGGCTCCGTTCCAGACGGCGTAGGCGAAGTCGCCGCCCGTCACTACCAGGACCGCCGATCGAATGGCCGGCTCCACAGCGGCGGCGATTCCGGCAATGCACGATCCGAGGCTGGCGCCGAAGGCCGTTACACGTCGGGTCGATCCCGCCGCCAGCCACCGCGCAAACTGCCGGACCTCTTGGACCGTCATCCGAACGGCCGCGACCGTGCGGCCGAGGTTGGCGCTTACATATTCATTGGCAACTAGTCGCGCGTCGTAGCGCCGCTCACCGTGAAAGGGCGGCACGACGAGCGCAACGAGGAAGCCTGCCAGCGCGCAAACCGTACACAGCGGCACGTATGCATCGATGCGCGCGTTCCAATGGGGAACGACCAAAAGCGCCTTGCCGGCATTCCGCGAGCCAAACAGGCGGGCCTGAGGCTGGCCGGCGGCGGTAGGAGGGTGCCCGTCGATGAAGGCCGTGCGGCCACGGATGACGATCTGCGGCTCGCCCTCGCCAACCCCGAAGATCCCGCCCTCTTGGCCGGAGATGCGTCGAATGGCCGCTTCCAGCCCGGCCAGCGAATTCTCGCCGGAATAGCCGGAGATCAAGTCGGCGACGCCGGGGGTGTAGGCGTCCGTCTGACGCGCGCGCTCGATCACGGCGCCGAGGGCGCGATCCCGTTGGTCGATCCAGCGGTCGAGGTACGCGAGCTTGGCGGACACGGCACGATCCCCCACTGCCGAGTTGCTCGGATTGTAAGGGGGAAAGCGAACCCGCGTCTCGGCAACTAATGCGCGTCTGCCGGCGGGCGCCGCCCATTGATTCCGGCAGATTCTCATGCGATCACAGCGCAACCGCGGCCGCGGGCATCGTCCGCCAAGCGGTGAGCGTCATCCGGATGCCGCGTCCGAACGACTCGGCAACGAGCGTCGTTGCTCCCTCGATTTGCTTCAGAAATGCAGGCGATTCGGGCGGCCATGAGTGTTGACGGGCCGGGACCTCGCACATATATTGCGGCACCTTTTGGCGGCGGCGGTGGGTTAAAAGTCCCAAACGCGCAGCCCAAACCAAGACGGTGACAGTTCGTGTAGGCCCCGGGTGGGCGAAAAGCACCCGCTCAGCGAGCGCACGCCGCTTGCTCGCTGATGTTGTTTTCTGCGGCCGAATTTCGTTTGCCAAACCTCGGTTTGCCAAATTTCGTTGGAAGAAGCGCGCACCGTTCGATGCCGACCATCAATCAGCTCATCCGTAAGCCGCGTCGCCCGAAGCAGTACCGCACCAAGGTACCGGCGCTGCAGAACTGCCCGCAGCGTCGTGGCGTTTGCACGCGCGTCTATACGGTTACGCCGAAGAAGCCGAACTCCGCCTTGCGCAAGGTCGCGCGCGTGCGCCTCACCAACCACCACGAAGTCATCTGCTACATCCCCGGCGAGGGACACAATCTGCAGGAGCACTCGGTGGTCATGATCCGCGGCGGCCGCGTAAAGGACTTGCCCGGCGTGCGCTACCACATCCTGCGCGGCGTGCTGGACACGCAGGGCATTGCTGATCGTCGACAGGGACGGTCCTTGTACGGCGCCAAGCGCCCGAAGTAAGGCTGGCTGTCAGACTTATCGACGCCGGCCGCAAGGCCGGCGAACTAACGCGTTCGGATTTTGGCGGAACTGCCCCCCGCGTAGGCGGGAAGGGAAGAGGAACTAGAGAAGCATGTCTCGTCGCCGCGCTGCAGAACGACGTGAAGTGTTGCCGGACCCCAAGTTCGGCGACGTCGCGCTGACCAAGTTCATGAACTCGCTGATGATCGACGGCAAGAAATCTGCCGCCGAAATGATCATCTACGGCGCGTTCGAAGAAGTGGCCAAGAAGTCTCGCGCAGAGCCGCTGCCGCTGTTCCACGAGGCGCTGAACAACGTCCGTCCGCACATCGAGGTGCGCTCGCGCCGCGTTGGCGGTGCCACGTACCAGGTGCCGGTCGAGGTTCGCCCGGATCGCCGCCAGGCCCTCGCCATCCGCTGGCTGATCGAAGCCGCGCGCAACCGTTCGGAAAGCACCATGACGATGCGCCTCGCTGGCGAGCTCATGGATGCGGCGAACAACCGTGGCAATGCGGTCAAGAAGCGTGAAGACACGCACCGCATGGCCGACGCCAACAAGGCTTTCTCGCACTACCGCTGGTAGTCGCGAGTCCAGGATTCAGAGATGTCCCGAACTACTCCTCTCGAGCGCTATCGCAATATCGGCATCATGGCGCACATTGATGCCGGTAAGACGACGACGACCGAGCGCATTCTCTATTACACCGGCAAGTCGCATAAGATCGGCGAAGTCCACGATGGCGCAGCCACGATGGACTGGATGGAGCAGGAACAAGAGCGCGGCATCACCATCACGTCGGCCGCGACGACCTGCTTCTGGCGCGACCACCGCATCAACATCATCGATACGCCGGGCCATGTCGATTTCACGATCGAAGTCGAGCGCAGCTTGCGCGTGCTCGACGGCGCGGTCGCGGCGTTCGACGGCGTGTCGGGCGTAGAGCCGCAGTCCGAGACGGTGTGGCGCCAGGCCGACCGCTATCGCGTGCCGCGCATCTGCTTCGTCAACAAGATGGATCGCATCGGCGCCGACTTCTACATGTGCGTCGACATGATCATCGACCGTCTTGGCGCGCGCCCGATCGTGCTGTCGCTGCCGGTCGGTGCCGAGAGCCAGTACACCGGCGTCATCGACCTGGTGCGCATGAAGGCCATTCGCTGGAAGGACGACACTCTGGGTGCAGAGTTCGTCATCGAAGAGATTCCGGCGGACATGAAGGAAAAGGCCGCCGAGTGGCGGACCAAGCTGGTCGAGACCGCAGTCGAGTTCGATGACGCGGCGATGGAACAGTACCTAGGCGGCACCGAGCCGTCGGAGGATGTTCTGCGCGCCTGTATCCGCAAGGGTACCGTCACCAACACCATCGTGCCGGTGATCAACGGCTCGGCATTCAAGAATAAGGGCGTCCAGCTTCTGCTCGACGCTGTCGTCGACTACCTCCCGTCTCCGGTCGACATCGGTCAGGTCAAGGGTCAGAACCCGGACAAGGCTGAAGAGGTCATCATGCGCAAGGCCGAAGACTCCGAGCCGTTCTCGGCGCTGGCGTTCAAGATCATGAACGACCCGTTCGTCGGCACCTTGACGTTCATTCGTCTCTATTCGGGTGTGCTGAACACCGGCGAGACGGTGTTGAACGCGATCAAGGACAACAAGGAGCGCATGGGCCGCATGCTGCAGATGCATGCCAACCATCGCGAAGACATCAAGGAAGCCCGTACCGGCGACATCGTCGCCATCGTCGGGTTGAAGAACACGACGACCGGCGACACGCTGTGCGACATCAGCAAGCCGGTGCTGCTTGAGAAGATGATATTCCCCGATCCGGTCATTGAGATCGCGGTGGAGCCCAAGACCAAGGCCGACCAGGAGAAGATGGGTGCCGCGTTGCACCGTCTGGCAGCCGAGGATCCGAGCTTCCGCGTCGCCGTCGACAAGGAAAGCGGACAGACCATCATCCGCGGTATGGGCGAGTTGCACCTCGAGATCATCGTCGACCGCATGAAACGCGAGTTCAAGGTCGAGGCGAACATCGGCGCGCCGCAGGTCGCGTATCGCGAGACGGTTACCAAGGTCGCGAAGATCAACTACGTCCACAAGAAGCAGACCGGCGGCTCAGGCCAGTACGCCAAGCTGACACTCGAGATCGAGCCGCTTCCGCCGGGCTCCGGCGTGGTGTTCGAGAACGACGTGGTCGGCGGCGCGGTGCCGAAGGAATTCGTGCCGGCAGTCGAAAAGGGCGTTCGCTCGGTGGCCGAGGGCGGCTTGCTCGCTGGCTTTCCGCTGATCGACTTCAAGGTCGCGCTGACTGACGGCGACACGCACTCGGTCGATTCATCGGCGATGGCGTTCGAGATCGCCTCGCGCGCTGCGATGCGCGAAGTGGCGCCGAAGCTTGGCATCAAGTTGCTCGAGCCGGTGATGTTCGTCGAGGTGGTGACGCCCGACAACTACATGGGCGACGTCATCGGCGACCTGAACTCACGTCGCGCGCAGGTCCAGGGCAGCGAGAAGCGCGGCAACGCGACTGCGATCCAGGCGATGGTGCCGCTCGCCAACATGTTCGGGTACGTCAGCAACCTACGCTCGATGAGCCAGGGGCGCGCCCAGTTCCACATGACTTTCGATCATTACGAGCAAGTGCCGCAGGCAGTGTCCGAACAAGTTCGGGCGAAGCTGGCGTAAGGCACAGATCAGTTCGACGGAGCGGGATTAGACATGGCCAAAGAAAAGTTTGAACGCAACAAGCCGCACGTGAACGTCGGCACGATTGGTCACGTTGACCACGGCAAGACGACGCTGACGGCGGCGATCACGAAGGTTTTGGCGTCGCAGGGCATGGCTGAGTTCATGGCCTACGACCAGA
>CAMDCA010000089.1 GCA_945889645.1 Rhizobium sp. Q54
CACGGCGGCAGCGCGGTGTTCAGGCTTCCACATCGGGCACCCCATGGCTTCGACTCGGGTGCCCGACACTGAATCACAACCGATTCCCCAGACTCAACATCTTCTTGGATCGGCTTTAAGGGGTGCGGCTCGCCCGGATACGGTCGAGTGCCCCTTGGAGGATGTAGGCGGCAGCCATCTTATCGACGACCTCAGCGCGGCGGGCGCGCGAAGTGTCGTTGTCGATCATAGTGCGCGTCACCGCGGCGGTGGATAGCCGCTCGTCCCACAGCGCCACCGGCAGGCCGAATTCCTTTTCCAAACTGCGTCCGAACTGCCGCGCCGACTGCGCCTTGGGCCCCTCGGTGCCGTCCATGTTGCGCGGCAGGCCGACGACGATGCCGCCGATACTTTCCGCCGTGACGATGGCCCGCAGTTCCTCGATCAGCGCCCCGAGCTTGCCGCGCCGCAGCGTGGAGTAGGACGTCGCCACCGTTAGTCCGGGATCGCAGATCGCCACGCCGACGTTTTTCTCGCCCGGATCGAGGCCGAGGAGGCGCTCGCCGGGGGCGAGCAGGGCAGGGAATTCGGCTGGGTTGCGGTCGCCCATAGTGGCTGGTAGGTTCCGCCATTCTTGTGGAAACGCAAGCGTTTCCGCGCCTTTCTGGAAGCGATTTCTGGGTCTCCCATGGCACTCGACAAGGCCACCGTGACGAAGATTGCGCACCTGGCGCGCCTCCGCGTGGCGGATAGTGAGAAGGACAGCTTGGCGGGCGAGCTGTCGAACATCCTGACGTTCATCGCACAGCTGGATCAGGTCGACACCACGGGTGTCGAGCCCATGACGAGCGTCGTCGCCATGCCCCTGCCGCGCCGTCCGGACGTCGTGACCGATGGCCACCAGCAGGCCGACGTCCTCAAGAACGCGCCCGAGTCGACCGCTGGGTTCTTCGTCATCCCGAAGGTCATCGAGTAGTGGCCGACCTGTGTGACCTGACCCTCGCCGAGGCTCGCGACGGCATCCGCGCTAAGAAGTTCTCGTCGGCCGAGCTGACTCGCGCCCACGTTGACGCGATGATTTCCGCGCGCCCGCTGAACGCGTTCATCAGCGAGACGCCGGTGATCGCCAAGGCAATGGCCGACGAATCCGACAAGCGTATCGCCCGCGGTGAGGCGCGCGCGCTCGAAGGCCTCCCGCTCGCCATCAAGGACCTGTTCTGCACCAAGGGCGTGCGCACCACGGCCGCGTCGCACATCCTGGAACCGTTCGTGCCGACCTACGAGTCCACCGTCACGTCCAAACTGTGGGCCGACGGCGCCGTGATGCTCGGCAAGGCGAACCTGGACGAGTTCGCCATGGGTTCGTCCAACGAAACCAGCTACTTCGGCCCGGTCGAGAATCCCTGGCGCAAGCCGGGCGACAATCGCGCCCGCGTGCCCGGCGGATCGTCGGGCGGCTCCGCTGCGGCGGTTGCGGCGCGCTTCGCGCTCGGCGCCACCGGCACCGACACCGGCGGCTCGATCCGCCAGCCGGCGGCGTTCTGCGGCATCGCCGGCATCAAGCCGACCTACGGCCGCTGCTCGCGGTGGGGCATCGTCGCGTTTGCCTCGTCCCTCGACCAGGCCGGGCCGATGGCCCGGACGGTGAAGGACTGCGCCATCCTGCTGCGCTCGATGTCGGGTTTCGACCCGAAGGATTCGACCTCAGTCGACATGCCGGTGCCGGACTACGAGAAGGCGCTGACCGGCAACATCAAGGGCCTCAAGGTCGGCATCCCCGAGGAATACCGCGTCGATGGCATGCCGGCCGAGATCGACGCCATGTGGCGCAGGGGCGCCGACTGGCTCAAGGCGGCCGGGGCGATCATCAAGCCGGTGAAGCTGCTGCTGACCACGTACGCGCTGCCGACCTACTACATCGTCGCGCCGGCCGAGTGCTCGTCGAACCTCGCCCGCTACGACGGTGTGCGCTTCGGCCTGCGCACCAAGGGCGATGATCTGACGGGCATGTACGAGGGCACGCGCGGCGAGGGTTTCGGCCGCGAGGTGCGCCGCCGCATCCTGATCGGCACCTACGTGCTGTCGGCCGGCTACTACGACGCCTACTACCTGAAGGCACAGCGCGTGCGCGCGCTCATCGCCCGCGATTTCGCCAACGCGTTCAACGAAGTAGACGTGCTGCTGACGCCGACCGCGCCGTCGTCGGCGTTCGCGCGCGGCGAAAAGTCTGCCGACCCGATCGCGATGTACCTGAACGACGTGTTCACGGTGCCGGCCAGCCTCGCCGGCCTGCCGGGCATGTCGGTTCCGGCGGGGCTATCGAGTGACGGCCTGCCGCTTGGCCTGCAACTGATCGGCCGCGCCTACGACGAGGAAACGGTGCTGCGCACCGCGGCAGTCCTGGAGGAGGCGGCGCAGTTTGAGGCGCGTCCGCCGGTATGGTGGAAGCAGTGAGTATCGTCCCGACTCCGGCCCTCCTGAAGGGCGAAACCGGCGACTGGGAGCTCGTCATTGGGCTCGAAGTCCACGCCCAGGTGACGTCGAACTCGAAGCTGTTCTCGGGTGCCGCAACTGATTTCGGGTCCGAGCCGAACAGCCAAGTGTCTCTGGTCGACGCCGCGTTCCCCGGCATGCTGCCGGTGATCAACGAATTTTGCGTCGAGCAGGCGGTGCGTACCGGTCTCGGCATCGAGGCCGAGATCAACCTGCGCTCGGTGTTCGACCGTAAGAATTACTTTTATCCGGATCTGCCGGCCGGCTATCAGATCTCGCAGTACAAGCAGCCGATCGTCGGCGAGGGCATGGTCCACGTCGACTTGCCCGACGGCAGCGTGCGTTCGGTGGGGATCGAACGCCTGCATCTGGAGCAGGACGCCGGCAAGAGCCTGCACGACCAGCATCCGAAGAACACCTACGTCGACCTCAACCGTTCCGGCATCGCGCTGATGGAGATCGTCTCCAAGCCCGACATGCGTTCGGGCGAAGAGGCGGGCGCCTACGTGCGCAAGCTGCGCACCATCCTGCGCTACCTCGGCACCTGTGACGGCAACATGGAGCAGGGGTCGCTGCGCTGCGACGTCAATGTCTCGGTGCGCAAGCCAGGCGATAAGCTCGGCACCCGCTGCGAGATCAAGAACGTCAATTCGGTGCGCTACCTGCAGCAGGCGGTGGACTACGAATCCCGCCGCCAAATCGAGGAGCTCGAGGCCGGCCGCCCCATCAAGCAGGAGACGCGTCTGTACGACGCCAACACCGGCACGACGCGGTCGATGCGCTCCAAAGAAGAAGCGCACGACTACCGCTACTTCCCGGATCCAGACCTGCAGCCGCTGCAGCTGACGGCCGACTATGTCGCCCGCATCAAGGCGACGCTGCCCGAGTTGCCGGACGCGAAACGAGCCCGCTTGGAATCAGAATTGCGCATCGCTCCGTACCAGGCCCGCGTGCTGGTGGCCGAGAAGGAGTCGGCCGACTACTTCGAGGCGTTCGTCGCCGCCGTCGCCAAGCGCACCGGCAAGCCGCTGCAGGACATCGGTCAGGACTGCGCCAACGTCGTGGTGACCGAACTGTTCGGCATCCTCAACAAAGAAGGCAAGCCGATCGAAGCGTCGCCGATCTCGGCCGACGCGCTCGCCAGCCTGCAGGCGTTGAAGATGGACGGAACCATCTCCGGCCCGACCGCCAAGAAGGTGTTCGAGGAGATGTTCGCGACCGGCAAGGACGCTGCCGCGATCGTCGAGGAAAAGGGCCTTAAGCAGGTTTCCGACACCGGCGCCCTGGAGGCCCTGGTCGACAAAGTCATCGCCGAGAACCCCAAACAGGTCGAACAGTTCCGCGGCGGCAAGGAAACCGTCATCACGTTTTTTATCGGACAAATCATGAAGTTAAGCCGCGGGACCGCCAACCCGGGGCTGTTAAACGAGCTGCTCAAGAAGAAGCTTCAGGGTTAGCGCGTCACACAAGTGCACGACTCCGGAACTGGGTCCGCCAAGACAACGCCTCGTTAACCTTCTCGGCCAAGAATCCCTCTCGCCGCAAGCAACCAGTCGCGCGAAGGCGCGCAGACAAAGTTGGCGCGGGCGGCTACCGGGGTGATGAACATGGGCGAGCGCATCGATACCTTCGTGAACGACTGCCAGACCAAGGCCGAAAAGGGCGTGGCGGAGTCGCAGTACGACCTTGGCCTGCTGTATTCGATCGGCAAGGGTGTGCCGCGCGACTACGTGCTGGCCCACAAGTGGTTCAACCTCGCCGCCATGCGTGGCATGCCGGAAGCGCGCGACCTGCGCGCCGAGCTCGCCGGCCAGATGACAAAGGACGACGTCGCCGACGCGCTCAAGCAGGCGCGCGCCTGGCTGGCGACCCACGCTCCCTCCAAGGTCATTCTCGCCGCCTAAGTCCGTCATCCCGCCCAGGCGCCGCTTCCTGCGGCGCCTCCGGGCTGGAGGTCGAAAGCCTGCAGTGGCTGACCAGCGTCAACACCGTGGGAGGCCGCGCCCGGCCGCCGTCGTCCACGTTTGCCTGCGTCACCCGCACGATCCAGTAGGGGGCCGCCAGGGCGGCCGGCGCCGCGCGCGTTGACAGGGGTGGTGGGCCTCTCTATCTAGGCGGCTCCGATGGGTCCGGGCCGCCCGCGCCACATCCCTTCCCGGAAACGAATTTCGCCCGCTCAACTCCGAACTGGAGGGATGGCCGAGTGGTCGAAGGCAACGGTTTGCTAAACCGTCATACGGTCAAAAGCTGTATCGAGGGTTCGAATCCCTCTCCCTCCGCCAGACCACGTAGGGGGCTCGTCTCGCAAGGAGCCGAGCCCCCCGCGCAACTCCGCCCGCTGCGCAGATCCTGCCGACGGCCTGTGTACTGGGGCGATGCCAGTGGTCAGCT
>CAMDCA010000090.1 GCA_945889645.1 Rhizobium sp. Q54
CCAGATCAACATGCGCAAGGTCGATGGCTGGCAGACGCTCACCACCAAGACCGACGACCGGCCGATTGACCTGGCCGCCTGAACCGATACCTTCAACCTACCGGAGACCGCGTCATGCCAATTCCAACACAACCAGCGACGGCACCCGCCACGAAGGTTAGAGGCCCATAAGGACCCGTCAGCGCTGTGCCGCCTCACTCCCGTCGGCGGTGCGCCATCCGCGACAAATGAGTGGCCCGGCCGACCCTACCCGCGATGCAGGTCGTCAATGGCCGGATGAGTGCTTGTTTGCTTGATCACACAAGGACCTTGCGGTCTTGCATACGACGGCCGGGGCCTCAGGGCCCTGGACTCTCATATCCCAACGGAGTCGCTGTGCTCGCGCGGTGGGCGACGCGGCCCCAAAGGCAGCTATGATCGGCCGCGGCACGAAGGATCCGCTGGTGTTCCAGCTCGAGTTCAAGGTCGGCAAGGAAATGTGGATGTTGATTGAACCGGCGATGGCTGCCATCGGGCCTGAGGTTCCACTTCAAGTGCGTGCATGGATCGACTGAACGCTCGGCCTATGACGCCCGAGGTGAACGAGCAATCGGCATGAACAAGATGCGGCGCCGACTGACGGTATGGGTGTCGTGCGTCGCCATGACGATCGCGGGACGGGCTGTTGCGGCGGACGACCTAGCGGACTGCCTGGCCAGCCAGGAACGGTCGTGCCTCGTCCGCCTCGCCACGGACGCAGCGGCGGCGGTAGTCGATCCGTGGGCGCAAGTGTCCGGTTTCATGAGCTTGGCGCTGCGGCTGTTCGAAACGGGGGACGGCGGCGGCGCGCATACAGCGATGGCGAGCGCGATTGCTGCGGACGCCCGTCGCTTAGGTCTGATTGACCGCGATGACGCGCGCCTTGCCTTGGCATGGGCGTACAGCAGGATCGGCGACTTTGCCGCCGCGCTGGCCCAAGCGGAAGCGATCGCAAACTCCAGGAACCGCGCCATCGTCAGCGGGGTCATTGTGGCCGGGGCCGTTGAGATGGGGGATCTTGTTTTGGCCGAAAGCCTCCTCGGTCGGCTCGATCCGGAATGGGCGGCAGATGTCCAGTACCAGTTGGCGCGCGCATACGGCGAGCAGGACGACTGGCTGCGCGCGACTGCCTTTGCACGCGCGATACGCCCAGACTGGCGCGGCAACCTCGTAGCCTGGATGGTGCGGCACCTTTCCGACCTGGGCCGCACGCATGAAGCGATCCGCTTGGCCCTCGACTTGGCGGATGGCCGAGAGTTGGACGCGGCCATGGCTGAAGCGGTCGTCAGCATGGCCGCACGCGGCTTCCTCGGCGATGCTCAAATACTGGCCGAAGCGATCCAGTATGTCGGCGCCCGTGACACTGCATTCGCAGCGATGGCACTTGCCTACGCTACAAGCCAATCACTCGACGCGGCGGCGAAGGCTGCCGCCGAAGTGAGAGTTCCCTCTGCGCGCAGGGCGCTAGGCGCCGACCTTGCCGGTCTGCAAGCACGGCGCGGCGATGTCGATGGGGCACTCGCCCTGGCAGCCTCTGCCCAAGACCCCGACGAACGCGCACAGCGCTACGGCGCTATAGCTCTCGTTCAGACGGCCGGCGGCGATATCACCGGCGCCCTGGCGACCGCGGCGCGCATCGAAGACCACGGAGACCGGTCCATCCTTGTGGGGGACTTGGCGGCCGCTCGTTTGAACGCGGGCGACTTTGACGCCGCGCGCGCAGTTCTGGACAGCTTGACGGGTAGCGCGGCTTTCGCCCGCTCGCTGTATCTGACGGTACTGCGCGACGCGGTGGTCGGCTACGCGCGGGCAGGCGATCCCGACCGCGCAATTACCCTTGCCCAGGGAGTGGAGAACAGCTTCGACCGGACCTGGCTTTTCCTGCGCGTCGCGGCCGCAATTTCCACGTCGGCGCCCGCCGATGCGCGACGCTTCCTTTCGCTCGCGGAGTGGGGGTTGCTCGGTCCGACGGAAGGGTATGACCGTGACAACCTAGTCCGCCAGCTTGCGGTCGAATTCGCTGGTCTGGGCGACACCTCCCACGCAGCCACGTTGCTGAATGGCATGAACCCCGAGACGCGATTGAAGGCGCTGCTCAACCTGATTCCCCCAGTTCGAAACCCAGGATGATCATTGTGTCGCGCCTCGCTCGGACTGCGGCGGTAATGCTTGGCGCCCTTGCGCTCGCGACTCCGCTTGCGCGGCCGGCGCAGGCGGACGGCGCGTTGGCTCTCTGCCTCGCGGCTCGCGAGCGCGCCTGCGTACTGCAGCACGCGGCCGTGGCTATCCTTGATGTCGAGGAGCCGCGCTGGCGCTCGCTGGCGTTCCTGGAGATCGCGCTCGTAGAGGCCCAGGCCAAGGAAACGCGCTCGGCGAGGGCCGCAATGGATCGAGCGGTCGCGGCAGGGCCGGGCGCAAGCAGCCAAGAAGCGGCCGACCGGTTCGCCTACGCGCTAGCGCTTGTGCAAGGGGCGCTTGGTGACTTCGAAGCCGCCGAGAGGACGATTCACGGCATCTCCGACGGAGACCTGAAGCCAATGGCACAGGTGGAGTTCGCCAAAGCAGCGATCGCAGCGGGCGACCTCGCTCGTTCAGTTGTTCTCGCTGGCAGTCTCGCATCGGTGCAGCGGGCAGAGTTGGCTTGGGCCTTCTTGCGGGCCGGCCAAGTTGACAGCGCCCTGCAGATTGCTGATTCGCTATCCGATGCCGCAGAGCGTTGGTCGCTCTATGCCGATGCAGCAGAGGGCATGGTTGCTGCTGGCGATGCCGGAATTGTCGAGCAACTTGCCAGCCGGATCACGGAAGCGGAAGGCGCGGATACGATTCTCGGGGCCGTCGCCGCCGCGCTGGCCGAGCGTGGCGACCTCATGTGCGCTTGGCCGCTGACCGATCGGATCGAGAATGAAAAGGCACGCGGCCATGCCCTGTATGGAATCGTCAGGGCGTTGACGGAGCGTGGCGACCTTTCCTTGGCGCAAGTAACAGCCGCCGACATCCGCGACGACTTGTGGCGAAGCTTGGCAGAGGACGGCATCGTGGTTGCCTTGCTGCTGGCTGGAAACGATGCCGCGGCCGTGGCGCTGGCCGCCCGCAGCCACCCGGACGACGAATGGGCGCGGGCCTCAGCGTTCGAGACCGCTGTATCCAGGCAGGCGCAGCGGGGCGATCTTCCCGCCGCCCAACGCATCGCTCGCAGCATCACGGTGCCGTACTGGAGTGCCCAGGCTGGGCTAGAGATCGCCAATGCAAAGGTCAAAATGGGTGACCTTAAGGGGGCACGCAACGACCTTGAGGACGTGGCCCAACGAGTAAGCCGCCTCGGGCGTGAACTGCGCTTTGCGGCTCCCGACCTCGCGCTCGCCCAGGCACGCGCCGGCGATCTCGAAGGGGCGTCACGATCACTGCAGGTTGTGCGCAACCCTTGGGCTCGTTCCGAGGCATTCGCTGACGTAGCAACCGAGCTAGCGCAGCAAGGTCTGCACGCTCTCGCCCGGGTCGCGCTCGAACGCGCCACCTGGTCCGCGCACGGGATCGAGGACGACCGGGAGCGCGCCGCATCGTTCAGGCAGATTGCCGCCACATGGGCGAAGATCGCTGACGCCGAAGGAGCTGCTGCGTTGTTTCTGGCACTCGACCCGTATGATCGAGCTATGGCTCTGGTCGAACTGGTTCCGTCGCTCCCGGTGCGTTGAGCCCTGAAAGAGTGCGGCAGGGGCCAGTCGTCCACCGCATCTACGATGGCGATCTGGCGGTAGCGGACTGTCATCGTTCGTCCGGATTCTGCGAAGGCCCAGAGCCTTCGGGAACGGTTTCCATCTCGCGCTGGCTCATTCCTTCTCAGCGGCCCAGAACGCGCCACTTCTGGCGGCCGGTTTGTCGGCAATAGACGCAACGCTCCTTCTTTGTGGGGTGCGGTTCGTTGGCCCACCACTTGTAGCCGGTGCCAGTCGGCAGTGCGTGCGCAAGTTCATGTACCGCACGTGACTCAACCCCGCACCATCAGCATGCGCTCCCGCGGCCTAGGTATTCGACCGGATGGAGCGATGCCTCGCACCGGATCAAATTGCGCCATGGCTTCGCATCCAAATCGTCCGTTCGGAACGACCACCGCTGCAGTCGGCCTCTGGCTGCTCGCGGGTTACGCAGCAGCGCAGGAGATGATGGCGGAGGAGTACATCGGCAAGTTCACGGTGTTCAACGTCGAAGGTCGGGCCGCCCTTGCCGATGCGAACGGCGCCATTCTCTACACGAGCGAGAACGACACTTACCTGTCTTCGCGTTGCGTCGATGCGTGCGCACGCGACTGGCCACCGGCGACGGCGATCGCGGCCGATACCGGCTTTCAGCATTTCCAAATCGTCGTCCGGCCTGATGGGGTGCGTCAGTGGGCCCACAAGGGGCGTCCGCTGTATCGAAGCGCAATGGACCCCGGCCCGGGCCAAGCGAAGGCCATCGGCACCGACGGGTTGTGGTATGTCGTACGCATCGTGGCACACTTCATGCCCTAATCCCGTTGTGTCGAAGGTCGTCGGGATCGGCCCGGGGCGCTGATGCCGTCAAGCGCTGGGCGCCGACAGACCTTGCGAATTGCCGCGCCCCTCAGAGCCTGACCCGAAAGTTCTTGAGTCCGTGGAATCGGTTGTGATTCTGTGTTGGGCAGCCGAAACGGCGCAGAGGGCTGCCATGTGGAGCGAGGAAGCGCGCATCGCGCATGCGCCGCGGGACGGACGCTACCCGAGCGATCTGACGG
>CAMDCA010000091.1 GCA_945889645.1 Rhizobium sp. Q54
GAGAACGGCTACATCGAGTCGTTCAACGCGCGGCTGCGCGACGAGCTGCTCAATGGCGAAATCTTCTACACGCTGGAGGAGGTGCGGATCATCACCGCGCAGTGGCGCGAGCACTACAACAAGGTCCGTCCGCACAGCGCGCTCGGCTATCGGGCGCCGGCGCCGGAAGCGATCCTCCCAAGCTGGCCGTTCGGCTCCGCTCCGCTACGCCTGCCGCCCAGCTTGGCCTCAGCGGGCGCTTTGGACTAACATTGTTCCCGGACCACCAACTGCAGGCAGTCCAGTCTGTGACGACGAACGCAGTTTCCGCGCCGAGCACGAAGATCGCATCGTTCAGCATCTTGATCTCGAGCCGCGAGTCGGTGCCGGTGGAGAGGACGTCGCCCACCTGGATTGCATCGCCCACGCTCAACCACCGCGGCAGCGTGTTGCGCACTGCGACCGCGGCACCTTGGATGCGGCTGACGGTTCCGGCCGGCGGAAGCTGCTGTTGCGCCGTGCCGGTGACGGACAACAGCACGATCAGGAAGGGCGTGGCGAGGAGGAGGGTCAGGAAGCGGCGCATGGGGTGCATTTGCAGGCAATCCTAGCGGCGGGGCAAGGCCGTCGGCGCCGGAACGTGACGCACGAACGCTGCACGCCTGCGTGTGCTCACGCGCGCTTCTTCAAGTACTTCGCCTCGGCGTTGGCGACGGTGTTCTTCACCGAGATGAAGCTATCGGGCGCCACCGACATCGAATCGATGCCGGCTTCCACCAGGAATTCCGCGAACGACGGGTAGTCGCTGGGCGCCTGGCCGCACAGGCCCACCTTGGTCCCTGCGTCATGGGCGGCGTCGATGACGGAGCGAATGGTGCGGGTCACCGCCTCGTGGCGCTCGTCGAAATGCTCGGCAAGAACTTCGGAGTCGCGGTCGACGCCCAGCACCAGCTGCGTCAAGTCGTTGCTGCCGATCGAGAAGCCGTCGAAGCGCTTGGCGAACTGGTCGGCAAGGATGACGTTCGCCGGAATCTCGCACATGACGTAGACCTCAAGGCCGTCCTTGCCGCGCTCGAGGCCGTGCTGCGCCATGGTCTCCAGCACGCGGTCGGCTTCCTGTGGCGTGCGGCAGAACGGGATCATAACGATGACGTTGGTGAATCCCATCGTCTCGCGCACCCGCGTGAGCGCCCGGCATTCCAGCGCAAAGCCGTCGCGGTAGCGCGGCGAGTAGTAGCGCGAGGCGCCGCGGAAACCGAGCATCGGGTTCTCTTCGTGGGGCTCGAACTGGCGGCCGCCCAACAGGTTGGCGTACTCGTTGGTCTTGAAGTCGCTGAGGCGCACGACCACGGGACGCGGGTGCTGCGAGGCGGCGATCTTGGCGATGCCGCGTGCCAGCAGCTCGACAAAGTATTCGGACTTGTCGTCATAGCCGCGGGTCAGCTCCGCAATTTGTTCCCTCGCGCGCTGGTCCTGCAGCTGGTCGAAGCGCACCAGCGCCATCGGGTGGACCTTGATGACGTTGTTGATGATGAATTCCATGCGGGCGAGGCCGATGCCGTCGCACGGCAGCTGCCACCACTGCAGCGCGGCGGCGGGGTTGGCCATGTTCAGCATGACCTTGGTGCGCGTCTCGGGCACGTTCAAGAGGTTGATGTCCATCACCTCGAACTTGGCGACGCCGTCGTAGACGAAGCCTTCGTCGCCTTCCGCGCACGACACGGTGATCTCGCGGTCGTCGTGCAGCACATGCGTCGCGTTGCGCGTGCCGACCACCGCCGGCAGGCCCATCTCGCGGCTGACGATGGCGGCGTGCGAGGTGCGCCCGCCGTGGTCGGTGACGATCGCCGAGGCGCGCTTCATCAGCGGCACCCAATCTGGATCGGTGTTCTCGGCAACCAGGATGGCGCCTTCGGGGAAACGGTCGATCTCGTTGGTCGAGCGCACGATGCGCACCAGCCCCGAAACGATGGCGTCGCCGACGGCGAGGCCGGACAAGAGCTTCTTGCCCTTCTCGTGCAGACGGTACGTTTTCAGGAGTCCGCGGCGGCGCTGCGACTGCACCGTCTCCGGTCGCGCCTGCACGATGTAGATCTCGCCGGTGTCGCCGTCGCGCGCCCATTCGATGTCCATGGGGCGCCCGTAGTGCACCTCGATGGCGCGGGCCCAACGGGCGAGCTTCAGGATCTCGGCGTCCGACAGCACGAACGAGGTCTGCTCGACCTTGGAGGTCGGTACGTTGCGCGTGCGCTGCTCGTCGCCGGCGCGCGCGTAGATCATCTTGATCGCCTTGCCGCCCAGCTTCTTTTCGATGATCGGCACCAGCTTGGGGTCGTCGAGCAGTGGCTTGTAGACGACGTATTCGTCAGGATCGACGAGGCCGCGCACGACGTTCTCGCCCAGGCCCCATACCGCGTTGATGAGGACGCCGCGGTCAAAGCCGGTCTCGGTATCGATCGAGAACATCACGCCCGAGCCGCCGTTGGCGGCGCGCACCATTGACTGCACGCCGACCGAGAGCGCCACCTTGTCGTGGTCGAAGCCCTTGGCGTCGCGATAGCTGATGGCGCGATCGGTGAACAGCGAGGCGAAGCAGCGGCGCGTCGCGTCCAGCAACGCTTCGTCGCCCGAGACGTTGAGGAAGCTGTCCTGCTGCCCGGCAAAGCTGGCGTCGGGAAGGTCTTCCGCCGTCGCGCTGGAGCGCACGGCGACGTCGGTGCGGCCGCCGGTGTGGGCGCAAAGCGCGGCGTAGGCGGCGCGGATCGCTTTGGCGACGTCGTCGGGCCAGCGGCCGCCTTCGATGAGGCGGCGGATGTTGGGCGCCGTCTCCGACACCGGCACGCGCGCGGCGCGCATCTCGGCCAGCAGCGTGTGGATCTTCTCTTCGATGCCGTTCGCGGCGAGGAAGGCGTGGTAGGCGGCAACGGTTACGGCAAAGCCAGGCGGCACCGGGACGCCGACACTCGCCATCTCTGAGTACATCTCGCCAAGCGATGCGTTCTTGCCGCCGACGTATGGCAGATCGGCCGCCCGGACCTCGTCGTATCCCAGGATGTAGGCAACGGTCTTATCAGGTTTTGACATGATGGCCCGGAAGGTAGCCGAACCCTTGACGGGATGCTATTCGTTCCCGGTGCGCGGCGGCCCAGGAACGGTAGTTGCGCAAGGGTTTTCAGCGCAAGTACCGCGCCGAGCGTCTGGCGGCGACCACCTAAAGAACGCGGCGGGCGCCGCGCGGGGGGCAGGACGTTGAGCCGGCTGGTCGTTGTCTCCAATCGCATTGCGATGCCCGGGGCGCGCGCCACTGCCGGTGGCCTTGTCGTCGGCCTGCAGGATGCGCTGAAGGAATCGGGCGGCATCTGGTTCGGCTGGTCCGGCAAGACCAGCGCGCGGCCGTCCAACAAGCCGCTGTTGACCGAGGTGGCGCCGGTCACCTACGCGACGTTGGACCTCAGTCAGTACGAGCTCGACCAGTACTACAACGGCTATGCCAACCGCACGCTGTGGCCGCTGTTCCACTACCGCATCGACCTCACCGCCTTCGACCGGCAGTTCTACCCCGGCTACCAGCGCGTCAACTCCAAGTTTGCGCGCGTGCTGAAACCACTGCTGAAGCCGACCGACACCATCTGGGTGCACGACTACCACCTGATCCCGCTCGGTGAGGAACTGCGCTCGGCTGGCTGCAAGATGCCGATCGGCTTCTTCCTGCACATCCCGTTCCCGACGCCGCAAGTCTTGATGACGCTGTACAACCACAAGCGCCTCGCGCGGCACCTGCTGCACTACGACGTGGTCGGCTTCCAGACGCCGTCCGACGTCAAGTCGTTCGTCAGCATCGTCAAGGAGCTCGGCGGCGAGGTGCTGCGCAAGAACGTCGTACGCGCCTTCGGCCGCACCGTGCGCGTCGGCGCCTTCCCGATCGGAATCGACGTCGACGAGTTCCACGACCTTGCCGCCAGTGGTCCGGCCACCACGCACACGCGCCGGCAACTGTCGGGCGTCGGCGACCGCAAGCTGGTCATCGGCGTCGACCGTCTCGAGTATTCCAAAGGCCTGCCGAACCGCATGGTGGCGTCCGAGCAGTTGCTGGCCAACTACCCCGAGAACCTTGGTCGCGTGACCATGCTGCAGATTGCGGCGCCCACGCGCGAGGACGTGCCGGAGTACGTCCAGATCCGGGTGGAGCTGGAGACCGCCGCCGGGCACATCAACGGGCGCTTCGGTGAAATGGACTGGGAGCCGGTCCGTTACATCAACCGGTCGTTTTCGCGCTCGTCGCTGGCCGGGCTCTATCGCGCAAGTTCCGTGGCGATGGTGACGCCCTTGCGCGACGGCATGAACCTGGTGGCTAAGGAGTATGTCGCCGCCCAGGATGCAGAGGATCCGGGCGTGCTTGATCCTGTCGCGCTTCGCCGGGGCTGCGGCACAAATGACGGACGCGATCCTGGTCAATCCGTATGATATCCAGGCTCTGTACGAAGCGATGCAGCGCGCGCTGCGCATGCCCCTGTCCGAGCGGCAGACGCGCTATCAGTCCCTGATGAAGGGCCTGCGCAAACAGGATTTGACGTGGTGGCGCAACAGCTTCATCAAGGCCCTGACCGACCCGGTGCCGCAGGACTAGCGGCGCCGCTGCTGGTTGCCGACGTCGGCGGCACGCGGGTGCGGTTTGCCGTGTGCGCGCCGCGTGGCACGCCGCTCGACACCAAGGTGTTG
>CAMDCA010000092.1 GCA_945889645.1 Rhizobium sp. Q54
CCGCAACCGCCGCCTCGCCCGCGACTTCGAGCGCTACGCCAGAACCGTCGTCGCCTTCGTTCGCCTCGCCATGATCCGCATCATGCTCCGGCGCCTGACCAGGCCAATCCCTTGCCGCTGAATCTCAACTTCTTGGATCGGCTCTAAGGCGTGGCGGAGGGGGCGCGGTCAGAAAACGAAGAGGTTGCCGGTGTCGCGTCGGCACTTCTGCGGGAAGAACGCCAGGCGGCCGTCCGAGAACCGCGCACGGCCGCCGGGGGTGCAATCGGCCAGCGGCCACTCGGTGACGTACTTCGCCGGCACGCGTCCCTTGCACGCCTGGTAGGCCAGGGTGTCGGTCGGCTGCACGAAATACTCGTCGTCATAAATCGCGCCCGCGTGGATGGGGGCCGTGATAGCGCACGTGTAGTCGTAGTTGCGGTCGGCGCGCACGACCTGCACCGAGGCGATGACGAGCATCCCCACCGCGACCCAAGTGACGGGGTTAAGAAAGAACCGGCGGCTGATGCCGAGTCGTACTAGCAGATGCATCGTTATTCCCGGCCGGGAATATGCCCCGGGCGAGGGCCCGCGTCACTCCCGCCCCCGCGGGCGGCCCACCAGCGCTCCTGGGGCGGCATAGAATGCGGCCCAGCATGGCGATGAACGAGGCGCGCATCCATCTCGTCTTCCGGGCCAGCCTTCTGCTCAAGGGGGCCCACGCGCTGGTCGAAATTGCCGGGGGCCTTGTGCTCGCCCTGACGAGT
Organism: Rhizobium sp. Q54; assembly: GCA_945889645.1. Lineage (GTDB taxonomy): Bacteria > Pseudomonadota > Alphaproteobacteria > UBA2966 > CAIVPW01 > CAIVPW01. Next base: position 747 of record CAMDCA010000092.1, read on the forward strand.
ACCGCGGCGATCGCCCGCCTCGCAAACCTGCTGACCCAGGAAGAATTGGTCGAGGACCCGAACGACATGATCGCCAGTTCGCTGCTGGCCTGGGCACAGACGTTCTCGGTGCAGTCCGCAGCACTTCTACGCTTTCTACCTGCTTGGCCACGGAATGGTGAAGCTACTGTTGGTGGCCGGACTGTTGCGCGACCGGATGTGGGCCTATCCGGCGTCCCTTGCGGTCCTGGGCGCCTTCATGGCGTACCAGCTGTACCGCTACTCCTACACCGACAGTGTCGGGCTGCTGGTGCTGACCGCGTTCGACGTCGTGGTCGTCGGCCTTGTCTGGCACGAGTACCGGCTGGTGCGCCGGCACACGAACTAAGCGGCGCGCGCCTTCTGCGACGGGCGCCGCGTCGGCGTGCTGTCGCCCGACAGCAAGAAGCGATGGTACTCGTCGAGGTCGCCCTCGAACGGCGTGACGCGGCCGTCGGCGACCAGCAAGAAGCGGTCGGCCGTCGACTCGAGCAGGCGCCGGTCGTGGCTGACCAGGATGACGGCGCCCTCGAAGTCATTCAGCGCCTTGAGCAACTCGCCGCGGGCATCGATGTCGAGATGGTTGGTCGGCTCATCGAGGATGAGCATGTTGGGCTTGTCCAACGTCGCCAGCGCCAGCATCAAGCGCGCGCGCTCGCCGCCCGACAGGCTGTCCACGCGAGTCTGCGCCTTGTGGGCCGAGAAGCCGAAACCACCGAGCTGGCCCCGCACCTTCTCGGGCGTCAGTTCCTTGCGCAGGCGGGCCAGGGTCTCGATCGGCGTCAGCGAGCCATCGAGTTCGTCCAGCTGGTGCTGGGCGAAGTATCCCGTCACCAACTTGCGCGCGCGCACCAATTCGCCGTCCATCAGCTGCAGCCGGTTGGCGAGAAGCTTGGCCAGCGTCGACTTGCCATTGCCGTTCTTGCCGAGCAACGCAATGCGGTCGTCGGGGTCGAGGCGGATCGACATGCCCGACAAGACCGGCTTGCCCGGCACATAGCCCACCGACGCGTGGTGCATGGTGAGCAGCGGCGGGCTCGACTCTTGGGGCTGCGGAATACGGATCGGTGCGACATGCTCGTCCACCGGCACTTCGACCGTCTGCATCTTGGCCAGCATCTTCATGCGGCTCTGCGCCTGGCGCGCCTTGGATGCCTTGGCCTTGAAGCGATCGACGAACGATTGCAGATGCTGGCGCGCCGCTTCCTGCTTCTTGGCGAACGCGGTGTCCAGCGCGCGCTGCGCCGAGCGCGTCGCGGCGAACGTGTCGTAGCCGCCCGTATAGAGAGTGAGCTTGCCCTGCTCGAGATGCAGGATGAACTCGGCCGAGTTGTTCAGCAGATCGCGGTCGTGGCTGACGATCAAAACAGTGCTGCGGCACTCTTGCAGGAAGTCCTGCAGCCACAGCACGCCTTCGAGGTCGAGGTAGTTGGTCGGCTCGTCGAGCAGCAGCAGGTCAGGATTCGAAAAAAGAATCGCGGCGAGCGCCACGCGCATGCGCCAGCCACCCGAGAACTCGGAGCACGGACGCAGCTGCTCCTCGGCCGAGAAGCCGAGGCCGGAAAGGATCGAGGCGGCGCGCGACGGCGCCGTGTAGGCGTCGATGTCGGCCAGGCGAGTGTAGATCTCGCCGAGTTCGTCTGGATCGGTCTCGGTCTCCGCGGTCGCCAATAGCGAGATGCGCTCCTGGTCGGCGGCCAGCACGGTATCGAGCAGGCTGTCGGCGGTGCCCGGCGCTTCCTGCGCCACCGCACCGATCTTCCAGGCGCGCGGCCACGACACTTCGCCGTCGTCCGGGCTGAGCTGGCCCAGGATGGTCTTCAGCAGCGTCGACTTGCCGGCGCCGTTGCGCCCGACCAAGCCAATGCGGCGGCCGGCAGGCAGGCTGGCGGTAGCCTGGCTAAGGATCTCGCGGCCAGCGATGCGGACGGTGACGTTGTCGATGCTCAGCATGGCGGCGGTTTCCTGTGGTTCGCTGCGCCCGCGGCGGGCAAAGCAAAAGCCCGCCGGCGCGTGCGCTGGCGGGCTTGTGCGGAGCGGGTCCAACCTTGGAGCCGCACGTCGCGGATGATGGCCGCGATATAGGGTCCCGGGCCCGCGATGTCAACGCGCAAACGGGCGGAAATCCGCCGGTCTAGCGGGCCCCGACGGCCTGCCGGGCCCCGCCAGCGATCCGCTCGGGCGGATCAGTGGCTAATCATCCACGGCCGCTTGGATGGGAAGGACTTGGCGCCCGCGGGCGTGCGGGCCGCCGCTCCCTTCCTCTTATTAGTACTGCCGCACCCGCAGCTTGGACCGTGGCGATGCCCCTGCTTCGGCTCGTGGGCACTGCGTTCGTTGACTACATGGGCCTGGCGCAACTCGGCCGGCATGCCGGCCAGCCAGGGCGCCGTGCGCATCACGCGCGGGGCCTCGACGCCGCACTCGGGGCAGGCCAGCGGCTGCCGGTACTCCGCCATCGGCCGGTCCGCCTCGAACGGCCCGCAGGCACTGCACGTATATTCATAGATGGCCATGGCCGCCCGCCTACAGGTCCGGCGCGAGCGGCACGTCGACGCCGCCCTTGATGAACTTGGTCGGGCCGTTGGCGCCCGGGCGGATGTCGAAATCGAAAATCTCGGTCGGCAGCCACAAGGTGGCGCAGGCGTTCGGGATGTCGACCACGCCGCTGATGTAACCCTGCACCGGTCGGCGGTCCCGCTGCTTGCGAGTGCCGCGGCATTCCGATCGTGGCGGCCAGCGCCGTACCAGCGAGCAACATCCCTGCCTGGCGGCGTGTGATCGTTCCGTTTCCGTGCGCCATTCGCATCACCCCTTTGTTGCGCTTGCGAACCCCACGTCCGCACCCGCGTCCTGCGCACACAGTCGCAAGCGATGTGCCACGGCGGTTTCGGCATGCCACGCGAGCGGCAAAACATCAGGGAATCCAACGATGTCGGAGCGCTGCGCGGTGGCGTGCAGCACCGCGTGTGCGCGACGTCACCTGATTGATTCTTGCGCGATTCGTTCACGCGCTTGCGCGGCGGCGTTGTCGGTTTGCGCGCCAGTGGCGCGAAAACGTTGTGCGTTTGCTTGTCGTGCGCGCAGGCGCGTACGATCCGCGCATCACCCAAATTGGGCGGGGAATCGCGTTCTTCAGCGCTTGCGCGCGTGCGCGCGTGCGGCGCGCATCAACCGCTCAATGTTTGTGCGAAGGCGGCGCAGCAGAAGCGTGCAGGATTCTGCTTGTTGGCGCGCCACTTGCGCGTGCCCAGAAGCGTGCCGCGATCTTGCGTCAAGTTGTCGCGCGCGCTGCGTTTGCAGCAGCGCGGCGCGCCAACCGATGAGCTTGGCTCAGGCCTCGGCGTAGTGCCGCAGCAGCAGCTCGTTGTGCTTCATCACGTCGTTCATCGACTCAAAGCTCGCCGAGCTGCCCGCGTACCACGTGCTGTTTCTGCCCTGCCGGGCGAAGATTTCCCACGGCAGCCCTTCCGCCACGCCTGCGGCCGGGAAGCGTGGGCAATACTTCCATTGGCAGCGCTGGACGATCTGCACGTCCGGAAAACCGAGCCGCCTCATCTCGGGCTCGAAGCGCCGCTCCAAGTCTTCGAGCACGGCCGGCCCGGTCTCGTCCTGGCGGAACTGGTACACCACGCCCATGCCACGGCCGGTGTTTGCTTCGGCCGTCAGGAAGCGACTGTCGCGCACCCCGGTGATCGAGAACGTAGCGCCCGGCATCACCGCGTCAGCCACGTTGAGCGCATACCCGCCGTCCGGCCAGCGCGAGTGTACGTCGTCAGAACTTTTGAGACAGGTGGGGTCCGGATTTAGCGGAGAGGTGGCCTCATCTTGGGTTGATATTTAGGCGGCGATTTTGCGGTGCTGCAAGCGCCGATGTTCGATGGTCTTCCGTTTGATGCGGGCCCGCTCGCGC
>CAMDCA010000093.1 GCA_945889645.1 Rhizobium sp. Q54
CCGGATATCCTTCGCTACCCGTTCACCGGGCGTCGTCTTATGGGGCAAGGGTTTTGGTCTCATCTTCGTTCCTACGTCACTGCGATGAGACCAAAACCCTCCGCTAGCGGGAACCCTCAATCTGTCTCATTGGCGCTGACGGCGGACACACCACATCCTTGCCGTCATGCAGCGTGGATATCTCGACCTTGCCGCTCTGAACGATGTACGCACAGCGTGGCGGGTCCCCGGCCTTGAAGATCACCTGGCCAACGGCAAAGGCTTCGCGTACGAGCAACTCTTGGCTCACCGCACCCTCCCACCTAGATCCGTTGCGCTGCAGCCGGTAGGCCACAAATAGAAACGTCTGTGTGCTTCCTACTGCGGTTCACGCCCCAAGTCCGGCATTTCCGCGATGGTGGTTGCCAGATGCTTGGTCGGTCGTTGCGCGTGGCGATTCCAGAACGGCAGCCGCACCCGCGTAGGCGGCGAGAGCGCGGTTCCGGTATTGGCGATCATGCGCAGGGACGGCAGGGCGATTAGCTGCACCTGACAGGAGTGGTTGAAGCCCTTCACGAGGAACGGGATGTAGTAGCCCGACAAGCTCTCCTGGCAGCGCACCAGGCCCACGGTGCCGACTTCTTCCGGCGTGCGAGCGCGCACCTCGTCGGGCAGATAGTCCTGCATTGGGTCCACCAGCCGGTTGTCGGCGTCGAGCATCAGCACTTTGCCGCGACGATGGAACTGCTCCACGTCAGGAAACTCGTCCACGGGCGTCACAAAGAACCGCTCGGGGTTGCCGTCAAACTCGCCCTGGGCGATAGGGCGGCTCCACCACCAGTAGCCAACGCCGGCGAGTGCAACGAGGACGGCTAGCTCGACAACGGTAGGGCGCATCGACGATTCTTTACCTAGCGGAAGTGGACTGCCTGCACTTGGTGGTCCAGGAGCAATGTTAGCCGCCGGCCCCGATTTTCGAAGCCGCCGGCACCCCTCCCGGCGGCGGGCGGCACCCATCACAGACGACCGGCAAGGCGATCCAAAACGGGTTTAATCGGGCCAACGGCCGCGCTCCAGCGCGGATCGTCCAGGCTTCGCTTGCCGGGCGGGGCCGGACGGGGTACGGCGCGCCTCCGTCCTCCTTTCGCGGCGGCGATTTCGGTATATGAAGGGCGCGTCACACAATCCCTGGGCAGGCCCGGGGCAGGGAGAAGTCTCGATGGCATCGGCGGCTCCCATTTTTGTCGGCGGTATGTACAAGTCGGGCACTAGCCTGCTGCGGCTGATGATCACACAGCACCGCAACATTGCCGGCGGCCTAGAAACGTATTGGTTTGAGGTCGATCCCGTGAAGGGGATCGGCCGCGGTGGCGAGCCAATCGGTCCGTACATCGAACGCCTGGCCGCGTATTTCGGCATGCCGGTGGCCGACGTCCGGCTGGCGACGGCGAACTGCCCCAATGCCGAAGCCTTCGTCGATCGCCTGATGACGGCGGTCGCCAAGATCAGCGGCAAGCCACGTTGGGCGGAAAAGACGCCGGGCAACATCGCCCACACTGGCCGCATCGTGCGCTATTGGCCCGATGCGCGCATCGTTCATATTGTGCGCGATCCGCGCGACGTCTACGCCTCGCTGCGCGAAGCGAAAAAGTGGGACAACGCGGAGGCGTTCGGCTCGCGCTGGTGCGCCAAGTTCGCCGGCAACGAGGAGGGTCTGCGCAACGGCGACCTGCGCGGCGACAACTACTATGAAGTGCGCTACGAGGCCCTGGTCTTGCATCCCGAGCGGACCATGCGGCCGATGATCGCGTTCCTCGGCGAGCCTTGGGACTCCGCCTGCGCCCAATTCTCCGGCCGTGACGACGAGTACGAGATCGTCCGCGCGCAAACTGGCAAGGCCAGCAGTACTCTGGCGCGGCTCCGGAGTCCCTTGTCGGATTCTCGCGTGGGACTATGGACCAAGGTGCCTGCGCGCGAGCTGCAGGCCGTTCGCGACTACGTCGGTAGCCAGGGCCTTGGAGCCCGCTACGATCGCATTGTGGGAGAAACCGAGACCGCCGTGGGAAGCAGCACGCCCGCGGCACAATGAGAGCGCCAATGTAAGTTAAGACGGTTGCGGGGACCCGAATCAACCTCGATCGAACGCGATTCCCTTGTCCTTAGTGGCACCCCCCCTGCCGCCGCCGGCACCTGGCGTGTCAGACAAACGCAGCATGGTTGGGATCAATCTCGATGAGCTCCTGCAGGAGTTCGTTCTTGGTCTCGGCGACGCAATGGTGGCGGCAGTCACGGGCCGGATTGAGAGCGCGCAGGCGGGCCCAGTTCTCGTCGGAGAACCAGAAGTCGGCGAAGCGCCGGTCGGCGATCGAGCCGAGGGTGCCACTCGCTGTGTAGGCCTTGTCCTGGCACGTGTAGACGACGCTATCGGCGCCGATCACGGTCAGTAGGCGTGCCATTGAGCAGGACACGTGCTTTGTGCCGAAGCGGCTGCCCAGCGTATGGTAATGGTCGTGCACCACGAACGCACCGTCCTCCAGGCGGTTCATCTGCTCGATCTGCTCGCGCACGATGGCGCTGATCGGCTGATGGTACGCGGCGTTCTTCGCTGCGTCGTTGCTGACGACGCACGCCGACACCTTGACCTGGCGAACTCCTGCATCCTTGAGCTGCGCGGCCAAGCTTGTCACCCGGCCCGCGTTCGTCGCGTCAACGATGATGCTGGCACCCAACTCACAGCGTGAGTTGCGCGCCGCAAACGCGGACAGATTGCCCATGACCTTAGCGTACTCACTCTCACGCACGTCGCGGTAGCGGGCGTAGCTCGGACCGTCCCAGCCGTCGATGGAAACGCGAATCCACGTGCCCCAGTCGGCGAAGGCGTCGGCCACCTTGCCGCGCAGCTGTGCACCGTTGGTGAGCGCGCCCAGGCTGACGCGCCCGGCCGCCAGCCGCTCCATGGTCTCGACCAAGTAGGGGTAGATCAGCGGCTCGCCGCCGCCCGAGAACGTCACCGCTTTGACCCCCATGGCAACCAGGTCGTCGGCAATCTCCAGCATCTTGGCGCGTGGAATGCGATCGCGCACGTTCATATCCTCGCCAAGGCTGACGGCCGAGGACCGATAGGCGCAGAAGTAACAGCTATGGTTGCAGACGTTCGTCGGCTTGATACGCACGTGAACCGGCGGCGCGGGGCAGTCCGCTATCATCGCCGCCAGATGCTCCGGGTAGCGCATCGCTTTCAGAGACGAGTACAAGCGGCGCATGTGCACTTCCTTCCAAACCGCTCAGCGGCGCCCGCGCGGGCCAGCCCGGATGAGAACCACCGTCAGGGCCAGGAACAGAACCGCACCCGACCCCCAGATCGCCGCAGCCGCCGGCATCCGGATCATGTCAACGGTAGCGTACAGAAACGCCAGCGCCGCCCACACCGCGAACACGATGCCGATGAGTACGGCGTCTATGTTGTTCATTGCGCGATTCCCACGAATTGGCCAGACCTAGTGACCGCCCGCGCCGAGGATCGGCAGGCCCTCGAGCAGCTCGAATGCCATGACAGTGAGCCCGAAGGTAGCGACCAGCAGCGCGGCAACGGCGATTAGGCCTGTCCATGCGGCGCCCCCGGCAGCACTGTCGCCCCACGCGACCGACACGAACTCCGTCGCCAGCGGCCGTGCCGCCCGACTGGGGCCGACGAGCATGCGCGCCAAGCCGTACACGTAGATGGCGAGCGCGGATGCCATGATCGCGGCGCCGACACCGACGATCGCCATCAATGTCCCCCAGGCCGCCGGCGCGCCGCCCTGGTACGTCACGTCAAACACGCGCCGCGGCGCACCCATGAGGCCGGCGGCGGCGCCCGCCCCCCCGAACAGCACCAGGCCCAGGGTCGCCACGTACGGCAGCCGCGCCAGCACCGAGGGCCGCCACACCGGACGGTTGGTAAGTCCCGGGATGACGTAGAGCAGCGCCGCGACCATGGTCAGCGTTACCGTTCCCACAGTGAGGAAATGAAAGTAGGCAGGGATGAAGAAGGTGTCGCTGATCATGGCGGCAAACTTCTCCTGGATCAGCACGAAGGCGAGGGCACCGCCAATGGCGAGATTGACGACCGCCATGCCGATCGCCGACATGGCGGGGTTACGCCACGGCAGCAGTCGCAGCCAGCCGAACAAGCCCCGCCCGCCGTGCGCCCTGGCCGCGACTTCTAGGGAGACGACGATCACCAGGAACACCAGCACCGTGGGCACGCTGATGAACAGCGACAGCAGCGAGCCGCCGACCTTGACCGCCTCGGCGAGGTTCGGCTCTAGGAACATGTGGTACAGCGAGGTCGGCGGCACGAAGACGAGGTAGCTGGCAAAGACGATCTTTGAGAAGTTCGTCCCGAAGATCGACCGCACCTTGGTCATCTCTTCGACCAGCACGTACCACAGCACCTGTCCGCCGTCAGCGCCAAGGAGACAGATTGAGGGGTCCCGCTAGCGGAGGGTTTTGGTCTCATCGCAGTGACGTAGGAACGAAGATGAGACCA
>CAMDCA010000094.1 GCA_945889645.1 Rhizobium sp. Q54
CCCGCGTCAGGCTGAACGGCATTCGGCTTCGTGATAGTGCTTGTCATGGCGTGGTCTCCTGTCCGGCGCGTCAAACGCCGCACTTGCTGGGGTTGAAGCACCCGGAGACTACGCCACCACCAATTCCAACCAACTTCGCGACGCCACCGTCGGAGAGAAGCGGCCTAAATCTGCCGATTTTCGCAAACTTCCCGCGGAGATTGATGGCTCTATTCTCCGCATCCAGCGCGGAGAAAATAGTTGCGTTCTGCGAAGTTTGTCCGCAATAATCTCCGCAGCATGCGCGGAGATTACATGTATATCTGGGAACTGCCGGACTGGCCATCGCTAACCTGGGACCAGGACCAGCTTACCCCGCTTATTGGCAATGTTCGCCATGAGCAGGGCAGGCTTCTCGGGCGGATGGATGCGCTGGGGTTCAACCCCAAGCTTAGAGAGGAAGCAACGCTTTGGACGCTTACCCAAGACGTTGTCACCACCAGTGAGATCGAAGGTGAGAAGCTCGACCCAAGCCAGGTGAGGTCATCTGTCGCGCGTCGCCTTGGCATGGATGCCGCCGGGCTGCCTCAGGCCGACCGCAACGTCGAGGGCGTCGTGGAGATGATGCTCGACGCGACGCAAAACTACGAACAACCGCTTACCAAGCGCCGGCTCTTCGGTTGGCACGCCTCGCTGTTTCCAACTGCGTACAGCGGCATGAGAGCAATCCGTGTTGCCAAGTGGCGCGATGACTCGGCGGGACCGATGCAGGTCGTTTCAGGGCCAATCGGCAGGGAACACATCCACTACGAAGCGCCGTCGGCCGATACCTTGAACACGGAGATGGCGACCTTTCTCAAATGGCTCAACACGAAGCAAGAACTGGACTTGGTCGTCAAGGCAGCGATTGCGCACCTCTGGTTCGTGACTATTCATCCGTTCGACGACGGAAATGGCCGTATCGCTCGGGCGATCGCCGATATGCTTTTGGCACGGTCGGAAGGAAGTGCGCAGCGCTTCTACAGCATGTCCTCTCAGATCAGAGTAGAGCGCGCGGAGTACTACCGCGTACTCGAACGCACACAAAAAGGAACCTTGGAGGTTGCGGGCTGGATGAAGTGGTTTTTCGAATGCCTTGGCAGGGCGATCGACGGTGCCGAGGGCACCCTTTCATCTGTTACGGCAAAAGCCCGCTTCTGGGAGAGACTCGCACGAGAACCGTTGAATGAGCGGCAAGTCAGAGTACTGAACCGTCTTCTCGACGGTTTCGAGGGAAAGCTTACGACGTCGAAGTGGGCCAAGCTGGCTCACTGCTCGCAGGACACCGCATATCGGGACATTCTCGACCTCATGGAGCGCAGCATCCTCAAGAGGGAACCAAGCGGCGGTCGAAGCACCAGCTACTCAATTGTTGGCACTTCCTGAGCCACTAGTTGAACTCCGACCGGAAGTGCTTGGTTGTGGGTTGCGTCACCAAGACGCCCCCTCGACGGTTCGCTTCAGTAGGTATTGACAACAGATACGAAACGTATAATATCTCCAAGGCCAACCACGCCCTGGAGGCCTTGACCATGCTCACCCAACACGAACCGCAGCGCGCCTCCCTCCCATCACGCGACCGTGATCTGCATAGTAGCGACTCCGGAATCGTCACGCGCAGGGCCCCCAGCCGCAACCCGCGCGGCCGCCCGTTCGGCAGCGCGGGCCACCGCGGCGGCCGGCCGCTGGGCTCGCGCAACGAGGCGACGCTATTGGTCGAGGCGCTGCTCGTCGAAGAGACCGAGGAGCTGATGCGGCGCGTCATCGCCCTGGCCAAGGAGGGCAATCCGACCGCGATCCGCGCGGTCCTGAACCGGCTGCTGCCCCCGGAGCCCTACAAGGCGCCCATCGACCTGCCGGCCATCGACACCGCTGCGGACGCGCTCGAGGCGGTCAAGCGTGTCGCCGCCCTGGTCGCCGCAGGCGAGATCGGGGTGGACGAGGCGTACCGGCTCACCCAAATGCTGGCCCGCCAGGTCCGCATGTTGTGGTCGGCCGAGCGCGCGGTGCGCGCGCGGGCGAAGCACGACGCGGGACGGGACCCGTCGAAGCGCGAGCCTGACCTGCCCCTGCGCGGCGCCGTCGGCTAGCGCGTGGACGCCCGCCGCCGCACCGTGCCATCGTACCGCCGGATCGGTCCCGGGGAGGGGAAGTGGTGCAGCGCAAGCTCGGCATTTGGTTGGCGGTGACGGTTGCTGCGGTCGCGATCGTCGTGGCACTCGCCTCGGATCGTTCGGCCGCGCAAGACCGCCGGTTCACGCCCAGTGCCGTCCGTGACGCCGCGCTCACCGCCGGCCTCGGCTCACTCCGCAACATTCGCGTGCAGCGGCCGCCCAACCTGAACGAATTCATTCGGCCCGAGGCCGAGGCCCTGGCGATACAGCTCGGCAAAGCCCTGTTTTGGGACATGCAGGTCGGCAGCGACGGCCAAGCCTGCGCTTCGTGCCACTTCCACGCCGGAGCCGACAACCGGGTCAAGAACCAGGTCAATCCCGGCGGCAAGGCCGGCGACACTGCCTTCGGAATGGCAGTGACGGCGGCCGGTGCCGCGCGCGGCACCCCCACGGTGCCGCTTGGCCCCAACTACACGCTGGGCGCCGCCGATTTTCCGCTGCTGCAGTGGGCCGACCCCAAAGAGGTCAGCTACGACAAGCGCGTGATGCTGCGGCAGACCAACGATGTGTTGTCATCCCAGGGCGTGCTGCGCTGGCGCTACGAAGGCGGCGGCATGGGGATGTTCGACACCGGCACGCCGATGGCCGACGACGTCTTCAAACTCGGCGGCATCAACACCCGCCGCGTCGAGCCGCGCCACACCCCGAGCACGATCAACGCCGCGTTCAATCACGAGCAGTTTTGGGACGGCCGGGCGCAAAGCGTCTTCAACGGCATCAATCCATTTGGCCGCCTCGATCGCGACGCCAAGATCCTCGTGGTCGAGAACGGCGCGGTGGTGGAACGCCAGATTCAGATCTCCAGCGCCAGCCTCGCTTCCCAAGCCGTCGGTCCGGCGGTCAGCGACGACGAAATGTCGTACGTGGCGCGCCGGTGGCCGGATATCGGCAAGAAGTTGCTCGGCGCGCGCCCGCTGGGGATGCAGCGGGTACATCCGCAGGACAGCGTTCTGGGGCGGCTGGCGCGGGCCGGCGAGAACGGACTGACGACAGACACCTATGGCGACATGATCCGCGCCGTGTTCTGGCCGGAGTACTGGGCTGGGGTGGCGACCGTCACGTTCGACGGTGACAAGCGCGTGCTCGGCGGTACGCCGGCAGCGGGAGCGACCAGGTACTCGCTGCCCGAGGCGAACTTCTCTCTGTTCTTTGGCCTGGCCATCCAGATGTACGAATCGACCCTGATCGCCGACCAGACTCCGTTCGACCGATTCATGGAGGGCGAAGACGGCGCGCTCGACGGCGACCAGTTGCTAGGCCTGCTGATCTTCATCAACCGCGGCCGCGACGAGCAGAAGGTGAACCCGATCTTTGCCGACGTCCGTCAGGGCAACTGCGTCGCGTGCCACGTCGGGCCGGAACTCACCGCCGCCAGCGACTCGTTCCTGGGACGCGGTATCGCCTTGGTGGATGCACCGGCAGCGATGCTGGACGGCCGCGTGGTCTCTACGGTCGGCGTCGGCGCGCTGCTGCTGGATCGCGGCTTTTCCAACATCGGTGTGCGTCCGACGGCGGAAGACATTGGCCACGGCGCGGTCGAGTTCGGCGTTCCGCTCTCGCGTCAGCCTCTGGCGCGGCTCGACTTGCCGGCCAATGCGTTTGAGCAGCTGGTGGAGGGCCAGATGGCGCCGCCGCAGCTCGGCATCAAGGGCGCGTTCAAGACCCCCGGCCTGCGCAACGTCGAGCTGACCGGGCCGTACTTCCACAACGGTGGCCAGGCGACGCTGGGCCAGGTGTTCGACTTCTACCTGCGTGTCGGTGACTTCGCCGACGTCAACATCAAGGACCTCGACGTCAGCCTGGCGCGCGTTGACCTCAAGGAAGCGGACGAGATCCCGATGATCAAGTTTCTCCTGGCGCTGACCGACGAGCGCGTGCGGGTCGAGTCGGGTCCGTTCGACCATCCACAGCTGTTCGTGCCGGATGGCCACCCCGGCGACCAGCGCGCGATCACCTGCGGCAATCAGCTCGTGCCGTGCGACGACATGCGCGAGATCGCCGCCGTGGGAAGGGGTGGTCGCGTGCCGGCGGGGCTTCCGCCCATTCGGCCATTCCTCGACCTTCCGCCGCTCCCGCCGGCGCGGCCGAACTAGAGCACTTTGAGATCGGGTTGAATCGCGGGGGATTCACGTGAGGGCGCAGGTGTGATTCAAGATGCTGGCTGGGAGATGGAGGCCAGCATGAATGCCGAAACCTTACTCTGGTGATTTGCGCGGACGAGTGATCGCGGTCGTGGA
>CAMDCA010000095.1 GCA_945889645.1 Rhizobium sp. Q54
GCGGCCGTGGCCGGCGCCAGCGACGACCTCGGCTTCCTGCGGCTCGATACGGCGGCCTTTGCAAGCGCGCCGCAGAAGTCGATCGACTACGCGGTGATGGAGAAGACCGATCGCGCCTCTGTCGTCGAAGGAAGGTTTCGCTGGTCCGACATCGGCTCGTGGGACGCCATCTTCGACATCGCGGAACGCGATAAATCGGGAAATGCCATCCACGGCACCGTCGTGACGGCGGATTCGCGGAACTGCGTCATCCATTCCACCGACCGGCTCACCGCCGTGCTTGGCGCTGACGACCTCGTCGTGGTCTCGACCCCCGACGCCGTTCTGGTGGTGCCGCGGGCGCGCGCGCAGGAGGTGCGCGAGCTCGTGGCCCAGCTCAAGAAATCGCAGCGCCGGGAGGCCACCGATCACCGACGCGGCCACAGGCCCTGGGGCTACTACGACTCAATCGACTCGGGCGAGCGCTTCCAGGTCAAGCGCATCGTCGTGAACCCGGGCGGCACGCTCTCGCTGCAGAAGCATCACCACCGCGCCGAGCACTGGGTGGTGGTGCGCGGCACGGCGGAGGTCACGATCGGCACCGAGATCCGCGCCGTGCACGAGAACGAGTCGATCTATATCCCCATTGGCGCGGTCCACCGCCTCGCCAACCGTGGCAAGATTCCGCTTGAACTGATCGAAGTGCAGACCGGTAGCTATCTCGGCGAGGACGACATCATCCGCATCGAGGACGTGTACAAGCGGAGCTGACGAAGCCCGCGGCCTAGCGCGGCGGCGGCGGCTTGTTCGCTTCGACGGCCCAATCAAACTCCGAGAACGATTGCAGCTCGCATTGGTCGATCACGACCGAGAGCCGTGAATCCACAAGCTGGTCGCGCTGGATGAACACGGCATAGAAGCGCGGCGGCAGCGGGAACTTCTGCGCCTTGATGCAGGTCACCCAGGACGCGCCCTTGAGCGAGTCGATGCGCCGCACGCCCGAAATCGCCAGCGTGCCGGCGAGAGCAGGCGGGCCGACAATGTCGCCGAGCCGGTTGGCGATGATGAAGCGGTACGCCGGCTGCGGACCGGCGGCGTCGGCCGACGTCCAATCCGGCAACAGCCCGGACACCGAGCAAGCGCCGAGCGTCAGGACGAGAAGCATGGACAGCGCGCGGACGAGCATTCATCCCCTGATGCATATCGGCATACGCAACCCGCCGGCGATGAGCCACCGAATCAAGGCTTGAGCGCGGCGCGGACCGCCTCGATGATACGGTCCTGCGTCGGCGCGTCGAGATAGGCGTGCATCGGCAGGCTGATGACCTCCTCGGCGAGTTGGTCGGTCACCGGAATGCCGTTGTCCACCACCGGGAACCGGCGATAGGCCTCCAGGCGGTGCAGCGGCTTCGGGTAATAGATCGCGGTCGGAACGCCCTGCGCCTTCAGCTTGGCAGCAAGACCGTCGCGCACGCCGGGCTTGAGGCGGATCGTGTATTGCGCCCAGACCGACGTATAGCCCTCAGGCACGACCGGCACGATGGCCACGTCCCGCAGGCCTTCGGCGTAGCGGCGCGCGGCCTGGTCGCGCGCGGCGATCTCGTCGGCAAAAATCTTGAGCTTCTCGATCAGTACCGCAGCCTGCATGGTATCGAGGCGGCTGGTCATGCCGATCCGGACGTTGTCGTATTTGTCGGCGCCCTGGCCGTGGACGCGCAGGCTCTTGAGCACATCCACGAGATCGGCGTCGTCAGTCAGCACCGCACCGCCGTCGCCGTAGCAGCCCAGCGGCTTCGCCGGAAAGAAACTCGTCGCGGTTGCCGGAGTGATGGCGCCGAGCTTGCGGCCCTTGTAGAGCGCGCCGAACCCCTGCGCCGCGTCGTCGAGCACGAACAGGCCTTCCGCCTTCGCAACCGCCAGAAGGGCATCGTAGTCGGCCGGCAGGCCGAACAGGTCGACGGGGATCAGCACCTTGGGCTTGAGGCCGTGGCGTTTGGCAGTCGCGACCGCGCGTTTGACGCTGGCCGCATTCAGATTGAATGTGTCGGCATCGACATCGGCGAACACCGGCGTCGCGCCGAGCAGGACGATCACCTCGGCGGTGGCGCAGAATGTAAACGCCGGACAGATGACGACATCGCCCGGACCGATGCCCTTTGCCATCAGAACCAGCATCAGCGCGTCGGTCCCGCTCGCGCAACCGACGGCATAACGCGCACCGCAAAACGCCGCGAGATCGCCCTCGAATTCGGCGACCTCCGGGCCCTGGATGAACTGGCAGTGCGTGGTCACCCGCGCGAGGGCGTCGTCGATGGCGCGCCCGAGCCGTCGGCGCTGGGCGGCGACGTCAATGAACGAGATCGGAGCCAATGGTGCGCGGACGCTCTGGTTCATGAGCTCTTCGTTAGCGGAATTGGCCCGACTGCGTCAGCCGGCAACGCGACGCGGGCCCTTGTGTTGGGACGCCTTGACCGCCACCGGCGGCCGGCCTTCGAGGCAGCGGGCCGCGATTTCGAGGCTGGCGACACCCTCCTCGCCGGTGACCGCGGGACGCGTGCCGTTGCGGACGGCATCGATGAATGCGAGCAGTTCCGCGCGCAGCGGCTCGTCATGACCGACGGAGACATGCCGCATCGAATAGGCGCCATCCGGCTGGAAGCCGAAGCACTCGGTCACCTGGCGGGTGAGCAGATCGCCCATCACGTACTTGCCGCGGGTCGCGACGGTGACGTTGCGCGCCTTAAAGGGGGTCAGCCAATTGGTGTTGATGTGCGCCAGAACCCCGGAAGCGGTGCGGAACTGCAGCAGCGCAATGTCCTCGCGCTCGGCCACCGCGCTTGAGAGCTGTGGCTGCACCTCGACGATGTCGGAATCGGTGAACCAGCGGATCAGGTCGATGTCGTGGACGGCGAGATCGATCACCACGCCGACATTCGACATGCGCGGCGGGAACGGACCGACGCGCGTGATCGCGATCGAAAGAATGTCCTCGCCCTTGATCGCCGCCTTGATCGCCGTGACGGCGGGATTGAAGCGCTCGACATGCCCCACCATCAGGGTGACGCCGGCCTTTTTCGCGGCCGCGATGATGTCACGGCCCTCCTCCACCGTCGAAGCGATCGGCTTCTCCACCAGGACGTGGACGCCCCGCCCAATGCAGGTCAGCGCGATGCTGTGGTGCAGATGCGTCGGGGCTGCGATCGTCACCGCGTCGACGCCGAGCGCCAGTAGCGCGTCGAGGTCGCTGACTGCGGGACATCCGATCGCGCGGATGACGAGATCGCGCTGGCCAGGATCCGGATCGGCGACGCCGGCGAGCTTGATGCCGGACAGCCCGGCCAATACGCGAGCATGGTTCGAACCCATGGTGCCCACACCGATCACGCCGATGCGAAGAGACGGATTACTCTTCACGGCTTGCACCATTTTCGACATTTGCCCCTGAATCGACTGCTGAAACGTGCCCCGCGTTGTCCCTAGCATGCCCGGTGACCGCTGGCGACGCCAACCTGCCACAAACGCCAAACACGTTTTGAGTCAGAGCTTTACAGGAAGATAACGCGCGCCAGTGCGGTCACTCGGCCGCGTCCGCCCGGCCTGGAACTTCCAGCGTCAAACCGACCGAAAGCGCGTCTTCGCGGAACGCCCGCACCGCGCCGAGCGACAGTTCCGTGGCGCTCATGGTGCCCAGCGCGGGCAGCTTCTTGAGCACGTCGGCCGGCGCCGTGATGATGTGACAGCCCATCGCGTCGGCCTCCACCACGTTGTAGACCTCGCGGGTGGACGCCCAGATAATCTCGACGTTCGGAGTCTTTCTGGCGCGCGCGACGGCGTCTTGCATGACCGGCCGGTAGTCGAAACCGAGATCGGCGAGCCTGCCCGCGAACACCGAGACGCAGGCCGGCGCGCCGACGGCCAGCGCCTCCACCGCCATGGCCACCTGCTCAGGCGCAAAAATCGCGGTCATGTTGATCTTGATGCCCTCCCGCGACAGCGCGCGGACCGCGTCGAACAGCGGCTCGCCGCGCGTGTTGGTCACCGGCAGCTTGACGTAGACGTTGCTGCCCCACGCCGCGATGACGCGCCCCTGCGCCACCATCTCCGGAATGTCGTCGGAAAACACCTCGAATGAAATATGCCGGTCGGGCACGGCGGCGACGAGGTCGCGGCCAAAGCCGGCATA
>CAMDCA010000096.1 GCA_945889645.1 Rhizobium sp. Q54
CTCGCCATGGTCTCCAGCACCTTGTCCGCTTCCTGCGGCGTGCGGCAGAACGGGATCATGATGATGACGTTGGTGAAGCCCATCGCCTCGCGCACGCGCTTGATGGCGCGGCACTCCAACGCGAAGCCGTCGCGGTAGCGCGGCGAGTAGTAGCGCGCCGCGCCGCGGAACCCGAGCATCGGGTTCTCCTCGTGCGGCTCGAACTGGGCGCCGCCGAGAAGGTTGGCGTACTCGTTGGTCTTGAAGTCGCTCATCCGCACCACAACCGGGCGCGGGTGCTGGCTGGCGGCGATCTTGGCGATGCCGCGCGCCAGCAGCTCGACGAAGTACTCCGACTTGTCGTCATAGCCGCGCGTCAGTTCAACGATCTGCTCGCGCGCCTTCTGGTCCTGCAACTGATCGAAGCGCACCAACGCCATCGGATGCACTTTGATGACATTGTTGATGATGAATTCCATGCGCGCCAGGCCGATGCCGTCGGCCGGCAGCTGCCACCACTGCAGCGCCGCCGCCGGGTTGGCCATGTTGAGCATGATCTTGGTGCGCGTCTCGGGCACGGCGCCGAGGTCGATGTGGTTGACCTCGAGGTTGGCGATGCCGTCGTAGACGAAGCCCTCGTCGCCCTCGCCGCACGAGACGGTGATCTCCTGGTCGTCGTGCAGCACGTGGGTCGCCGTGCGCGTGCCGACCACCGCCGGCAATCCCATCTCACGGCTGACGATGGCGGCGTGCGACGTGCGCCCGCCGTGGTCGGTGACCACCGCCGAGGCGCGCTTCATGATCGGCACCCAGTCGGGGTCGGTGTTCTCGGCCACTAGGATGGCGCCTTCGGGGAAGCTGTCGATCTCGGCGGTGGAGCGCACGATGCGCACCATCCCGGACACGATCGCGTCTCCAACCGCCAGGCCGGACAGCAGCTTGCGGCCCTTCTCGTTGATCTTGTAGGTCTTCAGCAGGCCGCGGCGGCGCTGCGACTGCACCGTCTCGGGCCGCGCCTGCACGATGAACAGCTCAGCAGTGTCGCCGTCGCGCGCCCATTCCATGTCCATCGGGCGGCCGTAGTGGATCTCGATGGCGCGGGCCCAGCGGGCGAGTTTCAGGATCTCTGCGTCCGACAGGACGAACGACGCCTGTTCGACCTTCGAGGTCGGCACGTTGCGCGTGCGCTGCTCGTCGCCGGTGCGGGCATAGATCATCTTGATCGCCTTGCCGCCCAGGCGCTTCTCGATGATCGGCACCAGGTGCTCTTCGTCCAGCAGCGGCTTGTAGACGACGTACTCATCCGGATCGACGAGGCCGCGCACCACGTTCTCACCCAGGCCCCACCCGGCGCTGATCAGCATCACGCGGTCGAAGCCGGTCTCGGTATCGACCGAGAACATCACGCCGGAGCCGCCGTTGGCGGCGCGCACCATCAGCTGCACGCCGACCGAAATGGCGACCGTGGCATGGTCGATGCCGCGGTTGTCGCGGTAGCTGATGGCGCGGTCGGTGAACAGCGAGGCGAAGCAGCGCCGGGCCGCGTCGAGCAGCGCGTCGTCGCCGGAGACGTTGAGGAAGCTGTCCTGCTGGCCGGCGAAGCTGGCGTCCGGCAGGTCTTCGGCCGTCGCGCTCGATCGCACCGCCACGTCCGCCCGCCCGCCGACGCGCTGCTTCAGCGCCGCATAGCCGTCGCGGATAGCCTGCGCCACGTCGTCGGGCCATTTGCCGCCCTCGATCATGCGCCGGATGGTCTGGCCGGTCTCCGACAGCGGCACGCGCGCGAACTTCATGTCGCCCAGCGCCGCCTGGATGCGCTCGTCCAGGGTGTTGAAGGTCAGGAAGGCGCGATACGCCGCCGTGGTGATGGCGAAGCCCGGCGGCACCGGCACGCCGCCCTGGGTCAAACGCGCGATCATTTCGCCGAGCGAGGCGTTCTTGCCTCCCACCGACGCGACGTCGCCATTTCTGACGTTTTCGAGGGGGACGACGAACGCCGCCCTCAAGTCTGTACCCGCTGCCACCGGGCGAGAGTAACCGATGCACTGGCCGGATGCCACACGGGCCCCGGGGAGGACAAACCGTCGCAAGGCCCGTGGTAGAGTTGCGTCCGACGAGGCCTTGTTCGCGGCAACAGGGGATGGTCATGGATGTGCGCGTGCTCGCCGGATCCCGGCTCCACCGTCTCGCGCTGAGCGGGGCCGGTGCCGTTGTCGCGTTCCTGACCATGGTCAGCCCCGCCGCCGCCCAGCCGGTCGACCTCGAACTCGTGCTGGCCATCGACATCTCGCGCAGCGTCGACTTCGAGGAAGGTCTCCTCCAGCGCGAAGGCTACATCTCGGCGTTCTCGAACCCCGCTCTGCTCGCCGCCATCAAGGCCGGCTACCACGGCCGCATCGCCGTCACCTATTTCGAGTGGGCGTCGTGGGGCGAGACGCGCACCATCGCACCGTGGACCGTCATCTCCGATGCCAAGAGCGCCACCGCGTTCACCAATATCCTGCGCTTCGAGACCATCTGGACCGGCCAGCGCACCTCCATCAGCCAGGCCATCGACCTCGGAGTCGAGCTGCTCACCCGCAACGGCCTCGCAGGCGACCGCAAGGTCATCGACATCTCCGGCGACGGCCACAACAACCACGGCCGCCACATCAACGACGCGCGCCTCGAGGCGCTCGACCGCGGCATCACCATCAACGGCCTGCCGATCATCAACACCAACATGGGCCCGGGCACGCCACCGCTGCCCGACCTCGATGCCTACTACAAGGAGTGCGTCATCGGCGGCCCCGGCTCGTTCATCGTCGTCGCCCAGGGCTTCGACACCTTCGCCGAAGCCGTCACGCGCAAGCTGATCCTGGAGATCGCCGGCCTCGAACCGCCCGGCGGCATCGAGCGGGTCAACCAGCCCACCGTGCAGCGCGCCCAGTTCCTGCAGGCCCGCCCGGTGGTGCCGCCGCCCGACGGCCCTCTGCGCTACGGCCCGCACTGCAACGTCTTCCAGGGCGGCGGCGGACAGCAGCTGCCGCCGATGTTGCCGTTGCGCTAGCCAATGTTGCGCCGGCTCGCCTTGTTGCGGCGTGCGGTACTGGCGGGAGCGTTCGCCCTGCTCGGCCTGCAGGCCGCCGACGCCGCCGACCTCGCCGTGGACTTGGAACTCATCCTCGCCATCGACGTGTCGTCCAGCGTTGACCGCTTCGAAGGCGCGCTGCAGCGCGAAGGCTACATCCGCGCCTTCGCCGACCCGCGCATTGCCCAGGCCATCCGCAACGGCCAGCACGGCCGCATCGCCGTCACCTATTTCGAGTGGTCGCGCGCTGGCCTCGAATACCGCATCACGCCGTGGCGCGTGATCGCCAGCGCCGAGGACGCCGTCGCCTACGCCCGCGAGCTCGACAATTCGCCGATCACCAGCAGCGTCGGCACGTCGATCTCGTCCATGATCACCCTCGGCGCATCGCTGTTCGCCACCAACGCCTTCGATGCCCCGCGCCGCGTCATCGACATCTCCGGCGATGGTCCCAACAGCAACGGCCGCCTGGTCACCGCCGCGCGCAACGAGGCGGTCGCCGCCGATATCACCATCAACGCCGTCGCCATCAACGACCGCGAGATCACCTGGTTCTCGCTCCCCGACCTCGACCGCTACTACGAAGAATGCGTCATCGGCGGCCCCGGCGCCTTCGTCGTCGCCGCCGACGGCTTTGCCTCCTTCGCCGACGCCATCCTGCGCAAACTGATCCTAGAGATTGCGGATGCGTCGCCGCGCGCGTTCGTCATCCCGGCCCAATTCGCCCAACCGCCCCGTGCCCTCAAGTACGGCCCCACCTGCGACGCCGGCGAACGCATGCTGCGCATGGACCAACAAGGCTACCCGCCGGGCACCCCCTTCAACCTGCGCTGACGCCCAAACAAGCAGAACCCTCCCTCGCTCTTGGGCGGGGGAGGGCAGGGTGGGGGTCTAGCAGGCTGTTGAAAAAGTCAGCGGCGGAATGTTTGCGCGCAACAATAGAATCAGGACGGCCCCAGTCTTGAATCGATCTTGCGTGAATGGTGCATCTCGCGAATCAAAGTTGCGCACGACCATGGTCCAAAAACCTATTTCAAC
>CAMDCA010000097.1 GCA_945889645.1 Rhizobium sp. Q54
GGGTTTTGGTCTCATCTTCGTTCCTACGTCACTGCGATGAGACCAAAACCCTCCGCTAGCGGGAACCCTCAATCTGTCTCATTGGCGCTGACGGCGGACAGTGTGCACCCCAGTTGGACGCTCGTCGCGACGGCCCTTCCCAGTGCCAGGCGCGGCCAACGAACGCGGCGGACCGGGACGCGACCTCTGTTCGGCGAGCTTCATGCGGCGGACTGTGCCATGCTGGTTCGGCCGGGGTATAGGCGCCCTTGTCGCTCGCCCCGCCACCGACTAGGTTGCAGGACCATTGCAGGTTTCCCGCGGCCAAGTGGGCCGTGAACCTTTCGGGGATGGGCTGACCTGATGAGCATGAGCCGCGCCCGCAGCGAGGCGCCCCGGCTCGCCACGGAACCGCCGCCAGAGGCGTCCGCGGCCAGGCCCGACTCGCGCGGCTTGCGCCGTGCCCCCGCGCCGCCGGTCCTATCGGTTGTTGTGCCGGTGCACAACGAACAGGACAACATTCTTCCGCTCCTCGACGAGATCACGGCCGCGCTCGATGGCGTTGGCGAGTTCGAGATCGTCGTCGTCGACGACGGCAGCACCGATGGCACCCCGAACGTCCTGCGTGCAAGCGGCCGGAAGGGCCTTGTCGTCGTGCGCCACCGCAGGAACTGCGGCCAAAGCGCTGCGCTCTTGTCGGGTGTACGTATTGCGCGGGGCGCGTGGATTGCGACTCTCGACGGCGACGGGCAAAACGATCCAGCCGACATCCCCAAGCTATGGCGCATGCTGGGCGAGACCGGCGACCCGGACCTGAAGATGATCGCCGGGCATCGCAAACGCCGCCAAGACACGTGGCTGAAGCGCCTGTCGTCGCGCATCGCCAACGGAGTGCGCGGCTGGTTGCTCGGCGACAGCACGCCTGACACCGGCTGCGGACTGAAGCTGTTCGAGCGCGAACTCTTCCTGCGCGTGCCGCACTTCGATCATTTCCACCGCTTCCTTCCGGCGCTGATCCAGCACGGCGGTGGACGCGTTACGTCGGTCGAGGTTCGCCACCGCCACCGGCGCAGCGGTCGGTCGCACTACGGCGTCGGCAATCGCCTGTGGGTCGGTATCGTCGACTTGGTCGGCGTGATGTGGCTGAAGCGCCGTTCTGCACGGCGCGCGGAGTTGCTTGAGGTCACCTCTGTGGACGATGGAGTTCGGGATTCGGGCGATGGCGTTTGAATTTCACTTCCAGTTGCTCGGCCGAAGCTTCCCTGTCACGCCTTGGGTCTTGTTTGGCCTCCTGGGCCAGGGCCTGTTTTTCATGCGATTCTTCGTGCAATGGATTTCGAGCGAGCGGCGCGGAGTGAGTCACATCCCGTTGGCGTTCTGGTTTTTCAGCCTGGGCGGTGGCGTGATGCTGTTCACGTACGCTTGGCAACGCAGCGATCTGCCCATCGTGCTCGGCCAGGCCGCAGGGATTCTCATCTACCTCCGCAACCTTCAGCTGATCCTGCGGCAGCGCCGCGCTGAGGGCGCCAGCGCTTGAGCGACGAACCGGTACAGGTGACCCTGTCCGTGCGCATCCTCTTCGGCGCCGCCGAGCACTCGCCGTTCGTTCGCCTCGTCAAGGCGCGCATCGACGACATTGCGCTCGTCTCGGTCTGGCTGCTGCTGGTCGTCGTGGCGCTCAACGTCCGGCCGCTGCTGCCGATCGATGAGACCCGCTACCTAACCGTGGCGTGGGAGATGTGGCAGCGCGAATCGTTCCTCGTGCCGCTCCTCAACGGCGAGGCGTACAGCCACAAGCCGCCGCTGCTGTTCTGGCTGATCGATGCGGGCTGGTCGATCTTCGGCGTGCGCGAGTGGTGGGGACGATTGGTCGCGCCTCTGTTCGGGCTCGCCGGACTGTTCACGGCGCGCCAGTTGGCCGGCGCCGTGTGGCCCGACGCACCACGCCGCGTCGAGTTGGTGCCGTGGCTGTTGCTCGGCTGCGTGGCCTGGGCATTGTTCACCACCGTGACGATGTTCGACATGCTGATCGTGACCTTCGTCGCGCTCGCCATGCTCGGCCTGGTGCAGGTCTGGCACGGGCGCGCGCTGCTCGGCTGGGCCATGGTGGCCGTCGCACTGGGCCTCGGCGGGCTCGCCAAGGGGCCGGTGGTCCTTGTCTACACCCTGCCACCCGCGCTGCTCGCGCCGCTATGGATGCGCCCACATGCGATTCGCTGGCCGGCCTACTACGCCTCCCTGATCACCGCCGTGGTCGCGGGCGTAGCTCTCGTGCTCGCTTGGGCGTTGCCGGCCGCGCGCGCCGGGGGACCTGACTACAGCCAAGCCATTCTGTGGGGACAGACCGCCGGCCGTGTCGCCGATGCATTCGCCCACGAGCGCGCCTGGTGGTGGTACCTGCCGGTACTGCCCGCACTGTGGTTCCCCTGGATTCTGTGGCCCGCCGCATGGCGCGGCGTCGTTGCGGCGGCGCGCAATCCGGATTCCGGCGTGCGGATGGCCTTGGTTTGGCTCGGCAGTGGCCTGCTGGTGCTGTCCTTCATCAGTGCCAAGCAGCCGCACTACGCGCTTCCGCTCTTCCCGGCGATCGCGATGCTGCTCGCCGCGGGCCTTGAGCGCGTCACCGTGGGGCGTTGGAACGCGTTCCTACCGGCGACCGCAGTCATTGCTGTCGGTGTTGCACTCGCGGGCTTCGCCTATTGGCTGCGCAACACCAACGGCGCCATCGACTTAATGGACCTGCCAGAGTTCGCGCGCAGCATCACGCCGTGGTTCGGCGTTGCTGTGGCGATTGTCGGACTGCTCGTGCTGCTCAATGGCAAGGTGCGGGCGCGGGCGGCCGTCCTGGCGCTGGCCCTGCAGAGCGCCGCCATCGTAGTGCTGGTGCACCTCCTCGGCTTTCTGCCGATCGCCTTTGCCTACGATGTCCAGCCGGCGGCAAAGTTCATCTTCGCCTCGCAGATGAGCTACGGCCGCACCGTGGCAGCGCTGGAGGAATATCACGGGCAGTTCGGGTTCGCCGGGCGGCTGGTGCGCCCGTTGCGCATTGTCTCTCAGGACGCGGCCCTGATCTGGCTCGACGGCGACTCACGCCGCCGCATGGTGCTCTTTATCGACGTGCCGTTCCCGCGCTGGATGCAGCCGGAGTACCAGCAGCCGTATCGCGGCCGCACCCTGGCGATCATCGACTACAACACCTGGGAGGCGTACGTGGCCTGGACCCGCGCCGAGGCCAGGCGTGTCGCGGCTGCTAAGGACGCACCAGCCCGGCTCGCACCGGCCGCCACCGCTCCGCGTCCCGGTCAGCCCGACTGATCTCCGCCGCCGTCATGAGGCTGGCCGTCGCCGAAATGAGGGCAGTGGCCTGACGTGCAAGCTCGGGCGTCGCGCTGCGGGAACAAATGCTCAGCCACTTGCGCGCTTCCACCAGGTTCTGCATCACCCCAATGCCGCGCACGTGGAGCGAGCCGAACGCGAGTTGCGCTCCGGCATCGCCTTGCTCCGCCGCCAGGCGAAAGTAGATCGCCGCCACCTTTTCGTTGCGGTCGACCCCAAATCCGTTGAAGTGCATGACGCCCAGCATGAACTCAGCGCCGGGATGGCCCGTTACGGCCAGCGAACGGAACTCGCGAATGGCGTCGATGAACTGGCCCTGCTCGTAGGCGACAAGACCGTCCTGGTACGGGGCGGCGTAGGCGCGACCGCTCACCGCCATCGTGCCGAGCACGATGAGCGCGGCAACCAGCCGCCTCAATGATTTGTGCGCCATCCCCACTGCGCGCCCCGGCGCAACTGAACGGCCGACTATAGCGCCGCCGCCGCGCCAGCGGCCAGGGGGCTCATCCCTCAGAGCCGATCCAAGAAGTTGAGATTCAGCGGCAAGGGATTGGCCTGGTCAGGCGCCGGAGCATGATGCGGATCATGGCGAGGCGAACGAAGGCGACGACGGTTCTGGCGTAGCGCTCGAAGTCGCGGGCGAGGCGGCGGTTGCGGGCGA
>CAMDCA010000098.1 GCA_945889645.1 Rhizobium sp. Q54
CTGCGCGAGCGGGCCCGCATCAAACGGAAGACCATCGAACATCGGCGCTTGCAGCACCGCAAAATCGCCGCCTAAATATCAACCCAAGATGAGGCCACCTCTCCGCTAAATCCGGACCCCACCTGTCTCAAAAGTTCTGACGACGTACAATCGGTGTGCACCAAGCGCTCGATGGCCTCGAAGAGCGACAGCCACTCGGCCTGTGCCTCGGCAGCGGCACCGTCGGCTTCGTCGAAGATGCTGCGACCGCTGCGGGCCAGGGCGCGGTACTGCGCAGTCCAGCGCAGGACGGCCGTCGCATCGAATGCCGGCGCCGCCCTGCCCGCAGCCACCGCCACCGGCAGAACCGGGGCGCGGCGGCGGCGCAATTTGGTCAGCACGGCCTGGGCCTCCATGATGTTGCCGGCACTGACCGGGACGACGATCGCATCGGCCACCGCGCGAAGGCGGCGCCACCCCTGCGCGTCCGACGGTGGCTTCACGGCCCACACCACGCGTTGCGCATCGCCCCAAGCGTGCCCGATGCCGGCACGCTGGGCGATACGCGGCCAGTCTTCGCTGCGGCGCGAGATCCAGGCGGATAGTCGCCCAAATCCCCGCCCAGCGACCACGGCCGTGCGCAGGCCGGAGACGCTCCACGCGGCTGAGAGCTGGGCCGCCATGGGCGCGGCGTAGCCATCGGGGTCGCCCAGCACCGCAACAACGAACGGCCGGCGTGCCGCCGCGCGCACCTTGGGGAATGCTTCGCCCGCCCGGTGCAGCGCACGGGCGACGCGCGGCAGGTGGGCGCGCAGGCGTTCGGCGACATGGGCACGTACTGATTCCTGGGTGCGCGCCGAAATCCCAGCATCCCCCATATCCACGAGGCGGGTGATGAGGTCGCCCGCGGTGCGCAGGTCGTTGAGGTCGCCGAGCACGTCCTGCAGCTTGGCGAGCCGCCTGGCGTAGCGGCGCACCGCTGCACGCTTGCCGGGATAGGCCGCGAGCAGCGGCTCCGTCGCGTAGCGCAGGCGCTTGGCACGCTTGCGCGCCTGATGCCACGCCGGGACGTCGCGCACGTCCGCCGGTTCGGAGCGCAGCAAGCGCCGGTGCAAGGCGCGGATGCGCCGTGCAGAAAATTCTGTCGTGCCCAGCGAAGGGCCAAGCTCATCGAGAGGCCCGATGCGCTTGCGCCAGCGCCAGCCGCTAAGCCGCAGGTCGAGGGCGGTGACGAGAAGGGCGAGGTCGGGACCATCGAAGGTACGCCGCAGCGCGCCCAAGGCCGACGCACGGTGCAGGCGCACCGAGACCTCCAGCGCGCTGCGATCGGCGGCGGGCAGCGCGGCAGCGGCGATGCGCGGCAAGGTCGCATCGAGGAACACGTCGCATTCGCGGACCTCGGCGAGCGACTCGAACAGGCGGCGGAGCGCGGCGATGTCGGCCACCAAGCCCGCGTCGAGCAGGCGTGGAAAGATCCCGATGCAGGCGTTCAGCCGCCGCATGCCGACACGCATCTGGTGCACCGCCTCGGCCTCGCCACGCACGCTGGCGGCCGGCAGGTTGCGGATGAAATGGGCGAAGGCCTGGCGGAGGACTTGGGCGGCGGCGTCGCCGAGGCGGGCGGTGGCCGCCACCGGCGGCACGCGCGCGTGGTACGGCCGCGGGCCGGCACCGGTGGCCAAGCGGTATCCGCGGTCCCAGCGGTCTTCGGCCGCCAGGCGGACCGGGACATCGGACAGCAGGCCCGCCAACGCTGGGGCGCCGACAAGATTGGCGTGGTTCGCCACCGCGAGTTCGGCGAACGGCATCTCCTTGTCGCCGACAATCACCACACCGCGGTCCAGGACGACGTCCAGGATAGGAATGTCGGCCGGGAAGTGGCCGCGCACGCGTGTGAAGCGCACGCTGAACAAGGCGGCTACACCTGTTTCGCGCACGCGCTCGGCAACGGCGGGCGGCATGACCGCTGCGGCGTGACCAAGGTCCGGTCCGTCATCCGCTTCTGTTTCGTGGACGAGAACCTCAGTCGCCGCGGCGGTTGCGCGCCCCCAAACCCGCTGCACGGCGCGCGTGCCCGCGCGCGCGACGGTCAGGCTCACACCGCCAGTGCGCAAATCGAGGTCAGGCGTGTCGTACGCCTTGGCCTCGTGGACCTCGGCTTCGGTGGCGCCGAGCCGGCTCTGCACCAACCCGACGCTCGCGTCGCCGAGGTCGAGCCAGACCCGCGGCTCCGCCGGCCGCCAGAACGCGCGCGTGACCGTCAGTGCGGTGACGGCCACGCGCGGTTGTTTGCGTTCGGCGATGCGGCCCATCGGCCAAGTATACGCCGCCCGGCCGGAGGGCTTTCAACGGCGCTTTGGGTGGCGCTTGTCCATGTCACGCACGGTCCGGCCCAACGTCCGTTCGGTCCGCTTTCGGGTGCGGGCAGCAGTGTCATTGCGGCGCGACTCCTGGAACGCCGCCTCGCGCTCCAGCTGCTGCAGGTTTGCGTGGCGCTCGGCATCGAGAGTGCCGGCCTGCACCGCGGCGAGAACCGCACAGCCGGGTTCGTCTACGTGCCGGCAGTCGCGGTAGCGGCAGCCGCGCGCGAGTTCCGCGATGTCGGCGAAGCCGCCCGGTGTGGTGCCTGGCTCAAACCACGGCACCAGCTCGCGCAGGCCCGGCGTGTCGATGATGACGGCGCCTCCGGGCAACGCCAGCAGCTCGCGGTGGGTGGTGGTGTGGCGGCCGCGTCCGTCGTGTTCGCGGACCTCCCCGGTGGCCTGGCTTGCGTGCCCGAGCAGGCGGTTAATGAGGGTCGACTTGCCAACGCCCGACGAGCCGACGCACGCCAGAGTCGCGCCGACGGCCAGGTAGGGAGTGAGTTCATCCACCCCCTCGCCGCTCTGGGCGCTGAGCAAGATGGCAGCGACGCCCGGCGCAGCGCGTTCGAGGTCACGCCGCACGTCGGCGCGATCCGCGACCTGATCGGCCTTGTTGACCACGATCACCGGCTGCACGCCGCCGCCGGCGCCCAAGGCAGTCACGTAGCGTTCAATGCGGCGCGCATTGAAGTCGGCGCCACCGTCGGTCACCACCAACGCGTAGTCGACGTTGGCCGCCACGACTTGGCGCTCGGTGCGACTGCCTGCCGCTTCGCGAGCGATCCAGGTGGCGCGCGGCAAGACGGCCTCGATCCGCGCCAGCCCGGATTCAGGAGCGACCGCGACCCAATCGCCTACGGCGGGAACGTCGAGGCCTTTGTCCTGCCGCCAACGGCCGGGCAGTACGGCGGCTACCGGGCCCCCTTCCGTCTCAACCAAGTATTGCGGGCCGTCGTGGCGCAGAACGCGCCCCGGCTCCGTGTCCGGCGCGTTCAATGCGCGCCAACGCTCACCCCAACGGGCGTTCCAACCCATGCTGTTCAAAGTCACGGAGAATGCACCCTGTCCAAGGCGCCGCGCGCTCGGCGCGGGCCACGGTCGCTCCGCGCAACCCTTGCGGGTTGCCAACGAGTGCTGCCGGCGCTCCCGCACCGGCTGCGGACGGCCGGTCCCGCTAGCGCGAGACGGCCGTTGTCTAAGAGCCGATCCAAGAAGTTGAGATTCAGCGGCAAGGGATTGGCCTGGTCAGGCGCCGGAGCATGATGCGGATCATGGCGAGGCGAACGAAGGCGACGACGGTTCTGGCGTAGCGCTCGAAGTCGCGGGCGAGGCGGCGGTTGCGG
>CAMDCA010000099.1 GCA_945889645.1 Rhizobium sp. Q54
TCCGGCGTAACCGCCGCCTCATGGCGCACTACGAAGCCCTGGCGATCATCGCCCAAGGCTTCGCCAAGCTGGCCATGATATCCGTGATGCTCAGGCGCCTGACCGAGCCAAACCATCAGGCGGCAACGTGAACTTCCGAGTCAGGCTCTTAGGACGACAAGCGGCTTGCTGTACGGCCACTCCGGAAAGGATAGAACGGCGGCGAACGTCCCGCTGCCCATGACGATGCCGTCCATCCCGGCAATGAACGCGTTGTAGCCGTGGTCCTCGCTGCCCGTCGGATACTGCGTCAGCCAGTCGATGGTGCCATCGCGGCGCGCGATGTAGCCATCAAGACTGGTGGCGATGAAAACGTGGCCCTGCGTCTTCACGCGAAGTAGGCGCGCCCGCTACTTGGCGTAGCCGGCGCACTTCGGGTTGCCGGCGCCGAAGAACGCGTCGCACTCGGCCGCGGTCACCGGGCCTTTGCCGGCTAGGTTGGCAAAGATGTAGGCGACGACGTTGACGACCTGCCTGTCCGACAGCGTCGTGTCCGCCTTGATCGGCATCATGGCGCCGACCTCGGCCCTCGTCATGCCGAAGCATTTGCCGGTCGCGGTCCACGTCGAGTTGCCTCCGAAATAGGGCATCTCGCTCGCCGGTTTGCCGCAACGGATGATCTCCGCCATGGCGTCCTTATCGAGGGTCGTTTCCCGCAGGTTGGCGCCTTGCGGCTGCTGCGGCAGCTCCTGCTGTCCGTTGGCCGCCCAGCCATGGCACTCGCGGCAGTTGGCGACGGTCTTCCACACCGTGGCGCCCGCAACGGGGTCCGCGTCCTGGGCGTACGATGCGCCCGGAGCGAGCAGCGCGGCTCCCGCCAGGACGCCGGCAATTGCGAACAGGCAGCGAATCGAACCCAAGGCGGTCATCTGCAGGACCCTCTCTGTACTTTGTCGGAAGCGTGGGCCCGCGGCCCTTCCGGGCGCAGTTTCGCACCCGATTTGGGGTCCTTCAAGCACACCTCCGCGGAGCCACCATCGGTGCTGATCGATGGGAGCAAATGGTTTGACACCCATCGGCGTGCCGATGCCTACTGGTCGATAGCCCGGTGAACCTCGTGTAGAGACGCTGCGGGCGATAGGGGCGGGGAGGCCCTTTATCCATGAGCCATTCGCGTATTGGGCGGCAGTTCGCCGTCACCACATCCGTGCTGGGCGCCATCCTGGCCGCCACGTTCGCGTTGCCGGCGTCGGCCGCCAACGTGACCGACGCACGCCTCGAGAACGCTGACCTCGAGCCGCACAACTGGTTGCTTGGCTTTCAGAACTATGCGTCACAGCGCTACTCGCGCCTGACCAACATCAACCAGTCCAACGTCGACAAGCTCAAGGTCGCCTTCACCGTACCGCTGTCGGACGCGCTGCGCGGCCGCACCACGGCGACGCTGGAGAACCACGGCCTGGTCGATAACGGCTTCATGTACATCGATGCCGGCGACGGCGTGATCATGAAGATTGACGTGCGCAGCGGCACCAAGGGCACCGTCCTGTGGGCCGCCAACGCCCAGGTTGACAAGGCCGAGAACGGCCGCAGCCGCGGCGTTGCCATGTACATGAACAATGTCATCCACAACCTGACCAACGGCATGGTCGTTTCCGTCAACCGCGACAGCGGCGAGTTCGTGTGGCAGCAGCAGATCGCCCGCGTCGTGCATCCAAAGGGCGCCGGCATCGATGCCGAGAAGACGCGCGAGAACTTCACCGCCGCTCCGCTGCCGGCCGACGGCAAGATCCTGGTCGGTCAGTCGAACGGCGACGCCGGCACGCGCGGCTGGCTGGCCGCCCTCGACCCGGCCACCGGCAAGGAAATATGGCGCACCTACACCGTTCCGAACCCGGGCGAGCCCGGCTTTGAGACGTGGAAGGACGACCACAATGCGTGGAAGACCGGCGGCGCCGCGCTGTGGACCACCGGCTCCTACGACCCCGCCCAAAAGCTCACCATCTGGGGTACCGCGCAGCCCGTGCCGATGTTCGACCCCGAGTTCCGTCCGGGCGACAACCTGTTCTCCAACGCAGTCGTCGCGTTCGAAATGAGCACCGGCAAGATCAAGTGGTACTTCCAGTACACGCCGAACGAGTCGTGGGACTACGACGAGCAGGGCGTGCACATCCTGGTCGATGCACCGTTCGGTGGTCAGGAGCGCAAGCAGGTCGTCCACTTCGGACGTAACGGCTTCTTCTATCAAGTCGATCGCACTAACGGTCAGTTCATCCACGCCCACCAGTACGTGGACCAGGTGACGTGGACTGCCGGCATCGACCAGAAGACCGGCAAGCCTGTCGAGTACAACCCGAACCTGGCGCTGCAGACCTACATCCCCGCCACCCGTTGGGCGCGCGCGGATGCAATGGCCAAGCAGGCCTGCCCGCATGCGGCGGGTGCAGCGCGCTGGCAGCCGATGGCTGTCGATCCGGTCAAGAAGGTGGCCTATTCGGCCGGTGAGGACGGCTGCACCGCTATGCAGATCATCCCGTCCATCACGCTTGCCGACGGCGGCATCGACGAGAAGGGCCGCGCCAAGGCCGGCACGCGCGCCGAGGCCGACCTGCATGGCCTGCTGACCGCGCAGGATCTGGCCACCGGCAAGCAACTTGCCCGCGTGCGCCAGACCTACGTCAACCAGTCGGGCATCCTGGCGACGGCCGGCAACCTGCTGTTCACCGCCACTCTTGACGGTGCTGTCACCGCCCACAACCCGGAGACTCTGGCCGAACTGTGGCGCTTCGAAACTGGCGTCGGCATCAAGTCGCCGCCCTTCACCTACGCAGTGAACGGCAAGCAGTACATTGCCATCACGGCCGGTGCCCAGCAGCCCAACGTGCCCGACATCGGGTACCGCGGTTGGGGCGCGATGCTCTACGTCTTCTCGCTCTAAGCGAGCGCACGTACCAAGCGAGCGGGGCGGACCTTTGGGTCCGCCCCGTTTTCGTTTCTGGCGGGCGTCAGTTGGTCGCGGTGCCCTGCAGGGCCCGCGTGACGCACCCGGTGCTGGTGCAGTTCCATCCCGGCATCGTGCCGCTGACCGGCATCCGCATGTGCGCGGCGTTGTAGCGATCCGTGGCCGCGCTGCTGGCGTGCAGGGTCAGGGCCGCTGCCGCGCCCAGCACCGCGGCGGCGCCGGCCAGTGTGAGAAACAGTCCTTTGCGCATCGCCGCCTCCGTCCAAAGCTAGGGGCGGATTTGTGCCGCGTGCCCGTGAACGGCGCGCGACTGGACGATGACGGATTCAAGACGAAACGGTTGCCGCGGCACGCGGCCGCGCCACTAGCAGGCTGTTGAAGAAGTCACCGCTTCGGCGCCCTGAAGGGGGCATCGTCGCTGCGGTGGACTGAAGTGGGGCGGATTGGGCCGTAGAGTGTGATGGCAGCCCAGCCGCGGTCTGTGTTCCAGACGTCCATGTGGACGTCCGGGG
>CAMDCA010000100.1 GCA_945889645.1 Rhizobium sp. Q54
GCCGGGATGCTCGACGCCCTCGGCGGCGCAACTCCGGGCGACCTTGTCGTACTCGCGCAGGAAGGTCGGCAACTTGAGCGCCTTCAGGTGATGGGCGAGCAGAACCTGGGGCGTGTCGGTCATGACGCCACCCCGGTCAGCAGCTCCAGATACGTCCTGGCCGAGGTGGTGGCCACGCTGGCGCGCGGCAGGTAGGGATATACCGTCATGTCGAGCCGGGGTGGCCGCCGCTCGATCCGGCACAGCACCAGATGCTTCACCGCGTCGAAGCCGATCACCCCGCGATCGATCGCAGTGCGTACGCCGGCGGCGACCTCATCGACCGGAAACACTTCCATCAGTCGCAGCACCTGCACGAACTCGCGCTTGCCTTGCTTGCCCATGCGCGCCTCGAGCAGACGGCGGAGCGTCGCGAACGCCTCGGGCAGCTCCCAGCCAGCCAAGGGCGCCGCCTGATCGAGCGGGCCGATCTTGCGCTCAAGCAGAGCCAGGTAGTGCAGCGGGTCGAAGACGAAGTCTTCCCGCTCATAGGAGCGGACGTGCCGGGCGATGATGTCGGCACCGCATGAGATCACCACTTCGTGGATGTAGCCGCGCACCAGCACCTCGCGATGACCGTAGGCGGTCGGCACCGAGTAGTCGGTGCCGCGGTAGCGCACCAGGGATAGCGAGCTGACCCGGCCCGCCTGCTTCTCGCAGGCGTCATAGGGCGCCGAAGGCAGGTCGTGGAACGCCGCCAGGTCCCGGAGCAGCCGCTCGCCGATCGTCTCATCATGGCCGCGCAACTGGTCACCGAGGCGGCGGCGACACGCCGTCAGCAGGGCCTCGTTGAGCGCAGCGAAGCTGGTGGCATGAGGGATCGGCACCAGGTAGTTCCGCCGGATCAGCCCTACCAGTCCCTCGACCTTGCCCTTGTCGTTGCCCTTACCGGGCCGGCCGAAGCGGTCGGCGAACAGGTAGTGCGACTGCAACTCGTTAAACACACGGGTGCGCTGGCGGCGGCCATCCCCCAGGATGCGGGCCACGGCGATCTTGGTGTTGTCGTACAGGATCGACGCCGGAACCTTGCCGAAGAAGGCAAACGCCGCCACGTGACCGTCGCAGAACGCCTCGGTCGTCTCCGCCGGATACGCCTGCACGAAGCCGGCGTCCGAGTGCGGCAGGTCCATGGCGAAGAAGTGGACCTTCCGTTCCACCCCGCCGATCACCGCCAGCGCCTCGCCGAAGTCCGCCTGTGCGTGCCCGGCATCGTGCCGCAGCGGCACGAATACCTCCCGCTGCCGCTGAACGGCACCCCAACACGTAGTTCTTCACGATGGTCAGCCCGCCGGCGTAGCCATGCTCGTCGCGCAGCCGCTCGAACACTCGCTTCGACGTGTGCCGCTGCTTCGCCGGCCGGGTCTTATCGTCTGCGATGATCTGGTCGATGATCCCGACGAACGGATCCAGCTTCGGCCGCTTCGGTGGTGCGTCCCGCCGGTACCCGGGCGGAACCGAGAACACCATCATCTTGGCCACCGTCCGCGGGTCGACCCCGAACCGCCGCGCCGCCTCGCGATGGCTCAGCCCCTCAATCTGCACCGCATAGCGAACCCGCCCGTACAGCTCCACGCCCTTCATCCCCCGCCCTCTGCCAACCGCAAAGGGCTATCTGCTGCCGGACTTTTACTCCGGCGCAACCGGACAAACCCGGCCGCTTCAGTGAGGGAGTTTTGCTCCGGCGCTTACAAGCGCCCTTGCGATTGCTGGCGCATGCGTTGCCTGGGGTATCGACAACAACCTGACGCGGAAGCTTTCGCACGCGGACCCGATGCAGATCACCATGATCAAAGGCATTGCGGCCGGGCTGATCAACAGCGGGCTCGCTGCTGCCACTGGCGCAACTGTTCCGCCCATGCCGATCTTGGCGGCTGGTGCGGCGGTGGGCCTGTTGAGCTACGGGGTCAGCCTGGTGCTGTTCGTGCTCGCGCTTCGCCATATCGGGGCTGCGCGTACGAGCGCCTACTTCTCTACGGCGCCCTTCATCGGAACAGTCATGTCGGTGGCGCTACTGCACGAGCCACTCTCGGTGCAGGTTGTGCTCGCCGGAGTACTCATGGGCATCGGCGTCTATCTGCATCTAACCGAGCGCCATGCGCATCAGCACGTCCATGAAGCGATGCTGCACGAGCATGCCCATCGCCATGACGGGCATCACCAGCATGCCCATGGGCCACACGATCCCGTTGGCGAGCCCCACGTGCACACCCACAGGCACATACCCACGACGCACGCCCACAGGCACTTCCCAGACATCCACCACCGCCATGAGCACTAACAGCGGGTCGGCGCGGCCTGGTCCCGGAACATGCCCAGCATGCGATCCATGAGAGTCTCTTCGGCGAGGAAGGGGTTCGTCATGATGTCGAATGGGAACGTCACGTCGATGGGCCTGGCGTCCTTCTGTGGGAAGGTCAGACGCACTTCGTACTCGCCCGCGCAGGGAAATTTGTAGTCGAAGAGGGCTACCTTCTCTTCGGTGGGCCGGAGCGTCTCGCTGAACGCCGGCGCCTTGCCTTTCTGGCTGACCCTCACGGCCACCTCGTCGAATGCAAGCGGCTCGTCCGCCGGCATCTTGGACAACGCGACAGTCAGCTCCAGTGGCACTCCGGCGTAGGCACCATCTGCGAAATAGGCGAGATAGACGCGAATGTCGCCGACGTCGCGCTGATCCACGATGAAGGCGTGCGCGAGCACGCTGCCGACGACCCCCGTTGCCAGGATCAATGCCGCGGCCGCGAGAGCGATGCGTTGCAAGGGCTTGTTCATGGACGTGACCTGTTGATGATGCCAACTTCCTCGTAGTACCCCGAGGCCGTCATTTTGATGGTGATCGGCTCTGCGCCGTCGTTGCGGAAGAACCACCCGTGGGTTCCGGTGAACTCCGCCACCAGCGACCCGCCCGACAGCCAGTCCGTCAGCTTCCAGTACGACTTGTATGGCAAGTATGCCTTGCCCGCCTCGGTCGTCGGTTCGCCGTGGAACTCGTAGTAGATCGGCTTCGACGCCGACCAGAAATAAACCACGGCATCGCCGCGCTGCACCTGCAGCTTAAACTCCAGGCCCTCGCGCGGCCGCAGCACGATCTCCTCGTCCGTGGCGGCGTAGGCCCACGGACGGGCCACCACGCTGCTCGCGGTAGCGTCCGGCTGCGCCAGGTTCGTGAGCCCGA
>CAMDCA010000101.1 GCA_945889645.1 Rhizobium sp. Q54
GCCGCGTACAATCTGATCCGGTTGCCGAAGTTGCTGGGAGTAACGTGATCATGGGCTCAGCCGCCAAACCGTCCCCGGACGTCCACATGGACGTCTGGAACACAGACCGCGGCTGGGCTGCCATCACACTCTACGGCCCAATCCGCCCCCCTTCAGTCCACCGCAGCGACGACGCCCCCTTCAGGGCGCCGAAGCGGTGACTTCTTCAACAGCCTGCTAGGGGCGCATTGCCATCCGGTCTCATTATCTGGCGGTGATCTGCGGGAGGACGCTCTCTGAGGGAGACTTGGCCTTCACGCGCCCGTGATCAGCGTATTTCCCGCGTATCTACGCCGCGTATTTCTCGCCGGACTGTCCGTTTAACCCCCGCAATGGCACGGTGGGTGCAGTCGTTCTCAACCCCAAGCCGAGTGATGCATCGATGAAACCGCCCCGGGCTGCAGAGCGGCCGCACTCCGTCGTCTTTCACGGCCACGAGCGCAACGATCCGTACGCGTGGCTGCGCGACGAGAACTGGCAGAAGCTGATGCAGCAGCCAGAGGTCCTGCGGCAGGACATCCGCGCCTACCTGGAGGCCGAGAACAAGTACACCGACAGCGTCATGAAGGACGCTGCGGGCGCCATGCGCGTCCTCATCGAGGAGATGAAGGGCCGCATCAAGCGCGAGGACGCGTCGGTGCCGCAGGCCGACGGCCCGTACGCCTACTACGCGCGCTACGAGGCCAACAGCCAGCACCCGATCTACTGCCGCACGCGCATCGCCGCGCCGGGCGCGCCGGCGTTCAGTTGGACGCAGTCGGAAGAAATTCTGCTCGACGTCAACGCGCTCGCCGCCGGCAAGCCGTTCTTCCGCGTCACCAGCGCCGATCACAGCCCGGACCACGCGTTCATCGCCTACGCCACGGACGAGAAGGGTTCGGAATCCCACGACGTCATCGTGCGCAACGTGGCCTCAGGCAAGGTCGTTGACCAGAACGTCAGCGGCACCGACGGCGGCATCGAGTGGGCCAACGATTCGCGCACGTTCTTCTATTGCGTGCTGGACGAGAACCATCGCCCCAGCCGGGTCTTCCGCCATCGCGTCGGCGACAAGCAGAAAAAGGACGTGCTGGTCTACGAGGAGAAGGACTCCGGCTTCTTCGTCGGCATGGGCAAGACCGAGAGCCGCAAGTTCATCCTCATCAACGCCCACGACCACGTCACGTCGGAATTCCTTGCCATCGACGCCGACTTGCCTACCGCCGCGCCGCAGGTGCTGGCGCCGCGCAGGCCGGGCATCGAGTACCACGTCACCCACAACGGCGGCCGTTGGTTCATCCACAACAACGCCGACGGCGCCGAGGACTTCCGCATCTCGGTCGCTCCGGTGGATTCGCCCGACCGCGCCAACTGGTCCGATCTCGTGCCGCACCAAACCGGCCGCCTGCTGCTCGGCATGGTCATGACGGCGTGCAACCTCGCGCGCATGGAGCGCGTGGACGGGCTGCCGCGCATCGTCGTGCGCCGCCTGTCGGATGGGAACGAGCACACCATCTCGTTCGACGAGGAGGCCTACGATCTGTCCATGGTGGCGGGCTACGAGTTCGACAGCGACACGCTGCGCTTCGCCTATTCGTCGCCGACCACGCCGCGCGAGATCTACGACTACGACATGACCGCGCGCACGCGTGTGCTGCGCAAGCGCCAGGAGGTCCCGAGCGGCCACGACTCGTCGCAGTACCTCAGCCGGCGCCTGATGGCCCCCAGCACCGACGGCGAGATGGTGCCGATCTCGGTCCTGCACCGCCGCGACACGCCCATCGACGGCACCGCGCCACTGGTGCTGTACGGCTACGGCGCCTACGGCATGTCGATGCCGTCGATGTTCATCCCCAATCGATTCAGCCTGGTGGACCGCGGCTTCGTCTTCGCCGTCGCGCACATCCGGGGCGGCACCGATCGCGGCTACCGCTGGTATCGCGAAGGCCGCCTCAAGAAGAAGCCGAACACCTTCCGCGACTTCATCGCCGCGGCCGAGCACCTGATCGCCAAGCGCTACACGTCCCAGGGCAACATCGTCGCCCACGGCGGCAGCGCCGGCGGCCTGCTGGTCGGCGCCGTATTGAACCAGCGCCCCGACCTGTTTAAGGCCGCGGTGGCCGAGGTTCCCTTCGTCGATGTGCTCAATACCATGACCGATGGCACGCTGCCGCTGACGCCGCCGGAGTGGCCCGAGTGGGGCAACCCCATCACCGATGCCGACGCCTACCGCACCATTCTCGGCTACTCGCCCTACGACAACGTCGCCGCCAAGAACTATCCCAACATTCTGGTCACCGCCGGTCTCGCCGATCCGCGCGTGACCTATTGGGAACCGGCCAAGTGGGTCGCCAAGCTGCGCGCCAAGAAGACCGACACCAACATCCTGCTGCTCAAGACCAATATGGCAGCCGGTCACGCCGGAGCGGCCGGGCGATTCTCTAAGCTGGAGGAAATCGCGCTGATCTACGCCTTCCTCTTGAAGGTGTTCGGGCGCCTCCATCTCGTGAAGACGAGGGGGAAACAACGCGCGGCATGAACTGGATTCTGGCCAAGCTCGACTCGCTGGCGAGCGCGCTGTTCGCCGCGAGCTTTGGGTTGGCCGCCTCGCAGCTGCTGGAATTCATCCAGCAGTACCGCCAGCGTCTCGGCGGTCATCTTGCCGAGGCGCAGCTCGCGTTCCGCGCCACCATCGAGAACACGACCTATCGCGGCCTCGACGCCACCGCGCGCCAGGCGTTGGCGGTGCCGCAACAGGATCGCATCACCGACCTCGCCGGTGCCTCCAACGCACTGTCGGACGCCAATGCGTGGGTCCTGCCGTGGAAATTCTTCTGGCACATTGATTTCTCGATTGCCGGGGCCACGGTGCCGTCGCTGGTTGTGTTGGAATTGGCATGACGCGGTCTCCGGTAGGTTGAAGGTATCGGTTCAGGCGGCCAGGTCAATCGGCCGGTCGTCGGTCTTGGTGGTGAGCGTCTGCCAGCCATCGACCTTGCGCATGTTGATCTGGCC